>JAEOSR010000049.1 GCA_016840285.1 Candidatus Hodarchaeota archaeon | reverse complement strand
CTCTCTATCATTTCGATTCTAATTCAGTTTCCTCACTAAAAGAGATCCTAACTAAATCTCTAGGGATTCTTATTGTTGTTGACAAGCAAAGATCCATTTATTTCATTGAAAATGTGAAATTCCACTTGGATTTTGTCAATGATCTAGGTACATTCGTTGAAGTGGAAGCTATCGATGTTGATGGAACTTTTGTAGAAGAAAAACTACGGAACCAATGTAATTTTTATCTCGAATTATTTGGAATAACCAAAGAGAATTTGATCACGAGCTCCTATAGTGATCTATTATTACAGAAGCAATCTTAAAAAGATAGGGTAGACTTTCGTAAGCTA
Source organism: Candidatus Hodarchaeota archaeon (assembly GCA_016840285.1). The sequence goes on along the minus strand of JAEOSR010000049.1, from coordinate 8,655 downwards.
AACCTAATAGGACATGACGGATCCGACGCAAGCCAGTCGTCATTTTGGCTCATGAAGTCCAAGAACCTGCTTAATGAATAGCTTGGCTGCAAATCGATCAGGCTGACACCATAAACAGGATGATGATTTATCTCCTCGCCCTTCCACAAAGACCTCATTAATCGGTGATTAACGACATCTAGGACATACACTAACAAGACGATTAGCAAAATAACGTGCAATAGTGGATAAAGGGCCTAGTTCGAAGAGGTTTAACACTGAATTCATTTGAAGTAAGTGCATAAAATGTCGTCTCTGAGCCTGAGAAATCTAATAACCTGTAACAAACAAGTTATTCTGAGTTTATTTATAACTATTCTCCTTATTTGCTCATATCAATAATTGGGTGAAAAATGGGAGGATAATGACAAAGCTTTTGTTATGGAAAATCCTTTCTACGCATTACCATCATTGATAAGAACAAAAATCCAATCACTAACCCGATACATATACCAAGGGAAAGAACTGGATCAAACTTGGGAATAGTAAAGTCAAAATAATCTGCCAAGAGAAACTCTGATGTAACAAGATAGATTTGGTTTGCAATTGAATATGGACTATTCTCCCCTGAAAATGTCCCAAAAAGAAACTGTCCAAAGAAAGCCTCGAAGTAGGCAATGAGTAAACCATAACCTAGCGCATTTTTATCGATTAACACACCTATGAACAATAAAATGGTACCATAAACAACAACCCACAATCCAACAAACAACCACATTCCGAACAATACATCGAATTGTAGTATTGAAAAGTCCTGTACAAGAGCACATAAACCGATGTAAATAAGTAACGCGTCCAAACAGGCTATAACAACTCCGATGACAACGACTGAAATCCATTTTACTAGGATTATCTCTTCTCTTCTGACGGGTCTTGATAATAATTGACTAATAGTTTTATTTTCCTTTTCTTCCGCTATGGCTGAAATCCCTAAAATTATGCAAATAAGAGGCAAAATTATGAAATTAAAAATGCCACCTACAGTCATCATATTTACATAGTCATCTACAGTAGCAGTTGTGATTGAGGTATAGGGTAAAAGAGGAAGGATGCTCACAAAAATCAAGATATATGTCTTTTTATCCAAGAGAAGTTTTGAAAAAAATATTTGTCCTAAGAAAACACCTTTAGCTAAAATTGTTGGGGAATATTCATTTTTTGAAGTAGTTAAACTCATTTTTTTCACCTTATACCAATTTATGTCAGGAAACCAAAAATTGCTTCAATATTATCAGTTTGGCTTTCTAAATGCCTTATTAGAAGACTATTTTCAGCAATAACCTTTGTGACGATAGGATAAAACTTACTAGGAGTCTCTGTAATCACTACAAGATCTTTTGTCGCTTTGTCTGTCGTGAATGTTATGGATTTAACGATTTCTTCGTCTATCAACAATTTGGAGAGTGTTTGTAACTCATTTTCAGGAGCCTGGAACAAAATTTGATGAGGAAACTGATCAATTAAATTCAGGATTTCTGCAGGGGGGCCTTCAGCCAATGATTGTCCTCGATGGATTAACACCATTCTAGTGCTCATCTGATCCAGTTCATATAAAATGTGACTTGAAATTAAGACCGTAACACCTTCTGCATTTAATTCTGAGATTAATCTTTTCATTTCTCGCCGACCGAGGGGATCTAAACCACCAAAAGGCTCATCTAATATTAGTAAATCGGGATGGTGAACAATGGCCGCTGCGACTTTGAGACGTTGTTTCATTCCTTTCGAGTAGGATTTGATACGTTTTCCTTTGACACCAAGACTTACTTTCTTTAAAGCTGCCTTAGCAGCTGTTTCAGCTTGTTCACGAGGGAGAATTAATCTAGCCAAGGAGGTAACAAATTGTTTTCCTTTCATCCATGAATAGAGATCTTCGTGTTCAGATACATATCCAATTCGTCTTTTTATCACCGCATTATTCATTGGATCTTCATCAAATACTCGTACCATTCCTGTATCTGGTCGAATTTCACCCATAACAAGCTTTAATGTCGTTGATTTACCAGCACCATTAGGCCCAAGAAAACCTGTCACATGCCCATCAGTAGCGGACATGCTTAGACGGGAAATCGCAACTACATCCTTAAACGATTTAGAAACATCATGTAATTCAATCATTTCGAGTGCCTCCAATAGACTTGGATAACGACAATTAGCAATCCTAACAAGATATAAAATCCTAAAGCTCCTAACACCATCCAGCTTTCTAGACCAATTCCATCGGTTAAGTTTATTACGAACAGTTTCGCTGAAATATGATCTGAAGAACCAATGAATGATTGATACTCTATGGTAGTTGTTCCAGTCAGAATATATGATGTCAATAGTAAGACTGTAAGAACATCAAATAAGATTATTAGGTTAACTTCTTCTCCTGTGAACGCCATAGAAGGAACGATCATGTTTATAACAAACAATAGCATAAATGCCGCAAGACCAGCATATAACCGGCGATTCGTAAGAGATGAGAACGCTAGCATTATACTACTGTAGGTTATAGTAATTATCTCAGTGAACACGATAACATTAATGAGAACAGGCAGAGCAGTAATTATGTCGATATTGCCTATTCCTATCACTAGTAGGAAGAACTCGAAAACATAAGGAAGAACCAATACTATATTGCCAAATAGAAAGAAAGCTCCGAATTTTCCTAATACATATTCATATTTTTCTAACTTACTATAGTAGATCTCGTTAGTTTGATTGGAAATATCATCAGCAATGAGTCCAGACCCAACAAGAACAACAAGGATTAGAACGAAGATACTGGTACCTCCAATGTTCATCGTGGCTCCTGATGCGCCATCACCGTTTCCAGTTGAAAACTCCATTCCAAAAGTAACCACCCCACGAACCATTGTCAGAATATTATCTTCTAGCAATTCATTGGGAGTAAGCGCCACTCCAGTGACTGGATCAGGTAAAAGCATTATATCTTTCGCCATAAACAAGAACATGTTCGTCAAAACGAACGTGAATATTAAGAATCCAATAAAGAATTTGACAGCTCGTGACCTTTCCCACTGATGTGCCCACCAATGCCATGAAACCGCCCATAACCTATAGAGACGTCCACGACGAGTTCCTTCATATGGCCGAAATGAAAACTTTCTAACATACGCACTTGAATTTGTGTTCGATTCACTCATTGAATGGGAACCTCCTGTTCTCTAAATAGATCGATAAACACATCTTCCAGAGTACTCGATCTACTCCCCAGATATCGGATATTAGCTCCGATCTGATTAGCGGTTTTGAAAATTTCTTTTTCGACCCCAGGAGTGATTTCAACTTCAATATACCCTCCTTCAATACAAGCTTCCAATTGTTTTGCTTGTAACGCCTTTAAAAGATCATCAGCTTGTGTTTTCACCTTTACACTTACAGTTGAACGCTTATTCGCAGTTAACTCCCTAATATTTCCTTGAGCGAGAATTTCTCCCTGAGACATTACCAAGGCATGGTCAGTTGTTTGTTCTACATCTCGAAGAAGATGAGAGCTCAGAATAACGTTTTTTTTCTCATCTGTCTGCAAATTTTTTATCAATTCAAGCATCTGAACTCGGCCAGTGGGGTCTAAACCATTGGTAGGCTCGTCGCAAATAATAATCTCTGGATCGTGAACTAAAGCGACAGCTAACTTGACTTTTTGTTTCATCCCGATTGAGAAGGTTCCGAGTTTCCTGTAACGTTCCTCGCCTAGACCAACATAAAACATGCTATCACTGGCACGCTGTTTACTTTCTGGATAAGAGAGGCCATTCATTCGGGCGCAAAATGCCACGAACTTCATAGCAGTCGTGTCTGGAATGAACGACGTGTTAAATTCAGGCACATAACCAATCCGATCCCGTACTTGATTGATATCGTGTTTGATGTCATATCCTAATACGTAAGCACCCCCACGGGTCGGACGAATAATACCTAGCAAGGTTCGAATAAGAGTAGTTTTTCCAGCACCATTTGGGCCAAGGAACCCTACTCCTCCACTTGGAACCTTGACTGAAATGTCCTCAATGCCTTTAATCTGCCCATAATACTTTGTTAATGAATCTGTAGCGATTATTTCAGTTTCCATGTCTAAACCGCTCTTTTTGTGACAAATTTTGACTTTTTATTAGATCTAACAACAATATATTACGATAAGAAGCTTACCATTTAAAGTCAGAGATTAAGGAAGTGTAGTTAAAATTAAAAATAATAGTTCGGAGATTAATCAGAAAAATATCCGACTAACCTTTGGATCTTTTGTAGGTTGCCTTTATTTTCCTCTTACGTCTATTTTCTTGGAACATTGTAAGTTTCTACATGCATTTTCTTGTAAAGGTTGACCACAACCAGAGCAAAAATTTGGTCGTGTAAAGACTGGAATGTTATCTTTCCTGATCTGAGAAATTCGATGTAAAGGAATACTGTCTATTTTTTTTCGTTCCATAAATTCTTGAAAAGGAAGTTCAATATACTCGTCAAAATCCCTAAAAATTATTGAAAAATCGTTAGGGTTCTCAGAGCCATATTTGATCCGAGACATCCACTCCTCAATTTCCCCTTTTTTCGTCATCTGCTAATCAACCTCTTCTTTCAAAGACAAACAAGATCGACATTAAACGGTATTAAAAATTATCTAGAAAATGTTTTCGAGCAAGATTTGGGGGGATGAATTCGCCTCAAGGACGTTTCATCCCGCCTTCGTCTGCTGCAAGAGGAATGAATGCGATTCTTGTAATATAAGAAATAACTCATGTAATAGGATAACTATCATGGCTTAATAAACTTAAAGAATGCGGCAAAATTGTGGAAATTGTCAAGTAGATTATTACAATTTAACCTCTGTTTCACACTTCTTTTCAGAATAAATAAAGGCTTTTAGTGTTGACATCATTATCTTGCTTGAAAATCTTTTTGATTTAGTAATTGGAGGTTGTATCAAGCTTATATGGAACAAATGTGAAAGAAAGATTTCTACTTGAGTAGTTTGTTAAAGTATTTAAAGGAGGATTATATATATCAAGGAGTTTGAACTGTTTTCTTAGAAGGTGTTAAGCTCATGAAGAATAGAAAGATAAGTCAAGGGTTCACTTGGGTTTTACTAATTTTGTTATCTATCATAATATTCTCAATAGCTTCTTCTCAAGCAAAAGGTTGTCCCGAAAGCATTGAGGCTTATAATTATAGTGGATCACAAACCATAATTGCGGGTGGATATTTTTCGAAGACTGTTACAACATCTGGTACGTTTCCCAATCTTGAAAAAATCATTATGTGGGTTCAAACAGATAATCCTTCAAAGTATATTGACATGTATATTATGAGTACTTCCGCTTTTCTAAAATTCCAGTTAAATCAACCTTTCACCGCAACCAAATCTCAGACATTTGTTAACGACGGAACTTTGGAACTCAATGCAATGCCTGCGACATGGGTTTGTGTATGGTCTAATAAAGGTCGGTCTAGTTCTGTAACCTTGGATTACTTTGTAGATGTTGGAGGCGACGATGTACCTTCGTATAGCGGTTATACATGGGTTAAAAATGGACAATCAGTAGCTTCTGGTAATTTCTACGCTTATCACGGGTCGTATGGAACACAAGATCTCCTATCAGGTTCTTTTAAAACATATGTTTCATCTGACAAGCTTGATTTCTTTATCTGTGATTCTACAGATTATAATACTTGGAGCTCAGGTGGAACACCAACAGATGTTTATGAGAATCACTCAGATACTTCATCAGCATCTTGGGGACCCTTCCAACCTCCTTTCACAGATGATTGGTACTTCGTATATAGTGCGAAGGACTCTAGTGAACCTGTGACGTTTTCTGCATATATTAATCGCGAACAATGGTATCCTCCTGGGTTATCGATTTGGGATCCCGCCTCAGACTCCTCATGGAAACCAGGATCCAGTTATTCTATTGATTGGACCACAACGGGGACAGTTGCTAACGTCGATATTCATTTATATCGTAATGATACTTTTATCTCAGAAATTGCGACAGGATTAAAAAACGAAGATTCTTATTACTGGAGTATTCCTAGTAACATTGAATTAAGTACAAAATATCAGATATACATTATCGATCCCTCAAATAATAGTGTCAATGATTTCAGTGATTACTTTACAATTTCCACCACCAAATCTATTACTTTGAAGAGTCCTATTGGAGGTGAGGAATGGGAAGCAGGTAGCACCTATGATATTACTTGGGATTGGACGGGGCTCTTTACCGCGGTTGATATTGAGATTTCAAGAGGAGTGTCTTGGTATTCTGCCATTGCTTCAGGGGTTCCAAATACTGGATCTTATTCTTGGACCATCCCGACAGATTTCGATTATGGGACATTCTGGTCTATTTCAGTCTCTGATACTTCTGGTTCATATGTGGATGACGAATCTGATTACTTTAAAATCAATTCAGATGACGCACCACCTCCAGGGAATGGTGATGATGGATCAATCAATCCAAGTATTTCTGGTTTCAACTTTCCTCTCGAAGTCGGGTGCTATTGGAAATTCAAATGGAGTTACACAGAAAGTGAATATCATAATTTTGTTCAGACTATAACACTTGATATGGAGGGTACCTTTACAGTTAAGTTGGTATCTAAAAAGGAAATCCAAGGAATACCAGCCTTTGGTGTTCAAGTTACAGGCGATACGCAGAGATATAGCCCTCGATGGACTTATATAGCGTGTTGGGCCCATCAGCTTCTTGGTTCAACTAATGGAAACTCGTGGCAGATCATATTTGATGCACAAGATGGAAAGTGGTATGGTGGAGGCTTTTTTAACGAATATACAAGTGACCTCTTTGCCAAAGCCCAAAAAGGTAATATAGACAATGATTATTTAAAATCAGAAGCATATCAGACTGGATTTTCTACTAGTGAACAAACAGGAGGATGTACATATTATCCTGGGATTGGCCAGATTTGTACTGGAGATACGCAATACGCTGGGTCACAGAATTATGAATACTATAAAAAGGAAGTTGGACCTGTTGGATTAAAATATTGGGTTACTTATTCTTATTGGGGCAGTACTTCTGTGGATCAGTGGGATAAAGAAGGGCAAGTGGGATTAGTTGACTATCTCGTGCCTGAAGAACTTCCCTTTATACCACCTACCAGTACACCCACTTCTCACAGTACCACTAGTTCAACTCCCAGCAGTTCGGAATCACAACCAATCTCTACAACCTTAGAAACAGAAGATAAGACAGAAGATAAAACCACTGCTTCTAATGGAATTGAGCCTGAAATAACATTAGGGTTCCAATGGCTTACCATTTGTTTGCTAGTACCCCTAGTAGGTTTCAAAGCAAATAGAAGGAAAAAACATAGTTAATACTACTTATTAGTTTTTCAAAGCTTTTTTCCTTCCTTTTTTTAATTCATAAAAACTAGGATCATTTCAACCAGAGATTAGTAATGATTAAACTAAATCATTTTTCTATAAAATTGATGATTTGTTTGGTAGAGTTGAAAAATATATTTTAAAAGAAAAGTGAATTAAAAATCAGGAGCAATTAAGAAGGGTACAAACATTCCACACATTGAGATCACTAATTTTGAGCAGGTAATCCATTATTCGTTTGATGGAAACAACCTGTTAACCATTATTCACGAACAAATGAAACGAAATGTTATCAATTCGCTTTGCGGGGGTTCTGGAAAATGTGGAAAGTGTCGAGTTAACATTTTAATAAAATTAGAAAATAATCAGGTAACCTCTGAAGAAATAAATTCCCCTACTAAAGTTGAAATGCAATTAATAGGACAATTATTACATGAGAATATTCGTTTGGCATGTCAAGTAATACCAAAAGGTAAGAAGGATTTAAAAGTCACTATCTTAGATTTAAGTGAGTACCAAGACAGTATTTTCAAAATTCAGGATTCCTTCAGTAAATTCCAACTGAATTATCATTTTAATCCAAGAATATTTTGTCAATCATTGTCTATACCTGACCCAACCCTTGAAAACTCTCAAGATGATTTTTTTCGCTTATCACAAACTCTTGAAAAATCATTTTCTGAATCTTTAACTCTTTCTAATCCTGAAATTTTGTCTCAACTAGCTCTCCTACTTCGAGAAAATAATGGAAAAATATCAGTAGTTATTGATAGACAACAAAATCAATTGATGGAGCTGAGAACACAAAAACTTCCTGTTTTAGGAGCTGTTATTGATATCGGGACAACTTCTATTGTAGCCACTTTGATTGACCTTGAAACAGGAGTTATTCTTGCTGCTGATTCGATAATCAACCCACAAATTGAATATGGCCGAGATATCATGAGTCGGTTGACCTATGCTTTATCTTCATCGTCGAATCAGGAGCAGTTACAATTTAAGGCCCTCAGCGGAATATCAAAGCTTTTATCTAGGCTTACTTCTACAACAAATTCTTCCCCCAAAAATATTTTCGAGATGGTTGTCGTAGGTAACTCAGTTATGCATCATTTATTTTTAAATTTACCAGCAATCGGATTATCTCGAGCTCCTTTTGTACCTGTTATTTCCAAAGCATTAACTTTCTTTGCTAAAGATGTAGACAAAGATCAAACGCTCAATATACCCTCTCAAGCAAGCATCACGATGCCACCTTT
>JAEOSR010000048.1 GCA_016840285.1 Candidatus Hodarchaeota archaeon | reverse complement strand
CAACGTAACACGTCAGTTTTGAAAACCATCCTCTTTCTTACAGATGGGAAACATAATTCGGGCCCTTGGGGCACGGAGGTCAATGCGGGGAACTATACTGGCTTCATGCAACTGCCTTCGAATCGAGCACCCGCATCAGCCAGTCCGATTGTAGTGGCTAGGAACAATAATGTCAAGATTTATTCAATTGGGTTGTTTGAAGGAGCCACATACGATTTTGATGAGTTATTTTTAAGAAATATTTCGTTGGATGAAACTTATGGAACCGTTGGTGACTTTTTTGTAGGGAATGATACGTTATCCTTATCTGAGGGCTTTTTAAAAGCCCGAGATCATGCATCTGGCTGGGTGACTGTGAATAGCTCGGAAGTGGTGCTCCAAGATACTGGTGCACTCCAGATGTTTACCTTTAATGTTACAGAAGATATTAGAAGGCTTAAATGGGATTTGAATTGGAATGATTCTTCTGTTAACTTTAATTTGACGATTGTTGACCCCAACGGGACTTTTATCGATGTTTCTACTAATATTACTGAAAATATCATTCCTATTACACTCCAAAAACCGAAATCTATCGTTTTTGATTTCCCAATGCTTGGAGTTTGGCAGTTTAACTTATCGTGGCAAAATATCACAAGTCCAGGAGACCTCATTAAGGGGAGACTCTCATCTTACAATCCCCCAATCTTCATTGAATCTATTACGCAGTTTAATTCAACAACTTTCAATACAACTCTGGAACCCTTTCCTCTAAGCTTAAAATTATTGACTCAGGATTATACACAACCATTTCTGGACTCTATTTCATATAAACTGACTGAGTCGGATACTGGTGTCTTTTGTAATCAATCAGTGTATTTTTTGGTCAATGTAACCAATAAAAATCCTTGGTTTACTTATAATAATATTACTCCTTATGTACTTGCTAATTTCACCGCTTTCAATGTTAGTCATACATGGGATCCTCCAGTTGTTAACACCTTAATAACGAACGAATCAATTTCATTTCTCTTCAATCTCACCTTTCTCGAACCTACTCTTCTTCAGGGTGATATGTTTTTTAAAATAAACTGTTCTGAGGGATATTATGATGCTATAGCACAATCGGTTACTCTAGATTATCGGATTACAACACAAAATATTACTGTGGATAGTCATCTTGAAAATCAAACCATTACTGTTATTGAAAATCGGACCGTTTCTGTTGTAGAAAATCAAACTATTAATACAATGGTAATCTCTACTGGTTATGAGCTTAGAACCCAAATGACCCTTGTTCCTGGTACAACTAATGTTTTGAAATACACGTATGACCGCCAAGTATTTGATACTCTTAAATGGATAGGATTTTTCACAACACTAGCTCTGATAATGTCGTTTTTAGTAATCTATATCATGTCTCAAGCATATCATCTGAAAAATCTTGCTAATAAAGTCAGAGGACGTTTTTTCCAAGATCAGTCTGCCTTGGAATTGGCCTTACGACAGGAAGGAATTACAATTGCTCCTGCAGACCTTAGCTCGGTCATGATGGAAGCTGATGATTTAGATCAGCTTGGAGATAATATCTTTAATTTAACGGGAAAACAATTATCTCCAGAAGAGTTGATTAGAATAGCATCTGGAACCAATATGAACAGGATTGCCGAAAGGATAAGCTATATTACTGGTATGTCTAAAGATGAGATTATCTCTCATCTGAGAGATGCTCCAAGCATTGAAGTACTAATACAACGATTAAATTTAGATAGTGAACGATTTCTAGATATTATCGCTCGTGATGAGGATGTATTAAACTTTCAACAAAGAATTTCAAATTTAATGACACCAACAAAACGTGAAATATCAGGAATTCGAATATATGACGATTTAAATGTTGACCACTTCAGATCTCGCTTAAGAGAAAAATTCCATTCTTGATGAAAGGAGGACTGGTAGTTTGTCAAGTTTAAAAACTATAGATTCGGTCTTTTAGATATTGATATTGATTTTCAGTGACCTCTCGGATATTAGACTCGTTAAAATCACGGATCATTTCTTCAGCTGTAGATTGGAAATCTTTTGCGCACTTCATTTTCCCAAAAAGCGAATCAATTGTTGGGATTTGGTACTGGCTGGTTATTGTTATAAATTGTTGAT
>JAEOSR010000047.1 GCA_016840285.1 Candidatus Hodarchaeota archaeon | reverse complement strand
TTTTCTTGGATATATTACGTTATATCATGGGTGATGAAGCTTTTTTCACAGCTATTGAGACTTATTACGAGGAGTTTTCCTTTAAAACAGTGACAGAAGCGGATTTCATCAGAGTGTTTGTAGAATCAAGTGGCATGGATTTACAATGGTTGTTTGATCAGTATGTCTATGGTTCAGGTTATTCCCTATATACCCTATCTCTTTATTCTGAACCAGCTTATAACGGAAGTGATTGGCAATTGCAATTTACCGTGAATCAAACAGCTCCTTCTGGTCCCATGAAAATGCTTGTACCGTTTAAGGTTGAATTGTACAACAATGTATCTGACTCGTATTCTGATAAAAACTATTCTACTTGGATAAATCTATCCACCCAAGTCGTTAACGTTAATATAAACACTTCTCTTCAACCAGTTAAAGTAGTACTTGATCCTGAATGGCAATTAATTAGAGAGAAGGAAACCATTGAATTAAGTCTTGTTGAAGAAGAACCTGCAACTACCACCACCACCACATCAGTAACTCCAGCTCCAGGTTTCACCATTGTTTCTTTGTTATTTACAAGCCTCTTAATTGGCATTGTTACCTTCAGAAAACGCAGACGTTAAGTGAAAAAAGACTTATTCCTTCTCCTCCTTTTTCTTTCCTTTTAGAAATGTTAAGATAATCTGATCAGAAATTCTCAGATTGAAATTCACCTGATACTGGATTTAAATCTTTCTACATAATGTAAAAGTTTGGACTCCATGTAAAAATTTTAAATGCAATAATCAGCGCCGTAGGAATGATAAAAAAATACATAACTCAATCTAATAAGACTAAAAATACTAAATTGTCTCATAGAGACAGAAAAATACTTCAAACACGTATAAAAATACTGAAATCGGCAAGAACGCTATTTCAAGAGAAATCATTTGATGAAGTCTTAATGGAGGAGATATCTGAAAAAGCTGATATTAGTAGGGCAACGCTTTATAATTACTTTGATAAACTCCCAGTTCTGGAATAACCCAAAAGAGTCAATTAATCTAGTCACATCTAATGATCTCGAGCAACTGGAATAGATCTAGAGCGGCAATCGAAACGACACAAGGAGTAATCTTCCTTCAGCTCGCATTCTTAAAATATTATTTCACCTTTTTTTCTCCCAAATATTCGATAAATACAATGGTAACACTAATCATAGCTATTGTTGTACCAATTCCCCAAAGAGCTGTTTCAGTGGCAATACTGGGATCTCTCTCGAGACGGAACACGCTAAATCCTATAAATCGATTCTCGACTTGTAAAACAGGAGCAGGAACAAGTCTAAGTGGAAAAATAATTTTCTGAACAGAATGTATTCCGTTATCAGTCTTAAAATTTGAGAAGACAACAAATGGATCTGATTCCCTAATTTCTCCCCTAAATTCTCCTTGGAAAACTTGAATATCTTGACTCCAAATTCCTGGTTTTAGAATAATGGTCTTATCAATTTTCTCTTCTCTTAAATTATAACTCAAGTAATTATGAGTATAGTAACTACCATGGCTGAACTCAGATGAATAACTCCAAAATCTTCTACTCTGATCTAAAAAAACCTGATAAGGACGGTTTTCGGTATATAACTTAAAAAAATTCAAAGACATTGAAGAATCTACTTGTAAAGAATCACAATTATAGAAATTAATATTCACTAGGTTGTTTGTAGAATTAGCATAATCTTCTCCTAATTCCAATATAACAAGTGAGTCGTCAACGATTCCAAGAATCGTGCGTTAATATTCGTCAAATTCATCAATAGGAACTTCAGGATCTGCTAATGTATAATTGAAAATAATTTCATCAAAAGAAAAGCAGATTAGCTTCTGATCGGAAGTGTGGAGCCCTGTAGTTTCAAGTGTCCAAAAAAGACTACCATTGGAGCTAGACCAAAATAAGATTTGTTCTCATTAAGAGGAAGATTGAACAGCTGATAACTATCTATTCCCCAAAATAATTCTCCGAAAGTGACTTCTAACATCATCTTTTTCTTCGAACCATTGGTAAGACTAATGAAATTATAATAGCTGTACTTATAAATAGCACCTTGCTGAAATCTCCCCTCCTGAGCAAGATCGAAATCTAGATCTTCTAAAATAAGGTCACTTCTACCAGATTCTTTAGTATATACTTTTCCAAATCTGGATTCTAGCTCTTTTACCTTAATGATCAGTGGCTGTGACCCGAGAAAGATTATCACTCCAATTATTGCTACAAAAACCATCCACTTCCTGATATTTCCCATTTTGACTCCTCTCTTGCCTTTTATCTGATTAATACTGAATTAATACAATTTTTAATTAAATGCAATAATACAGAATTTTTAAACCTAGCTTTCACAGAACAGATAAGTTCTTCATTCATTTCGTATTGTTAATAACAACCAACGACTTGTTCAGAAAAAATCTTGCTAAAGGAATACTTTTTAGTCTTCAAAATATTGAAAACAAATAATTTTTAATCCTATATCGTACTTTATCTTTTAGAAACCCCTAGTGGGAGTTAATAAAAATGACAATTACTTTAGATCCAGAAGTTGCTCGTGACTTAATTGAAACAAAACTTCGCGTTCTGACTGAGAAGATTGAGGTTATTCTCAATAAATGGGAACTTAGCTCTATCGACGAACTGGTAGAAGGTGCAAAAACTGGAAAATTCCCAGAAGCAGAAGACGATGTAATTGACCTCCAAAATTTACGTGATAAGCGTAATCAAATTGAGAAACTATTAACAGGATTATCTTAAGCTAATTGAAAAGAAAAAAGAGTGGAAAAACTCCCTCCTAGGCGATTTTATATGGTTTTATCTGAAAGCTTGAATAATAACCTCACCTCTATCCCAAACATCATGTTCAACTTTCTGAAATCCTCCCTTGAGAAGGAATTGTTTTACATTTTCTATTGTTATTGGTTTTCGTTTAGCACTAGGAACTTCTAATGAGGAACAAAATCTATTCATCGCCATATGTAGCGATTCTTGACGATTTGGGTAATGTAAGCAGTCACTATCATCATCAATATTTGTAATTACGACTAAACGGCCACTGTTGGTCAAAGATCTTCTTAATTTCTTGAAGAAATCGTCCCTATGAATGCCAGCGTCGCATTGTACTATTAAATCAAATCCTTTGGGTAACTCATCTTTAAAAAAATCAAGATTCTCATAACTAATTCGACCGCTTACTGTTGTTTTTGCTGCAATTTCTCTACCATAGGTACATACGTTTTCAATGTCAATTACAACTGCTTTCATTTGTGAATGACGTTTTAATAACTCCAATGAAATAACTCCCGATCCCCCTCCTATATCCATCATTCTGTCTACTCCTGATATATCAAAAATCCGTGCAAACTTCTTTGCAAATGAAAGATGATATTCATACAACCCGTACGTAAATTTTTTAGCATACTCGGGATTATTCTTCAGCTGATCAAACCAATCTGGAGGTTTGATTGACTGCTTACTCCAAAGATTGTCAGAAAGTGATATGTTGTGCGTTAAATTATTTAATAGTGGATATTGGTCTTGAGTTACCTCTGCAAAGAAAGTCCAAGTCTCTGCACTGTATCCCTCTAGAATAGCATTCTGAGCTATGGTTGATGCCTTGTACATTTCATTTTTCTTTTCTAGAAGCCCTAGTTTTGATAATAATTCAAGCAATGCTCGACTTCGATGAATGGGAATATTGTAAATCTCAGCAATTTTATCTGCATTATGGGGTTTGTTAGACAATTGCCAGAAAATTCCAAGCTCTAGAGCTGTACCTAAGGCTTTAGAGGGGATATACATCTTAAGGAATTGAATAATATCTTGATTATTAATTAATTTCAACTTAAACACCTTACTCTGTTAAATTTAATCAAATTTTTTCACACGGAATTCATTGTTTGTTGCTTTAATCGCAATTTGAAAATCATAAGAATTTCTAGATTAGAAGAATTTGATTCATTATAGAACAGATGTGCAATAACTAACCTATAATGCAAAATAAACTTTTCTCTAACCAATGTCCCCAATCACTCAATATATTTAGTTTACAATTTTGTCTTATGCATTTGATAAACATTATTATAAAGGACTCCTTCCCGTTATTGAATAATTCTTATATAGGAGATGAGAGGTATTCAAAACTTTTATCCCCGAATCTATGAGAGGGAGTGGAGGGGGATTCCCTGTTAAAAGGCACAATAGTATTTCTCACAATAGTATATACTTTTAATAACCAATGTTAAACGACATCAGAAATCGTAATGTCACACTCGAGGAAAAGTCAGTAGTAAGCCAATGATCAACGCAAAAATCCCAAAAACACACACTAAAAAAAAACAGTGAAAAACTCCCTCCTCACATAAAATAGTCATTGATTTGGTGATTACTTCATATAGAGCTGTTCGACTTCAGGTTGAGACAAGACATAGAGCGCGGCGATAGCAAAAATGGTACCAAAGGGAAAGTTGAGCAGATTGAGGGCCGCAATCACCATAGTGCCAACACGACCAGAATTCTCATATTGGAGGAGGCGTTTGCCACTGAGGATGGAGACCAAAGCATAGACCAGGCAGATTAACGCAATACCAAAGAGTAAGACGGAGAGGAAAGGAGCAATACTAGAAAGAATCTTGGGATTTTCAGACTCAAACTCAATAAAATCAGAACGAAGAAGGTAAAAGAGAAGAGGAACGCAACAAGCCAGCAGTACGCCAATGATTAACGCAAAAACCCCAAAAACCATCTCCACGACACCGATAATTTGAATGTATCCACGGAAAGAATGAAAGCGAGAAGACCCCGCCACGTAAGAACTAGTCTTACAAGCAGCTAATTCAGCTCCACAGGATTGACAAAACATATCCTCAGAACCCACTAGCGCAACCGTCCTCACGGGGCTTCTGTTCAAATTTCTTTGAACGGATAGACACTGGAATAGATGTCTATAATGAAAGGAACGGTAGCAAAGGGAAGGAAGTATTTCTTCATCAATACTCATCAAAAATAAAAAAATATCCTAGATACTATTGCATTAGTAAGTTATATTAAGTCTGTGTGTGTATATGCACATGTGGAAAAGTATGGGTAGCAAGACAATAAGCCTGGATGATGAAGCCTACCAAAGGTTGAAAAAAGAGAAAAACGGTAATGAATCATTTTCAGATGTAGTTAAACGGTTAACACGTCCTACTAAACAGAAATCGTTACTCTCTTTTGCTGGAGAATGGAAGCTATCAGCAGATGAGCTAGAAACACTACAGCTAGCATTACGAGAAGTAGAGGGACACTTCGATGATATGTTTAGATAGTGATTTCATGATCTCTCTATTGAGAGGAGAGGAAGAGGCAAAAGTTAAAGCACAGCAACTTGAAGAGACATTTAGGACTATTGTCTCAACAGCAATTAATGCTTTAGAGTTATTTATTGGTATCGTAGCAGTTGATGGTACCTCAGGAAAGAGAGTTGAGATCACAAGGAATTTTCTTTCAAATTTAACTATTTTACCTTTGGATGAGAGTTCCGCGGAAAGATCTGCTTATATTCTCAATACCTTGAAAAAACTTGGGAAACCAATTGGTTTGAAGGACTCTTTAATTGCAGGTATAGCCTTAGAACACAAAGCCAATATTTTGACTCGTAATGTTAAGCATTTTGAACGTGTTCCAGGTTTAAAAATCGAAACTTGGTAGTTTTCATCAACTTTATGATACTGATAACAATGAAAAGAATGTCTTGAGATGATCGTGGAGGATAATCACGTCTCGTTCTGATAGCTCAACGATTTAGGAATAATTTTTATTCATGTTTAATAGACACATTTAATATCATTACTTTCTTATAAGTAGTAGAATTACCGAAAAAATAAAAAAAGGTGAAATTCCATCAAAGTAATAACAAATGATAGTTTAAATGTTAAACTAAGGTTAACTGATGAAAGATGGAATCACATCATTGAAGCACATCCAGAGATGAAAGATTTTAGAGATCAATTAGAAAATACTGTTATAACGCCAGATCACTTGTTTTTAAACGAATTTACTAACCAATACATATTTATAAAGGAATTTACTAATTTTCTTACAGATTACTTGATGGTATATACCAAGATCACTAATAAAGAAGGATTCGTGATAACTTCTCATCCGATCTCTAAGAGAAGAGTAACTAGGAAAAGGAAGAAATGGGAGAAACTAAACCTTTGATCAAAATGCAAATTGATGCAACAGGAATAATTAATAGGATAGCAACCAAATATGCGTTATCATTACCGCAAGAAATAATAAGAATGGGTTATGATGTAGAAGCTGATGTTCTTTATGCGCATTTTGAATCTAATGCTGAAGCAGTAGATAGTGATATTCTTGAAGCAAATGAAAACATTATTTTAGGATTAAATCAAAAAGAAAAAGTTGTTAGGATTACTATTTTAAACGCATCCCTCTTTAACTAGAAGCTTCAAACTTAATACTCTTCTTATTCTTATTCTTAATATCTTAAGCTGGATTAAAAATATTTTTTAAATCAGATTTCATATTTTCAAAGTAATTATTTGTAAATAACCATTTATAAAAGCTTAAAACTTGCAAGAATACATCTGCATCCTTGTCTTCAAAAATAGCTTCAACTTGAAAGTCTTCTGATTTAGCTTCTTCTAAACCATTTATCAGTGATATCTGTTGCTCTTCAAAAAATCTTGCTAAAATATCTCTAAATAAATCAAAATCAAATGAACGTGTTTTAAGATAATAATTTAGACATTGACCTAAAGCTTTGATGGTATTAGTTGCCTGTTCAGATCTCAAATAGGTCGAGTTTTCACTAATTCTATAATAAACTTTTGCAATCCTTCCATACAACGTCTGTGTTGCAGTTTGATTTGGTACAGTCTTTTTACCAACTTCCAACAAAACAACTTTATCTATAAGGTCTTTAATGTAGTAATATACCGTATTTTCTGCTTTTGGCTTTCGTATTTTAAGGCCAACTTTACTTTTGTTTTCTTTCCACTACTTAAAGAGTGTTAAAGAAGCTTGATAAAACTCTTGATGAATCTTTTTCAGAGATAATGGTTTTTGACGAAGTAAGCTCATAAGCCCCTGAGATCATTCGTTTATTACTTTTCAGCATAGAAATCACTCATCAAATGTTTTCAAAACATATAAAGTGTTTTTTTTGTATAGTACGGACCAGTTAAGTGCTCTCTGATCGATAATTCTGTGGATTTTGATGCTAGTATCGCTAAACTGATAAATTTATCATTAAATACCGTGTACCCTGGTCATGGTAACCCATTCCAGATGGAAGACTTCATAAAAAACAATGTAATGAGGATAGCTTCCACCTAATCAAAGCTGTGTTGTCACGGGGTGAGTTTTTCCCCTATCAGTGAGTATTTAAGGAGAGGTAAGGACTAATCATCTATTCTTTTTCTCGATACTTTTTTCATTATAGGTGATAATTATTGCTTAAAAGCTCTCAAACCAGAAGTTTTCTTTTCCTTTCATTAGTTCTATTAGTGATATTGTTTTGTCACATGTCAAAACATTCATCGGTATTTTCTGCTGTCTCAAATCATCGAGTAAGTACAGTATCAATTCCAGAGGCCCGTTTTGGCCATTCTATGGTCTATGATTCGGTGAACAAGCAAATTTTTCTTTTTGGAGGATCTTGTGATGATCGGTATATTTACTCTAAGGACGATCTTTGGACTTATGATTACGTTAGAAACAATTGGACTGAATTGACTCCCTCCTTCGGTCCTGCTCGAAGGCTTAATTATGCCATGGCTTATGATTCCGATAGTCAACACATTATTCTTTTTGGCGGTAATTCTATAACTGCTGGTTGGGAGCTTGCTGATACATGGATTTATGATTACCAGACTAACTCCTGGTCAAATGTTTATCCTATTACTAGTCCTCCTGGTAGGTCTGATCATGCTATGGCGTATGATCCAATTACCAAACAAACTATCTTGTTTGGCGGGATGAGGGACATTGATGATACTACTTATCTTTTGAATGATACTTGGGCTTATGATTATGAAACTAACACCTGGACAGAATTGTATCCAACCGTAGCTCCTCAGGAGAGATATGGTCCTCGCATGGTTTATAATTCAGTTGAAGAAAAAATAGTTCTTTACGGTGGTAATTCTTTCGGTAATTTATTGGATGATGGTAAACTTTGGACATTTAATGCCACAACAACAACTTGGGAGTCACTAGATTTATCTGAGACTATTGGTCCACGATACTGGTATGGTTTAACTTTTGATACTCATCAGAATGAGTTAATCGTATTTGGTGGTACTGATTTAGAACCCGAGGTCTTCCAAAGTGATGAAACTTGGGTGTATAGTTTTAATAACAACCAGTGGACAGACGTAACAAAGGATAATCGACCACCAGCGTGTTCAATGCAATCTATGGTTTATGATCCAGAAAACAAAAAAGTGGTCTTGTTCGGTGGATTAGCTTATGAACCTAGTGAAATCTATGGAACAGTATGGATCTATAATCCAATAACACAGAACTGGATTAATTTAGAGCCTGAAGAGAGCCTTGAGACCCAAACCCAACCCCAAACCCAATCCCAAGAGTCAACAGATACAGATAATTCTAAAGGAACAGGCCTTACTGGTATGATTTTTATGATTGGTTTTGGCTTACTGCTGTTCAGTCTCAATAAGAAGAAGAAAACCCGTTATTGATAGTGAAGGATGGATTTTTCCAATTGAGTCATGTCATTGAATCTTAGTTAATAGACATAATCCGTATCAATATCAGTATTTTGATAGATACAGATGTTTTAACCTCAATTTAAGCTTCATGATCCCCAAAAACCCAGAAATATTCTTCTGATGTTTTTTCAAAGCCTATTTTCTCTGCAAGTTTGATACTACCCTGATTATCTTTATTACTATGCCATCCTATTGTGATATTATTATTTTGACAATAATCAACAAATGCTGCTACTGTGAGAGTAGCAAAACCTTTCTTTTGGTGCGTTTCAACTGTTTGAACCCAAGCTTCACAGGAATGGTCATGTACAAAAGAAAGGCACCAACTTATAATTTCTAATTTACTAGATAACAAACAATAACCAAAGTTCCCTTTCCTTAGAAATTCTTCCGTAAATCCAGCAATATCCTCAATTTCAATTATAAGAGAATTTAAATTCTTAAAGTTCTTATTTCTCAACAGTTGATTGTCAATAAATTTCATTTGAAAATAAGGAGGAATTTGTTGCTTCCAATCACCACTCCGAAATGTTTTTAGAACGTAATAACAGCGTGGAATTGTACTTAGATGTGATTTTTCTGTTATAATTTCTTTTTCCATTATTACAGTTTTCCAGGCTCCTGAACATACCAGAAAATATTGCTTAATACCACGACCCAACGCATTTGGGGCAATTTCCTTAGTAAATAGTTTCCTGAGATCTATATTAAACTCATAGTTATCTTCCCTTCCAGCAAGATAATATGAATAACGTATATCCCAAATTAATGCTGATTTCGGATCGTTTTCATTATCTACCCATATTCTTCCAGGAATTGCAGCATCAATTATTGCATCAATAGCCAAATGGAATTTCAATGGATTTACAAGAGTTCTGATTAGCACGTACTTATTCTTCTTGAGTTCTACTATCATTGTATGGCATCTCCTGAATGTTTTTCTAAGAAAACCTAGATGTAAAGTATGTCTATCACGACTATAAGAAATCGGTTTTCTTGTTATTACATTTACTTCAGAAAATGTTTTATATTTTATAAATTTATTTTTTGATGGGTGGTTTGGTTTATTTTTTCGTTTATTGCGTCGTGCGATTTTTTTTTCGTCATGGGTTTATTCCATAGCTTCGAATAGCAATTAGGGCATATTTTTGGTCGTTTAACACTGGGAATCCAATGATGATTACATCTTAAACAAACAGGATCAATTATTAAGAAATCTTTGGATCAAGACCGCGTACAGATGGTTATTAAGCAATGTGAATGTGATTACGAACCTTTCTCCGTCATTCTAGACAGCCATAACTGTATTCGACTTCCACCTGTGAAGTATCTCGCTGGAAAAGAGGTAGTAAAGCTCCTGATCACCTTAGATGATCTAAAAGTAATTACAGATGAATTGAAAGCAAAAGATTCAGATGCTAAAATTGAGATCCTTAATTTAGCCCCAGTTAAAGAAACTGATACTCCTAAATTTCACCTGTTATACCTAGATGAATTAAGAAAGGACCTGACAGGAAAACAATTACTTGCATTAACTAATGCTTACAATAAAGGATATTATGAGCTTCCCAGAAATGTGTCAATTGAAACCCTTTCAGTAGAAATGGAAATTCAACCAGGAATCTTTCAGGAACATTTAAGAAAGGCAGAAAGAAAAATAATGAACAAAATTGTCCCAGTGCTGAATTTAAATTCTTGATGTTAATGCATTCATATGGTAAGAAGCTCAATATCATGAAGAGGAATGGCTAGAAATTTCAAGGTTAGGATTCTTTTATTCGCCACAGGAAGAATGATAACATCCGTGTCCCTTCTATGATTAGCTTCGTGACTGATCTGCCTACGCCATGGCCTGCTGCCGATTCAATCCACAACAAAATGGGATTAGTAGTTTGGGAAAGACTTTGCATGAGGAGGGGGGGATCTTTCAAGGTGTATGGTTTGAAAATTACTGATAGAACTGGTTGGAATCCCATGCTAACTGATAATTTGCTCTTTCTTAGTGCTGGTGGGATTTTAATTTCAGTTGAAGCCTTTAATATCAAGAAACATTATACGTCTGTGGATTCTAAGGTTACTGAAAACCAATACTCCTTCCTTCTACCTATATCAATCATTAACATTGCATTAATTGCCCTTAGTTTATTCCTCGGTCTGTATGCTGATTTTTTTTACTCCATTGCTATTCTAAGCGGGATGAGTATCGGATTATTAGGAGATCTGAATAATAAGTCCTAAAATTCATCCACTAAAGGACTTGTTGTGGGATCAAGCATTTTTATTGTCTCCTATCTCTGTTTCGCGATCGGGTTGCTGTATACTAGCGGTGGTTTTCAGCTTCCTCTGGACATAATAGTACTTGGATTCACTGGATTGAGTTATTGTTTTTTGGTATTCTCATCATGGGATTCTCATTTTTTTCAACATCTCGGAAAATATCGCTTGATAACTAATTTTTATCCAATCTTCCTCCTCTTTTTACTTTCTCGGGCGATAATTAACCTCTTTCAAAGCTCCTTGCCCTTTCTAAGTGTACTCTTACTAACTACTGGAGTTCTACTAATATTCATAACGGATATGGAATTCTCCATTGATAAGTTCTTCAAATCCCGAGAACATTTAGTGGGGCCCATTCTTTATCCTTTAGGCCAACTTGCTCTTGCACTATCAACGTTATTCATGCCTTTATGACTAACTCTCTCAGTCAACCAAGGAGATACTAAGCTGGAACTTAATAACAGCATTAGTTTAATTAAGGATTATTTAGTTGATTTAAAGATATTTTCTAAGTCAGATTTCATGTTCTTCAAGTAATCATTTGTAAATAACCATTTATATATGCTCAAAACGTTCAAGAATATTGTTGCATCCTTGTCTTCAAAAATAACTTCAGCTTGAAAGTCCTCAGATTTGGCTTCATTCAAAGCATTTACAAGTGATTTTTGCTGTTCTTCACAAAATCTCACTATTAAATCTTTAAACAAATCAAAATCAAATGAATCAGTTTTAAAATAATAATTTAAACATTGACCTAACGCCTTGATTGTATTAGTTGCTTCTCCGGATCTCCAATAAACCGATTCATCGCTAATTCGATAATAAGACTTTGCAGCCCTTCCATACAACGTCTGCGTTGCAATTTGATTGGGTACAGTCTTTTTTCCAGCTTCCAAAATTATTCCTTTTTCTATAAGGTCTTTGATGTAATAATATATTGTATTTTCTGCTTTTGGTTTAGGTTCTTTAAGACCAACCTTACCTAACTTTTCTTTCCACTCTTTAAAGAGTGTTAAGGACGCTTGGTAATAGCTTTTGTGAATCTCTTTCAGAGATAATGGTTTTTGACGAAGTAAGTACATTATGGTTCTTAAATTGATGTTTTTTACCACAGCATCAAAAATTTCTGCATCTAGAGGCTTATATAACATTGGTTGATAATATATGAAATAATTAGAGGAATTTTCTTTTAGGTTTACCTCCTCATTAGATTTTCCAGTTTCAGCCTTTTCAGTAAAACAATTGCTTAGATTACTTGCCATATTATTAATATCAAGATTAAAAATCCACACAAGTTTTCCTATTGTTTTATAAAATATATAGAATGCATTTAGATCAAGAATTTCAATTGAATCTCTTATCTTTACCAAGTTATCTTCCAAAGATTCAGAAAAAGTCTCATAAATATCAAGTAGGATCGTTTCTCGGAATGTTTGAACCTGTTTGGCCTTTTCATAATAAAAATTGATAAGTTTCCCGTCGACTGGTTTCATTCTTGATAAATTTTTTTTCACAATTAAACTTACTACAGTAGCTAAACTAATACTACTTTCTTCAGTCCAGAAATCCATTTCCATGCTATCAAATAAGATAAGTTTTGATTTTCTACTGTATAATACCTTACTTTGTGTTTGGTGCCTTTTTACTCTTTTTCCTACTTCTATAACAAACTCATTTTCAATTAACTCAGAAAACAGGCGATAAATTGTTGTATAAGATTTTTTAGGTGATTTTTCTTTTGAAGGATTACTTTTATAAATTGAATATATCTCATCAAACGTCATCGGTGAGGACTTTAAAATTTGTAGAATTTCCCCATATTTTTTTTGAAAAAATATCCAAGATTCTTCTTTGACTATTGATTTCTTTGGGATTTCTTTTAGAATTATATCTTTAAATGGCTCATTACTTTCCATTTGTCCACCAATAACATTCTATCAGAGAAAATTGGAGGTTTGATATCTATGTTGTTTAGTAAAGCTATTTACTATTAATCTTATACTCAAGGGAGTTTTGATTGTTATTTTTAAATTGTAATCTATAAAGGTTATAAAACTCACCCTTTTTTTCTAATAATTCTTTAAACGTGCCCTCTTCAATAATTTTTCCTTGATCAATTACAATTATTCTATCTGCTTTCTTAACTGTTGATAATCTATGGGCAATTATGATGGATGTTCTATTTTGAAGCATCTTGTCCATTGCTTTTTGGATTTGTATTTCTGTTTGTGGATCAATACTTGAAGTTGCTTCATCCAGTACTAAAATTTTGGGATCCTTCAACAAAGCTCTTGCAAATGTAAGCAATTGTCTTTGTCCCATAGATAAATTACCACCTCTTTCACCTACATTAGTGTCTAATCCGTCTTCAAATTGGAAAACAAATTCTGCACCAACAAGCTTCAGCACACTTTCTAATAAATCATCTGTACATTCGTATTCTATGGCATAACACAAATTATACCGAATAGACTCCGAAAATAGGAACGGATCTTGTGGTACCATACTAATCGTGTTTCTTAAAGACTCTTTGGTGACATTCTGGATATCTTGACTATCTATAATAATTCTCCCTTCGTTAATTTCGTATAAACGCATCAGTAGATTTGCAATTGTGGTTTTACCCGATCCTGTTGCTCCAACAATAGCTATTTTTTCATTTGGTCTAATTAAGAGGTTAAACTGATCTAGAACCTGATTCTCTGCTTTATTATATTTAAAAACAACATTTTCAAAGAAAATTTCCCCTTTTAAAACTATTAATTCTTTAGCATTGGGAGAGTCTGGCACACTAGACTCTCTTTCATTTAAAGTATTTATCCGACTAAAAGCGGCAAGTGCTGTTTGTGACTGGCTATAAATGAATGATAAATTACTAATTGGTCCAAAAAATCGTTGGCTATAAACAATGAAAAGATATATTGTACCAATGGTTAAACCCAAGTCTAATTGTAAATAAATAACGACTGAACTAAAAGTTAATATAAAAAATAACATTAAAAGACTATATAATAAAAATAAAGGAAAAAATATCATTCCTATTTTATACCAGCCTAAATATTCATTAATATAGTCATCATTAACAACTGTAAAGTCTTTAATGTTGAGTTCCTCCCTAGCATAAGATTTTGATACTTTTACTCCCATGATGTTCTCGGTCATTGAAGCTGAAACTTTAGCTATCTTTTTATTGACTTCTTCCCTTCTTGGCCGAACATATTTGTTATTAACATAAAGAGTTCCTAAAATTATAGGAAGTGAAATAAATGATAATATGGTTAAAGCTGGAGAAATTGTAAAAAGAATCAAAAACATACAAACGACGAGAATGAATGAGAAAATGCTATGAACAATTTGTCCTGAGAGAATAGGTTGCATTTGGTCTAAATCATTCGTCATTCTTGAAATGGTATCTCCAGTAGCAGTTTCATCAAAATAATCAATACTTAGAGATTGTATTATATCAAAAGTGTCTTTTCTCAGTTCATATACTGCGTTTTCCCCCATTAAACTAAATAAATAACCTCCTATAAAACCAAAAACCGTGCTGAGAACATAAAAAGAGAAATATAGAAATATAATTAATGTATACCCCTTTAGCACTTCTTTCATTATGTAATCATCGATAATTTTGCTACTTAGATATGGCAACAAAACACCAAAAGCTAACTCTAGTACTAATGTAGAAAAAGCAATGATTATGAATAGTCGGTTCATGAATAGATATTTAGCTAATTTTAAAATCAGCTGAATGTCAGACCTTTTAACATCAGCAGTTGTATTAATCATGACTTACAACTCCTAATGTGTCATGATCTCGAATCATAGACAAATCAATTAAGTCATCAGTTTGTTTCAAGTAAAGAGATCTGTAAATACTATCAGTAGTATTTACAAGATCTGAATGGTGACCCTGTTCTATAATTTTCCCTTTATCCATTATTACAATTTTATCCACTGAAGAAAGAATAGATAATCTTTGAGTAACGTAAATAACCGTTTTTTCTTTGAAAATTGAATGAAGTGAATTTTGAATTTCGTGTTCAGTTCTTAAATCAACCGCAGAAAGGGAATCATCAAAAATAATAATTTTAGGGTCCGTTAATACAGCTCTTGCAATGGAGAGTCGTTGTTTCTGACCTCCTGATAGGGTAACTCCTCTTTCGCCAATGATAGTATTGTATTTATCAGGTAAAGAATCAATGAATGTATGAATTCGTGCTATTTTTGCTACTCTTTCTATTTCCTCATCAGTTGCATTAGATTTCCCGAAACATATATTTTCGCGGATTGACCTTGAAAAAAGAAAAGTTTCTTGGTCAACAAATCCGATACCTCTACGAAGTGAGTCAAATTTTAGTTTTCTAACATCAATTCCATCTATTCGTACGCTTCCATCTTCAACATCATAGAATCTAATAATTAAATTAATTAAACTAGTTTTACCAGATCCAGTACCTCCTATAAGACCAATTTTTTCATTTACTGAGATAAATAGGTTAATATCATGTAGGATTGGTTCTTTCCCATAACGAAAGTTGACATTCCTAAAAGTGATTTCTCCTTCAAGAAAATTAAGGGGTAATGCATTTGGAGATTCAAGTATCTCTGGATTATCTTCAAGAATATCCTGTATTCGGCAGCTAGAAGCTTTAAATTCACTCACTCTTCTCGTAAAGTCAATCAGCTCGTTAAGAGGATGAGTTAAACTTGAGACAATCATCAATGTTGAAATTAATAAACCTAGGCTTAGATCAGCATTTATATACAGTAAACCACCGAATAATAATGTTATACAAACCAATATTCCAGTCATTAGTAAATTTAGTCTAGTTGTGATCGCTTGGAGAAAAATTGATTTCTTATTTTTCTGCCTGTAACTAGTGTTCCTTATATCAAAGCGACTATTATTCTTTTTATTTGCATTAAAAATCTTTGAAACCTTAATTCCAGCGATACACTCTTGTAAAACTGTATTTAGTTTTCCAAATTCGTTTCTTGACTGTAGTAACAAAGGTGAATTCTTCTTTTCAAAAAAATATGCTATATATGTAAAAAATGGAATCGAAAACAAACCAATCAAGAAAAAATTTAAATTGATTATGTAAAGTAAAACCAGATAAATGATAAGATCTGCAACTAAACCTGGAATGTGCACTTGAACTCCAATAAAAAATCGTTCTAATGCAAATAAATCTGCAGTTGATTTTGATACTAAATCTCCCGTGTTTTGATTTTTGTACCACTTTTGTGATTGATATTGCAAAGCTTCAAAGATGTCTAAACGAATTTTTTTCGTTGTTTTAACCGCAAAGAGACCCGAGTACCAAAGGAGTAGAATATGGAATAAATATCGAAAAATAATTATTATCCCAAGAATCAATAAAGAAATTATTACTTTATCTAATATTTGATTATGAACTGCTAGAAATTCAAGGATTGTATCTATCACAAATCCCGAATAAAACAATATAATTGGTTGAAGCAAGGAATAAACCATTGTTACAATAACGCCTAAAAGGTACTCTCTTTTTCCAAAGCGCCAATAACGCAAAATTGAAAAATACTTCAAATTCTCTTTTTGACTAAACAACTACATCACCTGCATCTCTTTTTGGATAAATTGATATTCTTGATAATTAAATTGGGTTTGTTGAAAAGTATTTTGGTTTTACTGAAAAGTATTTTGGAGAATATGAAAAAATGCAGAATGATGTTTATTCAAAAATCAGTCAAGAACTAAGCTGGAAATTAAATCCTAAAGAAGTAGGAACTACATTGGTTATTATTATATTTCTAATTTTATTAAAAGTGTAGAGACACATTATAATTGATCTGAGATTAATAGAAAGCCATCTGGTGTGAGGCTTGTTGCTAACATGACTCGGTTAATGTCTGTGTGTTCCGTCCAATCACTGTGCTGAAGCCAATAATCATTAATTTCACCAATTATTGACCAATGTTCTTCAATAACTCGCATTTTCCTCGCAGCTTGTAGTCCAATAGCCAAACCCAGCTCCCGAAAGGCTAAACCATGGGATAGTCGAATGTGTTCGAGCCCAATCTGAGCTGCAGTAATGAGTCGTTCTTTTTTCTTTGAGTCAATACCTATTTGTTCTAGCCTGTATGCGTCAAATAATAATCCCCCAATACCTAAAGGATCATTGGTCACTAGACTCACCTGGTGGATCATTTTTTCCAATTTCTTCAGTGCTACTTCCAAGTCGACATCAGAAACAGTTAGTAATTCTTTAAAGGTGATATAACCATCAATAGGATCGTGTTGACCCATCGAGGGTACTAGTGGATTAGAGAGGGCTATGTTCATTTTCCAAAACATTCTGTTATCACTTATGAAGCGGGTAGAAGCCTGTGCAAGATCCGTAGCCCAAGTAAGGTATT
Organism: Candidatus Hodarchaeota archaeon; assembly: GCA_016840285.1. The sequence continues at coordinate 1,960 of JAEOSR010000047.1, read as the reverse complement.
TTTCTTCTTTAACTACCTGATAAACTCTGTAAAGAGCGTGCATCCACTTTGTGAGATAATGGAAGTATTGGCCATCCCGTTCCCATTCCAGATTTGGATCAAAGGGTTCATGGGGTTTCCTCTCTGGTAATGACTTTCCTATTCTCAAGCCGTTCTTTGTTGGATGATCCTTGCTTCCCAACCACCCCGATCTGTCATCATCTTCTCTATGTTTACCGAGAGTCTTATGAACTTGATCAACTAACTGGAGAGCTAAGTTTTTGAATTCTTTCTCCCCAGTCATTCGAAACAATCCTAAATAATTACAAACAGCGAAACTGTCCGTCCAGAGATATCTTCGTGGGGGATTATTAGATGTTAGGCCAGTGTCCTCCGAAAATTTCATCATCAATTCAGTAGAATCCACAGTTATTCCTAGGGATTCAGAGTATTTTAAACTCTGTTTTCAGAGTAAGTGGTCAAACACTCTTGAATCATAAGTACTAGAGATTTGAATATGTTTTTGAAAAGGCTTCTGTGGAATGGATATGTGCATCTCACAGCCTAAGTGCATTGAAATAGACTCTAAAAACGCTTCAAAAAAACATTCGACTCCTGCATCACAGAGAGCAAGATTGCATGCAAGAGAACGAATGCTTGAAAGAGAAATAACTTTTCAAGAAGTTCGTGAAAGTCTAGAGAATAGCAAGATAATCGAGAAATATTCTGATGATCGTCCCTTCCCAAGCTTTCTAGCTCTTGGACTCACATCAAATAATCGCCCTCTTCATACTGTCTGGGCTCTGAAAAACGAAAATCTTGTTTATCTCATATCAGTATATGAACCGGATCCAAATATGTGGATTGATTTTAAGGAGAGAAAAAAATGAACTGTGCAATTTGTAATGGAACTCTCAAGTCAATTAAAGAGAAATTTCTGTTAACAATTAAAGATCAGGACATTCTGATTAAAAATCTTGATATGTTAGAATGTGAAAATTGTGGAGAGCGATATTTAACTCCAGAGACTGATGAAAAACTAGAACAATTAATTTTACGTTACAAACAAGGTGAAATTCCAATTGTTCATCAAGATATTGTTCAATTAGAAGTTTTATAGCGATGGATAGTCATCTACTAACACGCTTTTATTATCTTATATAGCAGATGTGCAATAACCAACGATCCATGTATAGCAATTTTCTTTAGCAAGAAACTAACTATTTTGCACACCGATAATAGATAAAAATATTCCCACAGCAAAGAAAAACCCAGAGAAAAAGATTCTGCGCGCACTTCCCACTAGACTCTTATCAGGTTTAGCTAAGTTTTCTGAATGTTTTCAATTAATTTCTTTCAGACGTAAAATCTTTTCACTAGTTTCAATAATTGCATGAAATACATCAATTGCCTGGTTAATTTGCTTTTCAGAAAATATTTGTAGCGAACTACTCATTACTTCTATTAGATGTATCTTAAATCGATGATATATCTTTTTTCCTTCCTCAGTTAATGATAAACTCACTTTTCGTCTGTCATTTTCTGCTGTTTTTCTTTTAATAAGTCCCTGTTTCACTAGGGCATCAATTTGACGAGTTGCTGTACTAGGACCTAAATTCAAAGTTTCTACAATATCTTTCATAAAACGCTCTTGATTCGAGTCTATAACATTTAGGATAAAGATTCCACTCCCTATATTTGTACTTTCACGAGATATATTCTCAATATGATGAGTAAAGTATATTAGTTCAAGTAAAAACCTATTAGCTAATTCTTCTTTTTCCATTGCCAACTTATTCACCTTAGATAAAATAGTAATGGCCAAATCCTTTATTTCATAAATGGAATAATTGCTATTTACAATATTTGATTATTCGAAATATTTTAAAAATGTTACTGATATAGAATTGAATCACCCTAGATAATTTGATAATGGAGATAAGATGATGAAAGAAAGATCGAACCCAAGAAGAATTAGTTA
>JAEOSR010000046.1 GCA_016840285.1 Candidatus Hodarchaeota archaeon | reverse complement strand
AGATTCTACAGATAAAACAAAACTCGTAATTACAAATATGATGCTTCATGCCTGGGCGGAAGTTCTTATCCCCATCTACGAGGTTACTATTTCCCCACCCTCAACAGATGAACGAGCTGAATGGGTCAGCTTTGATCCTCTCCTGAAATTCCTATCAGATGTTCTTGACACAGGTGTCCCAATAGATATGCCAGTTTTCTCAGAACTTTCAAATGTTGTCTTGATTGGTTCTGATTATGATCACCAGAATAACGGGCCTTTTACACCTGGTATTTGGAATTATACTACCACAGATGACCTCGATCAGAGCTTATCCTTCCAGCAAACTCTTGATCTTTCTGTTCGTGTTATGATGATCACATCAATACCAGGAAATACTTGGATGCCTTGGCAACCAGCCTGTGAGTATCTTCATACCAATGTTTCTTTTTATTGGGGTAACACTCGTGATTTTAATGATGCGACACCAATTGGGATTTCATCTGTGGATAGTTCCGGTTATGCCTCTCATGATTTCAATTATAGCGTTCTCGAGAATGGGTCTCCAGTTTGGTTTTTTGCACAAATTATTTTTAATGAGGGGGAATTTGATGAGCACGAAGTAAGAGCCATGTCTCTTAGACATAGGATTTAAGGCAGTATTTCTCCTACTTTGATGATGGAAGGTTTATCAGATTCGTAGGGATCTCCGTACTCTAGCTAGGGCCACCTCACTTATAAAAAACCGCATTCTTTCTGCTTTGGGCTATAATCTGAATTAGTGTAACTAATGGATAATTCCTTGTGGTTGATCAAAAATAAAATAAATAGTTATAAAAACAAAGCCTACATATCCTTTTCACTAGATAAACTTCAATTCCTTACTATTGCGAGTAGGAATACTGCAAAATTTAATTATAAATACTGGAGAATGGATGAAAAATGGAAAAAGACAAGATTTATGGTTATGGGATCTTCTTTCTAACAATTATTTTCTTGATTCTGTATATTCTTTATGTTCCTGTCCAACAATATTTGGGTACTGCGGCAAATGCACCTCTTTATGATTTAATTAACTCCATTGATGGGACTCTGAATCCCTTTCATATTACCGTGATAGACGGTCTATTGTGGCCTGTTTTTCTCGCTACTCTAATGATCGGATTCATCATTGCCTGGATTGGTATCACGATGGCTACTACGCCTCCTCCAGAACCCATTGATCTCGATGATCTTAACCTTGATGAGGAAGAGTTTGAGGAAGAGGAAGAAGAAGATAAAGACGATTGAGAGCAGAAATACTCTTTCTAAATTTCTCTGTTCTCATTTTTCTATAGCCTTTGTTATCAGAGATTAGTCTCTGTTCCTTTTTTTAACTTATTAAAGAGAGCCTTTTTTTATCCGCTAGGATCTGGAATTCCTAGGAGATCATCCAGAAAATTAGGGTAATAGATAGCGATGAAAAAAAGGAAAAAAATGGCAATTCCTACTAACAAAAGTTGCTTGTCAAAGAACAACCGTTCTGCTCTCCGTCCTAATATGCTATTACTGGAAACCAGAAATAGATAGCGGAAAATCGCGAAAGTGAGCAAGGGAAGTGCGAGTACTATAAAAACTGTTTCATTAGGATGACGGTCTACTAAATAGATAAAGACAGCTAAGAGCTCTATCGCTGTGACAGTCGCTAAACTCTGGTCCAAGAGTTCTGGGGTATATTTTTCAAAGACTTGTTTATGTTGACTAGCCTTTTCTTTTAGTACACCAAAATCTCCCTTTCGCTTAGCTAATGAAAGCATCATTGCTGTGATAAAGCAGAGTATGACGAGCCAAGGGGAGACATATACATTGATGAGTACAGCACCCGCGATTGCTCGCCAAACATAGTTAACAGAAATCATAATTATGTCTGCGAAGACAACACGTTTTAGAAAAAGAGAATAAACCTGACTTGTGACAAAAAAACCACCTAAAACTAAGACAAAAGCCGTTTTTGAGGGAATAGAAATACTACCCTGCTCTATTTGTGCTCCAGATACAGAATCCTTAACCGTCTCATAGGGGATGATAGGTGATGGAGGTAAGATTATCAAAATTATGAATATGAGAAAAATTAAGAATAGAGCAATGATCAAACCAAAAGAACTTGAAATCATTCGTGAGGGAAATGGACGTTTACATTTTTCAGGATGATAACGATCTTTTTCCCGATCACGAAAGTCATTAATTAGATAGTTTAAGGAGGATGTAAGACAGAGTGCGATAAAAGCCAGAACGATTGGAAACCAAAGATCAATTTGGAATAAATTCTTCGAAAAGAAAAGACCGAAAAAAACAAGGAAATTTTTATAATATTGGTGTGGCCTAAGAAGAATGATTGTAGCCCGAAGACGGTCATTCAAAGCGATCGTTGTTTGTTCTGATATTGAAAGTTCTGTAGGCATTGGAATATCAGCTCTTATGACTTGTACTAATTCTTAGCCAGTAGGTTTAGTTACATTCTTTTTATAATATTGTAAAAGTTCGAAAAGTATTATGCCTGGATCTAAATCATCTCCGATGGCTGCCAATACGTTAGTAGTATCCATTCGTAGAGCAACCAAATAGCGATTCGCTCGTCCTTCTTTTGCAACGATCCCTCTATCGTTACGTAAGATCATCTCATAAATCTCGTTATTGGAGAGGCGAATGGGCATGGGGGGCATATCAGATTGAAGAACAACAAGGAGATTTGAATTAGTAAGGGCATCACCAAGAGATTCATCACCTATCTTTCCCATTACTCCCTCATTCATCTCGAAATGAATAAGCGTTTTCAATTGAAGCTCTTTTAGCATATAGCTTAAAGGGTATGATGATTTTTGTGGCATTTTCATCCTTTAAAAGAGAGTTCGAAGGATGATAAAAAAATGTTTTATTAATTAAATGAGACTATCTCAGATTTAACTGAAACTTCAGTAAAACACTATCTTATGATATAAAAATAGAGGATCTTTGTTTGGAAGCCCTGACATCACTTCAACGATTTGAACTTATACTAATTCCAACTTGTTTTTTATTTAGTCAAATTTTAGTTCTGATATTCGGATTAAATTTCCTAGGGAATGAAACTTGGGTTGTAATGGGAATTCCAGTACTGTTGGGCTCTGGAATTAGTATTTTATTTGGATTTATTTTAAATCACAGGAAATTACTTCAAGAGTTCAAGCAACTAGAAGTAATCTTTCGTATATTGGTGTTGGCTGGAGGTGGAGCGTTGATCCCTCTATTACTGGCTCAAAATTTCAATCTTCTAACCATAAATTCTATCTTTCCAATTCTGTCGCTCATTTTTTCTACATTAGGGGGAACAATGACAATTTCTTGTTTTTTTTTATACTGGCATACTCGGCTTATTCAGAAACCTTCAGAATGATTCGTGCGTCCACTACAGATACTCCTTTTTCTGTAGCAAATACTGGGTTTAAATCCAGTTCTTCAATCTCTGGGTGATGGCCAACAAAAGTAGATGTTTTAATCAATAAATCAACTAGAGCTTTTTTATTTATAGGAGGCTGTCCACGGATTCCATCTAGGATCTTTGCTGCTTTAATCTCAGATATCATTTCTGTGGCGTCCTCACGTTCAATCGGGATTAATCGAAAAACAACATCCTTTAGAACCTCTACATAGATACCACCAAGGCCAAACGCCAAGATTGGACCGAACATGGGATCTATCGTTGAACCTACTAGGAGTTCGATACCTGATTCCATTTTTTCTATGATGTAGCCTTCTATTTTTGCTTCAGGAACTTTTTGGGAGATCCTCTGTTGGATGTGTTCGAAATTTTCCTTAAGTTCGTTGATACTTCTAATTCCAGTAACCACTCCTCCAATATCCGATTTATGAACTATATCTTCTGAACTAACTTTGAGTACAACAGGAAATCCAATCTTCTGAGCTTCAACTAAGACTTCATCCAGGTCAGTTCCAAAACCTGTTGGATTTACAGGAAAACCCTCCTGTAACAATAGTTTTTTAGATTCCTGAACAGTGAGAACTTTCTTCTTTTGCTGTATCGCCTTTTCTAGAAATTGTCGAGTCTCAGACACCCTTTTATCATCTCTTTCTCGGCATTTTTTTAGTCATAAGACAAATTTTTGCTTCATTTAGGTGATAGATAGATAGTGTATAACAATATTTTGTAGTTATGTTTTAGAGAGACTTGCTCATGACTTTTGTTACTCCTCGAATATGTATTCCATCCTGACTCTCTCCTTGTAAAATTGTCGCGAATTCCATTCCTTCTCCTAACATGTCACAACAATCAGAAACGATTGTGAAAATTGCTGCCTGGGTTCCTAAACTCCGAACACCAGCTAGAATGAGAATCCAAGAAGTATTTTCTTCAGGATTCTGGAACAAGGCTACCAAACCATGAGCAGGATGCGAAAAATCTGTATTATTGCTCCTGATTCGATTTTCACTGAAATAAATACCAAATTTAGTTTTGAGAATGGTATTATAATGAGCTGTCAGGGTATTGGTAATATGGCCTCCTATTAATACTAAATTAGTTTTTTTTTTATTAGCTATCACTTTGTCATAGATCAGGTCTGTACTGACATAATGAGGTACAAAACCTCCCTGCTTTGAAAGATGATTTCCTAAATACCAACAGAGTTCGCCTGTGAGAAATCCGTCTCTAGAGATTGCATCGTACCTCCCATGTGGTTCTGCACTTCCAACGACAATTTTACCAATGAATTTCCCATTTTTGCAAAATACTCTTGAAAAGATCTTGTTAAATGCGGTTTCTTCATCGACTCCGCTTTTTTTCGCTACAGTTAATACGAATTGATTTGCTATGGGTTTAAAAAGTTTGGCTCGTCCACGTTTTATTGGTTTGACGCCAGTAGGTACGAGTAACCCCGCATCTCTTAATTTAGTTAGATGATAATGAACTTTTTGTTCTGACAAATTCAACATTTTGGCAATACTTTTTGCATAAAGGGTCTCATCACTCGATAGAAGTTCCATGATCTGCCATCGGATATCGTGAGCCAAAATTTGCGCTTTCTTTGGTGAGATTTCATATTTGTTGTGTACCAATAAGATAACATCCCCTCGAATGATATTTGAAGCCTTTTGAGCTAATTGCACTACTTTTTGTCATTACTGATCCAAAATAAACTAGATCAGTGAATTTCTCATATCAGTTCTATTGTCTTCTTGTTGGATTTAAAATGGTTTGTACAAAAAAAAGAAAGCATAACTTTTTCTGATCCTTCTAGAAGAATGTTATTGACTTATTTGAATAAATAATTTTCTTTCACTTCAAGAAAAATAAAAGCCAAAACATTTAAATTCTTTCAAAGGGAAGTAATATGTTTTCATTATTCTCTTCATTGACATTCATGTTATTCAAATAAAAATCAGGGTTGAAGCTAAGAAAATGTGCGGAATCATTGCAATTACTACTAGTTCCAAGACCGATGTCTCTAAGATGATCACTGATAGTTTAAAAAAGCTTGAGTACCGCGGTTATGATAGCGTGGGAGTTGCTACTATAAATAACGGGAAAATTGAAATCTTAAAAGATATTGGAATGATTGATAAGGTCAATAAGAGATTGTCTTTGGAGAATCTCCGAGGAACTATCGGGATTGGTCATACTCGTTGGGCTACTCACGGTTCAATTAGCCAAGAAAACGCTCATCCACATTTAGATTGCAAGGGAAACATCATAGTTGTTCATAATGGGATTATTGAGAACTATCTTGATTTGAAGAAAACCCTCAAAGAAAAGGGGCATAATTTTTCATCAGAAACCGATTCTGAGGTTATTGCTCATCTTATGGAGGAGGAACTGAAACAGGCAGATCAGGACTCTTCAAAGATCAACGCGTTCAAGAGAGTAATTAATAAAATTGAGGGAACTTATGCAATTACATTAATCCACTCCGATGACCCTGAAACTATCTTCTTAGCCCGAAAAGACAGTCCTTTAGTGATAGGGGTACGGGAAGACACGAAATTTGCTGCGAGTGATATTCCTGCATTTTTAGAATATACAAAAAAAGTAATTGTTCTTAAAAACGGTGAAATTGCCACATTAACACCTCAAGCTGTCTATATTGAGAAGAATGGCTTCAGAGTACAACCTAAACCTGTTATTATCTCTTGGACCGCCGAAAGCGCACAAAAAAGTGGATATCCCCATTTCATGTTGAAGGAAATCCATGAACAACCAATTGCTCTCAAAAATACCCTGAATATTGACCCACATATTATTGAGAAGGCCTCTAATAAAATCTTAGAAGCGGAAAGAATCATTTTTTTGGCTTGTGGAACAAGTTACCATGCAGGATTAAGTGGTTATCATCAGTTTCAACGAATCCTCAAGAAAAGGCCGTTGTACAAAGTAATTGCTTCAGAATATAAAACCTACTCACACCTAATTGATGAAGACACTTTGATCATTGCTGTTAGCCAATCTGGTGAAACACTAGATGTTATGAAAGGATTAGGCCCAGCTCGCAAACTCGGTGCTTCAATTATTTCAGTAGTAAATGTTATTGACTCCTCCATTACACGATTGAGTAATATTGCTCTTTATACGAAAGCAGGCCCAGAGATTGGTGTTGCTGCAACCAAAACTCACACTGCACAAGTCGCTCTACTCGCACGTTTAGCGCTTCAAATAGAACACGATGTCGGTCTTCTAGACACAACTGAATTCACTAACAATCTTGGTACACTTGTAACAAAAGCACCCCAAATAACTCGTACGATTATTAATCAAAATGAATTCAAAGCAAAGAGATTAGCTGCGAAAATATCAACTCAAAACCATGCCTATTTTCTTGCCAGAGGATATAATCTCCCCATAGCATTAGAAGGGGCATTAAAGCTTAAAGAGATTTCATACATCCATGCAGAAGCATTTCCTGCAGGTGAAAGTAAACATGGGCCTATCGCAATTGTGGAACCAGATTTTCCAGTAGTTATGGTCGCTCCAAATGACTGGACTGCAAAAAAGATGCTGAGCAGCACTGAAGAAATGCGTGCACGAGGCGCATACATCATATCAGTTACAGAAGAAGGTCATGATATTATAGAACGATCTGATTATCCATTTACTCTACCTACATCTCTATCTCTACTTAGGCCGATAACTCACATATTACCTTTACAAATGCTCGCTTATTATACTGCTGTTCGGCGCGGTTTCGACCCTGATAAACCAAAGAATTTAGCTAAAACAGTAACTGTTGAATGAAATCTAAGCTTGTAGTGATTCTCTTCAATCACACTGTAACTTCATAGATGCTCGATCGCTTTTCCTCTTCTTCCTCATCCGCCGATATTCGGTAAAATTTGTTTTCATTCCCTACCTGTACACAGATGGCACCTGGAAGATGGTGACGTGGATCTAATTTTTCAGAAAAATCGTGAAAATGACGAACAATTTCATCTCTAGTCTCTGAAACAGCAATAACTCGACTGCCATAGAGCAACACCCATTTCCCCTTGCAAATAGCTTTCCTTAGTAGAGCCTGTATGCTCCAATAAGATTTTTCCTCTTGAAGGTAATGATCTAGGAGTGTCAAATGATTTCTTCCATACAATTGATGACAATTGTGCAGACAGGAAAAAAATCATGTAACAGCCAGATTCGCCATTAAAAAAGCTTATGGTTGGATGTTTTTTCCAATAGAAAAAAAGCTCATAATGAGTGTGAAATGTCCAATTAACTACCAATGGGGAAGTATAAAGACGAATTATTTATTTAACCTTGTTTTTTTCTGATCTATTAGCCCTCTAGAATTTTATTTGAAGGAATAAAAAATGGATTCAGATTGGTTCGAATAGGATCCAAAAGTGAAGCGCTAAACCTAAAAATAGACTCATGAGAACCAAACGAATTGTAGAACCAATTATCCGCTCACGAATAGTACGTTCTTTGCTAGTTTCTACAAAGAATATTAGCCATAATGTTGACAAAATTCCTAACACTGAAAAAATTAATGCAAGAGGATAATAAAGATTCGCGTCAAAGTAGATAGGATTTCCAAAGAAGGGGATATTTGGTTTCCATGGAGGATACTGCTCTGTATCTGTTACATTTGTCTCCTCTGTTGGCTTTACTGTTTCTGTTGTTGCATTAGTTGGTGTTTCTATTGTTGTATTATCTTGCGAAATTGCTCTTGGCATCTTGATTTCAATTGCCAAATCTGACTGCGATATATCATTTAATGAATCATGTGAAGTGAACACTGTTGAGCTCGAGATGACACTACTAAAGATAATCATCGAAACAATGCTGATAATCAGGCAGTGGATAAGTTTAGGGGACATAATTTTTCCTTTCTCCAAGGATAAGGCTCAAATTGAAGCCTTTTTAATCGAATTTGGCTTAAAAAGGGATCTTTAAAAAACGTTCCTTTAATACAACTTTCTTAGTCTTTTTTGAAAGATTTCATTCAGAATCGTTTGAACTATCAAAAAGAATTTAGTTAGAGTAAGAAAAGGTTTTTTCAACTCAAACGGAATTTTCGAATAATTATATGCTATTTAAGCGCTGATGGTCTAGACTGGTCTAGGACTCCAGCCTTCCATTCTCATTGAAGAGGAGACAGCTGGCTACCCGGGTTCAAATCCCGGTCGGCGCATTCTTTCCTTGTTATTGGTTTCATGAGGGAATATATCGTAAGATTACACAAATTCCTCCAAAATTTTGTATTTGTCGTCCTTCTTCTGTTTGTGGATTGACTATTTCGATTGTGGCACCTGTTTTTTCAGCTACATCTCCCAAATCCATGATAAGATCTTTTTGCTTAATTTCCCACTTATTAACATTACATTGAGAACACTGTTGCTTTTGCACCAGGGATATGTAATTCTCTACTTCATCTGGTTTTATTGTTTTTTCTTCCTTATACTCACAGTTCTGACATTTGGCTTCTATTCGTACTAGATCGATCCCTTTTGAGATTAATAAGACTTCAACAGCTCCCATCTGAAGGTTTTTTCGAACCTCTTTCTCTCCATAATTCGCTTTTCCTACTGTTAATGCATCTAGAAATTTTTGAACTAGTCTTTTTTCCTCTAGAAGGCCAACTCCTTCTAAAATCTCTTCAGTTTCTGCTACTAATTCATTAATTCCACTCCTGTCTCCTCCATATCCTAAATCTTTAATTCCTACAACTTTAGCTTTCAAGCGATTATCAAAATGTTCAACAACTTGATCCTTTATTTGACCAGGCCCTCCAATTATAACACCCTTTAATTCAGTGCGAGCATCTTCGATAAAGAACTGTTTCATATCATCTGCAACACGTTTAAGAAACCGTGTAACTGCTTCTTCCCGTAACCTAGCAAAACGAACGCTACTTTGACCTCCCTTTCTATGCTTTTTTGCTGCACCACTTCGTGTGCTTTTCACAATCTCGATTTGATCCCCTTTTAGTGTTGCTATTGTTGCTTTTGCGCTATCAATAGCTAATAACGCATAAGTATCTTTTTCAATCAAACGATCAACTAGATACTCAACATGGAAGCGATTATCACATACATATAGCTTACGAGATATCGGTTGCAGGGGTTCAAAGATATAAGATTCAATTTTATAATCCTTATGTCCAGAATCCGCAGTTGCACCTGCAAATATTGCTATACCTGATTCTGGTGATTTATGACCATATAGCTTCAGCTTTCCAATTACATTTCGTAGGGCTGAAACAACGTTCTTTTGTGTGAACTTACTTCGAATATTTGTGGCAGTACCCACTTCATCAGTTAATTCTTGAACAAAATCAGCAATAGCTCGGTCAGGAGGAACATATAAGGAAATTAAACAGGTGCTGCCATCTGGAGATTCCTTTTTCTGTAAGTCAGTGAGCATTCGTTCGAGTTTATACTGTTTGTAGCTCATTCCAAATCACATATGATAATCTTGACTAAATTCCTCTACAGCTCATGATTTAAGAATCATATAAAAAAACCCTAGTCAGCAATGTATGATAGCTCGAAATCTCGGAAAATTCTGAATGAATTCGTTTATAGTCAATTGGTGCCAGTCACAGATCGGGGAATATTCGACAAAATCAATACAGAGAAGAGTAGCAGAGTTTTTATGACATATTTGCGCTAATTTTTTCAGTATAAATTCGATCCCAGTAGTTTGTTTTTTTAGGCTCTCCTTCTTTTTTCGTGTGAATGTTTCTAAATTTGAGAAAAAGTTTAACGATTTTCCTAAGAGGAGTGGTGTATCTAATTGTTTGTCTTCATTTTGTTCAGCAAGCATCTGTTCTATAGTCATAGCATGGCCGATAATCTTGTTTCTATGCCAAAAATTCGAATAACCTAAATAATCTCTTTGGGAAAGCTGATAATAATCTAAATCTATACTTATATATATTTTTTTACCTCTCAACCATGTATTAAGATCACGGTTTGAACTTACATCTTCTATATTTGACTCAATGAAGGGAAAAAGACATGAGGCTTCTTCAAAATCATAACTACTATCGGCCCATCCTCCAACTACTGTAGTAATACTTGCTAGTTCTTTAGTAATCCATGCTCCATGAATTTTTTGGGAATTTGATAAATCCAGGTGAGCATCGAAAGTAATAATACCAAAATCGGTGCCAATTTCTTCCCAGTAATCCTCAGCAATGTATCGAGAAGGTGCATGAGAAGTTGCGATATTTATTTTTTGGCGATTATCCTCCCATGAGACCGTGGAAATATCCTTAAATCTTTTAGTACCCAAAATTTTCTCATGGATTGGGCCTTTAATTTTAGATAGAAATTGTTTTTTAAAATTTGGATCAATAAGTCCCGAAAAATCGATATTTGGATATTTTTTTTCAATTTTTTGGATTTTCACAACAGTCCAGTATTCTTCAGCCCAGAATAGTGTTGTACCATATGTTTGGGATGGAAGACACGATGGAAATACTCTTGAAATTGAATTACTATCAGAAGAAAAGCTCTTGGTAGTCATGACTTTTCATGGATTTTGGATAACTGTACCAACATTCTTTCCTTGGATTGCTTCTTTTATCTTTTCTGTATTTTTAGAACAGATTATGATACGCATATTGGTACGCTCGCATATTTTGGCAGCAATTAGAGTAAATGGCGCATTTGAGCCAGCACCTAAGGATAAAGGAGAGACAATTTCATAGAATTGCTTATAAGTTAGTTCCTCGTATTTTTTCGCATCAGAGGATTTTTTTGGATCCTTATCATAAATCCCATCAACATTAGTAACGTTCACAAGAATAGGAGACCCAAATAAATCAGCCAAAATAGCTGCATCCTCATCTGTCTTAATTGCTGGTAAAAATCCTCCAGATATACCAATCTCATGAAATTGAAGGTGTTCAGTTAATTTTTTCACGGTAGTAGGTAAAATCGGAGAACAGTGTCCTTTAAAATAGTAGGTTAACAACTGGGCATTAAGCCAGGTCGCAGCAATTCCCATGTAGTCTCGTTCGCCTTCAGTCAATCCTTTAGGTAGTCCTTTAATGTATTGGCGAGCAACTTTCCCACCACCACATACAATCATAAATTTATATTGATGAACGAGCTCTTTAACTACGATAGAAAAATCTGCAAGGAATTGGCTATCAATTTCGCCAGGGTTGATGACACTTCCACCTAAAGATAACGTAACTAAAGATTTCACTTTCCAGCTCACCGAAATTTCAAACATTAAGTCTATTTAATTCTCTTTAGTTTTTTCTCTCCTGATTAAGAAAATATCCAAACTGTACTCCCTCAAAAATCTATAGTTAATGCCAATCCAATTCAAAGAATGGGGATTAAGTCAATATCTCTCCACTTACAAACGTAAGAATATGCCGAGGGTGCGATTTGAACGCACGACAACTGGATATCCGTCTCATAGATGAACCAGAGACTTCAGTCCAGCGCTAACGGGATACAACACCATTATAAATTGATGATACTCCCGGGGTTCTCATTTGCTCATTAAAGCAAACTCTAAGCTACCTCGGCAGACGTAAATACGAAGTAATTCAGTGAATACTAGCAAGTGATTAAAAATTTTTACATGTTTTGTTGGAGAGAATCCATTAGTACTTTTAATCAGTTCGTCGGCGCTTGTTAAAATTTTTTCGTACCCAAGAATATCGGCGCAGCTTTGGGTTGGGATATCCACAATAGGCGCATTGACGTTTACGCTTGTGGTAGGAATGATTACCACACCTTCGACATTGCATATGAGTTCGTTTCGCAGTATGCTTTCCTCGGGAGGCTGTTCCTTTTGTCATTTTTCACAACTCGTTGTTCTATCTTGGCTTTTAGGCAAATTATCTCTCTCTAGGGTGGAGAGATAAGAATTACATTGTCTCCTCGTAAGATAATATTTCCTAATGTTTCTGTTACGGCTTTTTCCTCTTCCTTAGGAGGATATATCATTTCTGCATCTTCCAAGTATAAATTAAGATGAGGATCGTAACTACGCAGGATCCCACGAATTTCACGTTTTCCTCTCACTTTAAGGATAACTTTCTTGTTGAGAGCGGCTGTTAAAACATCTAAAGGTCTACTCATAATAAATCACTTGGTGTTATAGGATATCTTGTAACAAAAAGGAATGCTCCGACCGGGATTTTCCAACCACAAACAATGTGTTTGGGTCCTTTGAACCCGGGTCCTTCCGCTTGGATTCAATATCGAATTCAGCAAGATTCGGGGCGAAAGCCCGGAATGATGGGCCGAGCTACACTATCGGAGCAAATCCTCGTCGACTATAGCCCTTTATTGGCAATACAACCCCCCTTGCTTCAAATTAAAAAGCTTTGTTAATAAATGTTCAACGATGAAACAGGTGCTGAAAGAGTTAAGCAGTATTTTTAGTTTGGTTAAACAATAAATTAGAAACACTTTAAATCTAAGCTAAGCCTGTTTCACCTATGTAAGATTTAAGGATTAGGTGTTCAATAGAATGGTGCCTTCACGTCGTCGAAAAAAGCGAAAAAGATCTACAGAACGCCAAGAAATCCAATTTCTGACTCAAGAAGCAGTAACCTTTTATCTTGAGGAAAGTCTAAAGGCTCGTTTAACTGATCCTCTAAGATCTCAAGAATTGTTTCTAGCTGCCCGAAAAATTGGAAAACGGGGAAGGTTTCATCTCCCACGTCAGTATCGACTCTTGTTTTGTCGATCTTGTTATTATCCTATAAGTATCAAAACAACAAGAATTCGTCTAAATAGTAAAAGAAAGCAGATTCATTATTTGTGTTTGAACTGTAAGAAAGAACAACGATTTGGTTACTTTAAGGGGAAGGAAAAGAAGAAGAAGGAATAATCATGTATGTTGCTATATATACCACTTTTGACATTTTAGATGAAGCAAAAGGATTTGCACGCATTTTACTTGAGAAAAAGCTTGCTGCTTGTGTGAATCTAATCACAAACGTCCATTCTGTCTATCGTTGGAAAGGAAAAATTGAAGAGGAAACTGAAATAATCCTGTGGTGCAAGACACAGGATTTTTTGATTGAAGAAATCCAAACAATGATCCAAGAATCTCATTCATATGATTTACCAGCTTTTGTGGTTTATCCAATTCACTCTGGAAGCGAAAAATATCTAAAATGGATAAGTGATGAAACTCAGCCAGCTAAACATCGACTGAAACCTTAAATCGGTTATCAATCTTTTCTGTATGAACTATAACATCTAGCAAATCTTTAATCAACTTAATATTAGTTTTGGTATGATTTGATAGATAAGGGGTGAGAAAAACACTTGAACTCGAAGCTGTTGCCATAATAGGCAGGATTTGATCAGCTAAAAAGGGATCAACGGTACTCTCATTCTTTATTGTAACAAAATAACGCCTGAATGCTTTTTGGCCCACTTTTTCTGCAGGCAATTTTCGTTCACCAACGAAATCCCCGCTAATCACAGTATTTTTCGCTTCTGAGAAAATTAGTACACCAGAACCAGGGTTATCTGAATTTACCGATTCATTGAGAACCTTTGAATCAATATCTTGTTTTTCAAGAGCTGTTACAATCGTGTTTGTTTGTCTTTCTGCAACTCGTGCCCTTTGAAGGTGTTTAGATGCGAATGATAAAATATGTGCCACTTTTGGTTTCCTAAATGATTTCAGATCCAATCCCCGTATTAGAGAAGGAGAACGTAAGTTAGCTGAAACTCGTGCTCCTCCCTTTGGATAAAACCCATGACGATTTATTTCAATCTTAAGATCAAAATTCATATTACGAAAGATTTCCCAAGTGACGTGGTTTATGTAAGGAATACTAGGTGCCCATTTTCCAAATGTAGCCCCCCCATGAAATTCTACTTCCAAAGTATGATTCTTAACTCCAAGGATAGCCACCTGAAGAGACTGTAATATTAATCCCAGACTCCCTGCTGTGGAAACATTGATTTTTAGGTGTGAAAGCCAAGAATTGGAAGGTGTGAAAAAAATGGTTTCTGATCCAAGATAATCCCCCTCCAATTCACCTCCGCAGAATTCAGAAAGCGCACGGATACCTACAAGATGTTGTGTTTGGAGTCCTGGTTTTGGGCGATTTTTGCGAATATTCACAACTTTCACAGATTCTTGAGTCACAAGAGCAAGTGATGTCACTAACCGAAGAATGGATCCTCCTCCTTCGCCTAAACTGCCATCATAAACACGCAAATAGAAACCCCGAATGAAATAGAACTGTTTTATATAAGAATGAGGAAAATTATGGTTGGAGGTTCTTTTTCATAGTAAAAAGCGCTATCCCGCTCTCTCTTTTCGCTTGGGGCGCAATCTTGTAGAACGACATCTACGACATTTAGTTGCACCTGGAGGATTTCGAGCATAACACTTTCTACAAATCATCATATCAAGTAATGCCTTACGAACAATGTCTCGTTTCTCAGGTTCTGTGATTGGCATTGTTTTAAGTTCCTTTTCAGTGATTAGTTCTGTAATAAGATTTCTTTCTGTAGATCACCAATCATTAAAGAACCAAAGGTTGATTTCTGGAATTGGTGATGAAATATGACCATTTGAGGGGATTTTACGTAAATTTAAATTCTTTCTTGTTAATTAGAAGCCCAATTTGCAGGAAAAATGTTAAAATGTGGATTTTCTCTTTAATTGTCCTTAAAATAGCCTAAAATCATCATTATCGTAAAAATTATCCTCTATATGAAATTTGAAGTTCTATCTAACTGAAAAGGTATTATAAAAATTATCTCGTATGGCTAATTCATCCTAAAAAATTCAGATCTGGTTTTCTTCTCCTTTACTAGCTTAGTTGCTGGTTTTTATTTGGAAAATATACCTCCATGTTTTTTAATGCTTCGAGATATAGAAATCATACTTTAAAATTAAATCATCATTATAAGTTATGTCATCTTATTATGATGATTGACTGGCAACCCCCCCGCCCCCTCTGTTTCGAGTGTAGAATTGAAGTAAAAACGACAAAAAAGAAGAATAAATCCAAATTGCGACCTAATTAGTGTTTAGTTATCTCCGTACTATTTCCAGAAAACATTAATATATAAGAAAAATCCAATAGATACATGAAATAAAAATTCGGATATGGTGAAACCCCAATGCAATATTACATGAGTGTATCAGAGATTCAAGATCGTGTTAGAACATTGATTAACCATTTCACTGGTAGTTACAACGTGAAATCACCCTTTTTTAATCCAAGGTTAGTAAATTCACTTCAAAAAATGGTGGATCCTAATCTTTTAAATAATGAAAGAGTAGCTGAAGAAATTATCACCAGTTTTTTGAATTCTATTATTTTAGCTGGACAGCTGGGCATTGATATCGAAACAAAGGTGAATGAATACCTCATCCAACTTGAAAGAGAAGCTCTCTTTGCAATGTAAAATTTAAAGGTTATTATTAGGCAAAGAGTGCAAAAATTGAATCTAGGGTAATGAAACCCAAAGCTAGGCTCCCTAAAACACTCAGAAGTAAGCAACCTAATCCACCAAAGATAGGTAAAGGTAGGCCAGGAAGAGCTCGGTCTTTTTTTAATAATCTAAATGTATAGAACGCCCCTACAAAGAGTCCAACTAGAGCTGCAAAAAGGGGAACTGGAGTAGCTAATTCGCTGCCTATTACTACAGCAGCACTGATTAACATACTGAAAAAGGCAAAATCGCCTAAACCAATATTTATCAAAGGAGTAGAATAAACAGGGAGAGCTGGTAACAAAGGTACTTTCTCAAATTCCCCCTCATTATGAGGATCCATATTATTTTCGAATTCCTCAACAGTTTCACGTCCATGGTCAATGATCCCTTTTAATGGACCACGAAACACAGCATAAATGTCATACAATGATAAACCTACTAAGATGAGAACAGTAGTAAGTAAACCAAGGTGTATTGCTAGCATTGAGCCAATCATTGCTCCAAAAAATATCATCATTAAATTTCTGATCCAAATTTTGTCAAAATTCTGAATACCGAATGAAAAAGTACCTAGCAAACCTAAGAGTATGGCAAAAAGTAAAAACAATATTTCAATTATGTAAACTTTTTGTGTTCCAATCATCACACTCCACACAAAAAAATCATCAATCCAATTCTGAAGGAAGGAAGGGAGGACAGTCCAGAACAGATTTAAAACTCCAAGCAATACGACGACTCCATAGAAGAAGCCAAAAACAAACCAGCTAAATCCCATCATCGCTGCAAAAAAATAGACCAAAAATTGCATAAATCCTTTCTTTATAATAATTAAAATTACTAATCCACCAATAAAAGCCAAAGACACATAAAAAATCATATTTAGGATTGCTCCATAAGCTATTCCACCTGGATCCTCGGGGTTTTCAGGAATTGGTGAAATATCAGGAGGAATATAGTCTGGGTCTATTTCTTGCATTACTGCATAATAATCAAGTGTGAATAATGATAAAATTATCGCTATCAAGATTACAAAAACGATTGGCTGAATAAAAGCTTTTAACTTTGCTTCAGTGGTTTCGTGACTTTCGGATGCGTTTTCACTCATTTACTATCACGAAAGACCTGAACAAAAAGTGAAAATAAAAATACTGGAACGAGAACTATGATTACAAATGAAAAACCTCGAAAATCTGGGAGAATCTAACATCATCAATCTCCTTCAACAATATGTTGACTCTTCTGACCTTCTTGGGACGAATGAAGATGCCTATCTTTATAATAATAGCCATCCGTATATTCTTGTGAATGTTGACACCATGTCTAGAGATTCGGATTTTCTACCACAACAAACATGGAAGCAACTAGGGGGAAAGCTAGTGACAATAACCTTCTCTGATCTAGTAGCGAAAGGAGCATCTCCTAATATGTTCATATCATCTTTAGTCCTAGAAGGGTCTATGAAGGAATGTGAGCTTAAAGAGTTGGTTGCAGCTATCCAAAAAACTAGTCATAAGTATGGGGGAAAATATTTAGGAGGCGACCTTGGATCTTCAGTTGAAACAGTTTTAACTGGAGTAGGATTGGGTTCTATAAAGGAGGGAAAGATCCTAACTAGAAGAGGTGCTAACCGAGGAGATTTAGTTTGCGTCACAGGGTATTTTGGGTTGACTTCTATAGGTTTTGATTATCTTTTATCTCCAGAAACTAGAAAATATAATGTTATTTCAGATAACCTTCTCGAGATCAGCATATCATCGCTTTATGAACCTCAACCGAGACTTACTGAAGGTCTTTTACTTAGTAAACATAACCTAGCCACATCCTCAATTGACAGTTCTGATGGATTAGCAATTTCACTACATTGGCTAGCACAAGCTTCTAATCTTGGAATTATTGTATATGACCTTCCTATACATCCTGAGCTGAAATCCTTCCTCGATTCATTTGATACAATTCTAGAGGTTACAATGTTTGGTGGTGAGGAATATGAACTCATTTTCACAGTTCCACCTTCCAATTTAGAGAAGCTTACCCAAATTTTCCAGAAAAATAACTGTCAATTCTTCGTTATTGGTGAATGCACTGATTCTCAAGGAGTTTTTGTATCTCAAAACGAAACATTAGATCCTGTACCAATGAGAGGATGGGATACTTTCACAAAAAAAATACTCTAAAGAATATATCTCGCATTCTGTCCTCAGGAAACCTCTTTATTCGAAAAGAAAAATGCGCCGACCGGGATTTGAACCCAGGTCACCTGTGTGGCAGACAGGAGTCTTACCAGGCTGGACTATCGGCGCTTGATTTAACTGTCTCATGAAAATGATTTATACGGTATTTTTCTTCTATAATCGCTTGCATTAGGGAGAGGGTTGCAATTTATAACCGTTTTCCTTCTTTTCATTAATTTTTTCATTGTTTTTCTAGAGAGTAGAGCTGAACTTAATAGATATTTATT
>JAEOSR010000003.1 GCA_016840285.1 Candidatus Hodarchaeota archaeon | reverse complement strand
TATTCCGATAACTAACGTGTCATGATCAGTAGTAGGGGCCATTGCTTGATGAGGATTTAATAAGAGAGTGATTCCAATAAGTAAAGAGATAGAAATTAGTTTTATTTTTTTTTTCAACCTTTTACACCCTTCAATGTGAATGGTTGATAATGGAAAATTATTTCTTTAATCTTGAATTTTTATCCTTAAAAAATCTTCGCTCTTCCTTCGTTGTTGTACTCACTCAGGTAGGAGTTCTGACCGTTAAGGTATCTCTAGGAATGTCGCGCGGAATTGCGCGCATTTAAGCTAAAACCTGGGAATCACCTCCTGAGGGGAAAACCTGCAATCTCAAAGTGTTATAATATCTCTCCCAAGCGGAAGTAGCTTCTAGGATCTCTGTTTTAGAAGTAAAGGTACCCAACTCTAAGACTTCTTTGGAATACTGCCGAAATCGTTGTTCAATCGGATTCAATTCAGGGGAGTAAGGAGGCAAAAACAACACCTCGCAATTCGGCAATCCTGCTAAAAAATTCTGGATATATTTAGAACGGTGATAGGAAGCATTGTCCATGATAATAAGGAGGTGTTTCCAAGGCCGATGAGTTAACTGAACCCATAATTTCGTAAATGCCTCACAAAATTCACCACTGTCCTCATTATCCATGGGGATCAACCAGATCCGATCAGCTTGCGGGTCATAAGCACCGAATAAATGCATTTTTCCGTGAATAGCTTGTCTAACATCCATCTGTAATCGAATTTGACTCCAACAATGTCCAGCATAACGTTTCACTTGACATGGGCCCTTTTCATCGAGATAAAGGAGAAGTGTGTTATCAGGAAGAAAACGATCCAATAACCGTTTCGCTGCCTTCCACAGGTCGTAATTTGGAGGTTTGAACACAAAACGCTCCTCAACTTTTCTGTATCTGAGTCCCGCTTTCTTCAAATAATACCACACCTGCTGAAACGTCCAGTCGAATCCAAACACTTTTCGAAGAAAGGCTGCCACGGTGCGACAGCTCCACGTCGAGAATGGTAGATCTAAATGAGAAGGTGTCTGTTGCATCAATAACCTCATTGCACGACAGCGCTTCTGATTCTGTTGCTGATCAGCTATACAATCTGCTCGTTTGAGTGAAGTTTGTCAAAGGCTGACTTTTTCATTGAATTCTTTGATTAATGCATCAATTTTGGGTGTTAACAGTTTAATAGAGCTCCAATAGTTGTCATAATCATGCCATTGCCTATCCAATTCATCGAGAGACTTTCCCTGCTGCTCAATCCAAGTAAAATATTTGAGATGATGGATTCTCTTTCTTTCAATGTAACGGAGTTCAGCCATACTATCAGTTCGGATTCCATTCAAAGACCGATGAAAATCTGCTGATGCATCCCGTTCATTATACTCCCCATATTCAGCTCTTAGTTCCTTGACTCTCGATCCATATAATTCCATGGAATCAGTAAAAACTGTTAATATTACATCTTTTTGGGTCAATTCATAATACTTAGCGAATTTGATAGCCATGAGAACATTAGCAATACTGGATATACCTAAAAGATGCAGTTGACTTACTAAACTTTCAGAGACTCCCTGATCTCGAAGGTATGCATGCCCAACAGGTTCATTAAAGAGGCGAACTAAGTTCATACAGTCACGATCATCTATAGCAATAACCATATCAGTATTTTTGACATTGTGGATCCATGGAACATGTTTATCCCCAATTCCTTCAATACGGTGATAACCATACCCATTAAGTAATAGGGTTGGACATTGGATTGACTCTCCTGCAGCGATTTTACTTGTAGGATATTGTTCTTTCAGAAAATCACCACTTCCTATGGTTCCTGCTGAACCAGTTGTTAAGCAAACGCCTCTATATTTATCTCCTCTGAGTTCTTTATCGAGTACACCCTTCATTGCATTTCCTGTTACTTCATAATGCCATAAATGATTTCCAAACTCTTCAAATTGATTAAAAACTACAACTTCTTCTTTTCGTTCTCTTTTCAGTTCATTACTCTTATCAAAGATTTCCTTAACATTGCTTTCCCCGCCAGGTGTAGCAATTACTTCCCCAGCCACCGTTTTAAGCCACTCGAATCTCTCTTGAGACATTTCCTCTGGTAAAATTGCTACAGACTCACAAGCTAGTAATGTTGCGTCATAAGCACCACCACGACAATAATTTCCCGTTGATGGCCAAATAGCTTTTTGGGCTATTGGATCAAATTGACCTGTAATTAATCGTGGTACAAGACATCCGAAAGTTGCACCGACCTTGTGCGATCCAGTTGGAAACCATTTTCCCACCAGAGCTATTATTCTAGCTTCGACACCAGTCAATTCTGTAGGTAATTCAATATAGTTTGTGAGGTCTGTAAAAGCACCACCAAATTCCTTGGGTTCATTTTTCCAGGTAATCCTGAATAAGTTGCGCGGATGAACTTTCCATAAGCTAATGTTATTTAATTCGTCTTTAATAGATGCTGACACCAATTTTCTGGGAAATTTTTGTTCTTCAAATGTTGGAATGATAATATTTCGTTCCCTTGCTCGTTGAGCAGCTCGATTAAGTACTCCTTCATTGATAGTTAAATCGATCATATAATTCTACTCCTAATTTCTAGTGAAAATTTCGTTTATTTATGGATCAGAGGCTCATGCTCTAATTAATATGGTTTGACAAGAATTACAAATCCTTGCATAAATATTTGATGAATAAGTCATCTTACAATTTGGGCACACCAAGCCCCATGGTTGTTCTAAAGTGGCTTCTCTGTAATTTGTCCATCCTCTTTCTGTTATCTCTTCACTACTTAAGAATGGAGGGAGCTCAGATACATCTATTTTTTCTTTATCAAAAGCCTCTAGTTGTTTGGATTCAGCACTAGTAAGTTGATTCCAGGTTATAATCCAGGTTTGAACTTCCTTAACTGTTGGAGTAACAAGGATTGTTCTTTTCATTATTAATTTCAGATCAATGGTACGAATCTTATCTCTTTGGACTTCAGTTGCAGGAAGAGAATATTTAGTTATCTTCTTTTTTAGGGTTTTTGATTTGTGATTTTCTATAAGAGTAAAGAAGTTTTCCTTAACAATTGGATCTATTCTGAGCGAACAATCTTTGGTCTGAATGTTTGCTACAAGATCATACTCATTGATGAGGAATTTTTCAATATTGATCTCAGAAAACTCCTCTCGTGGATAATCTCGGCAACTATCAACTCGAAAACCCTCTCCAATAGCTGATGACAAAACAAAGAACATCCATTTTTTCCAATCTGACTTCAGTTGGACTACTTGTATTAGAAATTGGGTTGCTACGACTAATAAGAGTTGTGATTTGTCCATTTCTTTATTAGATTTGGCTCCAATAGGCCGTGAGAAGCATATTTCGATGATATTGTGAGGAAAAACCACAAAAACACTGAATATATCACTCATAACTACATTCCAACAACAGAGAAGAGCTTAGAACATCAGATTTCATTCTTACTATTTATTAGTTCAGTCATCTTTTTTACGATCTTATTGAGATCGATCTTTTGCTCTGTCCCATCTTTCATTACTCGAAGAGTAACGCACTTATCAGATAAATCTCGTTCTCCTAAGATAATTACAAAGGGGATTTGATGCCGATTAGCATAATCTAAGTTTTTTGATAAGTTTCTATTGAGGAGATCGAATTCAGCTCGAATATTACTCTCGCGTAACTGAGAGGTTAATTTCACAATTTGGTCAAAAGTTTGATCTCCAATCGGAACCAAATAAACATCAGTAACCGAGGGTTTACGAGGCCAGCGAGCAGCAACAGCGTCATAAATTATATCTAGTCCAAAAGAAATACCTGTAGCTGGATATTGATCTTCTGATCCAAGGAATTTCCCAATTATTTTGTCATACCGTCCACCACCGCATAATGAAGAGTCTATAATCCCTGGTTCTTTTAGAAAAGCTTCAAAAACAGTTCCAGTATAGATTTCTAAACCTCTTGCAAGACTGTATAGTAATTTAACTTCATTAGCAATATTAAACAATTGTAAATAGTGATAGAGCTGTCTTAATTCAGAAATTCCCTCTTTCCCTATTTTATTTTTGATCCGAGGTTCCAATTGGTCTAATATCTCTAGGTATGATCCTTTATAGTTGAAATAGCCATAGATCTCGTCTATTACATTTAAGGGGATATTTTTGGTTTTTAATTCCTCACTTACTCCATCTATACCTATCTTTTTCAACTTATCAACTGAAAGAATTGCTGTATTCAATAGGGGCTCAGGAACACCTGCTGCAAACAAAATACCAGTTAATAACTTTCGATTATTAACTTCTAGATACACTTCCAGGCCCAGTTTTGAAAAAAGATGATGAGCTAGGGCCAAACATTCCGCGTCTGCTAATGTGGAGGCTACTCCGATGATATCAGCATCACATTGAATAAACTCTCGGTATCGCCCCTTTTTGATAGGGCCGTCACGAAAACATGGTCCGATTTCAAATCGTTTGAATGGTTTTTTTAATCTTGGATTCATCCCTACTAGTCTTGACAATGGTACAGAGAGATCATACCTTAATCCAAGTTCTCGATTTCCCTGGTCTGTCAATCGGTACGTCTCTTTTAGAATTTCAGCTCCTCCAGCATATTTTGATGAGAGAATATCCCACATTTCAAGAATTGGAGTAGTTAAAGGCCGAAATCCATATAATTGGAAAACTTCCCTAATAATTTCTAATATTTTCTCTCGTAATACCTGTTCCTCTGGAAGATGATCATTTGTTCCTTTTAAAAGGGAGAGCTCAACCATTCTAATCACTAAATTCTGGTTTGATATAACTTAAAATAAGCATCTGCCGAATTTTGCCAAGAGAAATCTTGAAGCATCCCTCTTCGCATTATTTGCTTCCATTCATGCTTGGCCTGAAAAATCTTGAGTGCTTTTTCAATAGCTGCTAAAAAATGCAATTCATCATAAATATTGAATAAAAAACCAGTCCCTCTTTTCGTGTCAGAAGAATGATCGATAATGCTATCAGCTAATCCTCCTGTTTTGAAGGCTACAGGAACCGTACCATATCTCAAACTATATTTATCATTTAATCCAGAGGGTTCATAGCGAGATGGCATAAGAAAAATATCTGCCCCTGCTTCAATCTGATGAGCCAAATGATCGTTATAGGTTAATGCAATACCTGCTTTTGTTGGAAATTTCTTACTCAATTCATTGAACTGTTGTTCTAGTTTTGGATCTCCCATACCAAGAAGAACAAACTGGATCTTGTCCTGCTGCAATAATTTGGGAACCACTTTGAGAACCAATTCCATTCCCTTCTGCCATACTAATCGTGAAACTACACTAAGAATTGGGATTGCTGGATTTTCAGTGAGAAGAAAATGCTGTTGAAGAGCAATTTTACATCTCATTTTCCCAGTCAAGTCTTCACTAGAGAAATTAGAAGGAAGATAGCGATCCGTTTCAGGATTCCAAATAGAATAATCTACACCATTAAGAATACCAAAGATCTTCGACTTGTTTTGTCTTAATAATCTCTCTAATCCAACTCCGAACTCCTTTGTCTGGATTTCTTGAGCATAAGTTGGACTAACAGTAGTTATAATTTCAGAGAAAAGTATTCCTGCTTTCATTAATATGAATTTACCCCAGTATTCTAAAGAATCATAATAAGAAGAATCAATTCCTAAGATATGAAATTGTGATCGACTAAATTTTCCCTGATATGCCAAATTATGGATGGTATAGACTCTTGTAGGCAACTTCTGGAAAAAATCTGACAATTCGGAATAGAGACCAATCAAAGCAGTTTGCCAGTCATGCATATGAAAAACATCGTAAAGTCCTACAGACGATAGATGTTTAATTACCTCTAACGCACCACGACAGAAAAAAGTAAACCGAGCAAGATTGTCTCGATAATCTTGCCCATCTTTAACGTATAATTGCGAACGCTGCCTAAAATAATGATAATTATCGATAAAATATACCGTTAAATTTTGTAGATCAGTATTTAACCTGAAAATTGTACCTTCATAATTCCGTGAGCCAATTTTTATTTTAAAATTAAATTTAATTTTTTTTAAAGGTAGTTTTTGCTGTTCTATTTCACGATAATATGGGATAAAAACATCTATCTGGTCACATTTCCTTGCTAGTGCTCGAGGAAGAGACCCTATAACATCAGCTAATCCTCCAGTCTTGATATAGGGAACCATTTCGCTTGCAAACATTGCTACTCTCATTCTCGGAGCCTCAAATTCTCAAGGAAATTCTTATAGATTTCATTTAAGGTCAATTTACTTTGTTTTTATCACCAGAAGAATTCATTGTTCTATCTGTTATGATTGGTTAAATTCATTCAGTGTCAGTACGAGATTTCGTTAAAAGGAAACTGCAAATTATCAAAAATTATCATGGATTTTATGTTTTTATTGCGTTATTAACTTTAGTCTTTTTATTATTTTCTTCGTAATATTAAGTAAAGAAGATCGGTATAAACTAGCTCCATTGATATAATTTGATACCTACTAATTAATTTTTCACTGTTGTATCAAAATATGAAAGTTTAATAATGTAAGAGTAAAATGTAATAGAAAAACTCTTTTTAAAAATGATTAAGAAAATGATTTAAAGCAAGCAATGAATTGTTCCCCGAAGTTTATATTGAATTTCAGGCCGACCATGACTGACTACTATCCAATTTGGAAAAATAGCTTATAAACCATCTTTAATAGAGAGTAGAGTTTGTAAGGCGGGAAATGTGTGCAAGAGACGGATGTACAGAACAAAAGAAAAGAATTGGAAAAACTAGAGAAGAAAAAAAAGTGGGATAGTGTCAATAAGGTAGCTCTTGAATTAGCTGAGTATTATGTTGAACAGAAAGATTTCCCGAAAAGCTTACAATTGTTCGAAAAAGCTATCTCAGCTCAAGAAAAGGAGAAGAAGGCAGAAAAAGTTATTGTTCTTTATCGAAAAATAATTGGAGCTGCTAGAAAGGGGAGAAATAAAACGAGAAAAGAACTTTTTCGTTATGCTGCAGCAGCAATCCCATTGATCGAGGAATATATTCAAGTCTTAGAAGAAAGTAATCGCTACATTACTAAGCATGGGGCGATGACTAGATACTTTCTTGGGGAATGTCGGGAAATTGTTTCTGGTATTACTCAACGAAACGATGAATTTATCCAGGCGGGTCATATTTTTCTAGAAGTTGGTCAAAAATTTTCTACAACGAAAAAAACTGAAGAAAAATCAGATGAAGCATTTGAAAGAGCACGTTCAATTTTCAATCTAATTAATAATAAAGAAGAGACATTTGAAGCTTTTCTTATAGAAGCTGAAATAAACATCAAGAAATATCGCTTTGAAAGGGGATTTTTACTGTTTGATGATGCACGGGGCTTATTTGACGATGATGATCATCAAGAAAGGATTGTGAATAAAGAGAAGGTAGTTTATGCAGAAATAGGATTAAACCTTTTACAGAATAAATTTTCCGATTCAGAACAACACAATATCGCTATGATGTTAATTTCAAAAGCAAGAGAAGCCCATTTGTTGGCAAAATCCCTCGATCAAGTACCTGAAATTCTTTTTGAAATAGGAAGAATAAATATTGAGAACGGAAAGCTTGAGGACGGATTTAATTTTTTAGATGAAGCTAGGGAGAGTTCTCAGTTAGTCAGCGATGAAACCACACCTAAAAAAATCATAGAATACCTCTTTCTCGAAGGAAAAAAGCAAATAGATAATCTTAGTAAACCTATAAAGATAGAAATATCATCTAATCTTAGTAATCTTCCATTTACCCCATATTTTGACAAAATGGAAGAGATGTGCAAACAATTGAATTTGGGTCAAGAAGTGGAAGAAGTTGCTTTGTACATATGGCAACTAGGATTGGATTTACTCGAACAAAGAGATATTTCTGATGATTTCCCCTTTATAGAGAAAGCAATAACTTATTTAATTAATAGTAACCGTTTTAGTGGTATTCACACTATTGGGGATGTTTTGGAGAAACGATTAGATGAATTAGCAATAAGAAGAAAATTAGATAAGTTTCAGACTTTAAAAACCTATTTAGTAAACTGTTACACCCGAATTGATGATAATCAATCAGCTGGTTTTCTGAATATTAAGATAGCTCAAACTTATGCCTCATGGGGGAACTTTGAAAAACAAATTGCTTGTTTAAGGGAAGCGTCATCTCTTTTCCAAAATTCTGATAAGGAAACAGTAAAAAAATTCAGTGAGGATCTTGAAGAACAGTTTTCAAGTCTGGAACCGTATGTCCCTGACTCCATCTTCAATGAAGTATTATACTTACTTGGTAATACATATTTACAACTTGGAGATGACGATAAATATGATTCTTTATTTGCTAGTATTGCTTTTGAGTCTTTAGAAAGTGACGATTTTTCTAGAGCAATGCAGTTCCATCAACAAGATTTCGATTTTCTTGTAAGAACCAAAAATTATTCTCGCGCATTAGCACGAGTGGAGGAATTTACTACAGCTCTCTATTCAAAAGAAAAATATCAATTAGCGAATAATCTCAGATTAAAACAAACGAAACTAATGATAGATTCGAAATCTTCTCAAGGACAGGTGTTACAAACAATTAAAAACCTAGAGGATCAGATTGAGGAAGGGTTAACTCAAAAAGTTGATATCACACAAGTAAATGACCTTTTTGGCCATATTATTACCTTTTATGACTACTTAGGATTGAAAGAAGCACTTGGGGATGCATTGTTTGAGATGAGTATACGATTATTTGAATTTGAATACATCAATCCAGGGTTTGAATATCTTTATCGGGCTTATGAAAAACTCAAAGAGGAGAATGCAATTGAAAAATATGGCCTCTTACTCGATTTTGCTTTTGAGAAAAAGAACTATTACCAAGATCTCTCTAACCTAGAAACTTCTAATCGGTTTTTAGACTTTTTAATCTTAGTTCTAAAAGAATTAAATCAAATTAAAGAAGCTGCTGGATTAATAATGACTCGTGCTGTTCAACTGGTTCTAATAGACGAAGATAAGGCTCGAGAACAGTTTGAAAAGGCAAAAGAATTGATGTCGCAGGCAGAATCCCCAGATGAAGCATTGAAACTATATCAAGATTATGGAACAGCACTTTTAAGGGCTGGGAAAATTAATGAAGGAATGGAAACTCTTGCTATAGCAGAAGGTTCTACCTCAACAAATTCTTTGGCCATCGCAGACACGTGTTTAACCGTAGCAAAAGATAGATTTACAGAACAGGATTATGATACCTACTTTATTCTCGTAGATAGGGCTTTGACTATTTATACTGATTTAGAGATGTTTCAGGAGTCGTCATCTATCGCCCTTGCTGAAGCTCGTAAATTATGGAGTGTTAACAATCTACCTTATACAATGATATATTTAGAACGAGCATGGGCACCTTTAGCGATGACTTATGATGAAAAATTAGAACAATCTATTCGACCCGTCCTGCAAACATCAGAAGAGTTTGTTAACGCTCTTTTTGAGAAAAAAAAATATGATGAAGCAAAGAATTTTCTTGAATTTCAAGAAAGGATCTATAAGCAACTGAACCTCACAGATAAAATCTTAGAAGTAGAAAGAAAGAAAATAGATGCCCTAATTGGACGGGGCAACCTTGATGGAGCACTTTCTCAAATCCTCGATATGGCAACTATTGGAATAGAGGAATCAAAATACAAAGAAACGGTAACACTCTTAAAAGATCTATTACCCGCATTTATTGTAGAAGCCCCAAATAAATCAAAAGACCTCCTCAAAATATTCATCAATCTCCTCCTAACAATGGAACCAAAAGATATAGCCCAAGAGATCCTTTATGAAACCCTAGATTACTTTATAATGTTAATAATAAGTTCACATACGAATAAACAAAAGGAACTTTTTGAAGAGCAAGTTGTCCTCTTTTTTGACGGCTTATCAGAAGTAGCGGAAGCAGAATACGTACTAGCTCAATTTGTTATCCGCTTTAGCCAAGAAATGACAAAACTTAGAGAATATTCAACTTTTTTTACTGAGTTAAAACAAAATATTTCTAATCTTTTAGTGACAAATTCTATTACTAAAATGACTATAGTTAATGAAATCAGTTCAGTAATAGAATACCATGAAGTCGATCCACAAATTATTCTTGTAGGACTTGATTTTCTCAATGATTTGACCCAAAATATTGATAATCAGAACAGAGAGACTATCTCACGAATATTCTTTATGATTGGTATGAAACGCAAATCACAGAAAGAAATATATGAACGTGCTATGCATTTAGCGTTAGAACAGTCCAAAATCACCTCAAATGTCCCAGCGACATTAGATCTTCTTTATGAATTAATTGAAGAAGATCTAAAAACTGACAATTTTTTGAATGCATCGAGAAGATTAGATGAAGTTATTGAAAAATTAGAATATGCTCCAATAGGAATGGGTAAAAAATTCGTAAACCTGTTGGAGGAAAATATAATTAGGCTGAAAAAACAAAAGAAGGAGAAATTAACAGAATTATTAACAGCTAAACACCAAATAATTCAACAAAAAATAATGAATTAGGAAAATTCATTAGATCTGATCAACGCATTTTTTCATGAGATACCGTGAAAGTAATCAAATTGAACAGCTATTAAATAAATAGTACTTGAATAGTAACTAATAAAAAATAGATGAAGTTAAGCTTAGTTAATGGTAATCTGAAGGTCTATTCTAATGACTAGTTCAACTGATTATACTGCGTGGTTTTGTCAAGAAATGAAAAAATTGCTTGATTTGATAGCAGATCGCTCCCATCAGACCAATCCTACTAGTATAAATAGTCAAATTGCAGAAATCCAACGTGGGATAGATTATGGGATCAACAATCCTGGATCAATTGATGATTTACTCCTCAAACTGGGCCGAAACTTTGTTGATTCTTTTCAGGTTTATTTACGTCAAATGAAATCAAGAACTCCCGCTGGGGTTCCTCCTGGAGGTCAAGCAACATTACTTGCGGGAGTAGGTGATAGTTCACCAAGTAATGTTGATACAGCAAACCAACAATTCAGTGTGGATGAGTTAAAAGGAGCATTGAAGACGCGGAAGAAAGAAAAAGTAGTAAGTAAGATGAAAGGATCTTTAGACCTCTTAAAGGATTATGAAGAAAGTTAAGATTGAATTTCCTCTGTGATTAATCCATTAAGATATGTTTTAGGAGCAGGTTATCAATTTGATCTTCTAATTCTTTCATTGTCCCATCATTCTTGATAATATAATCTACAGGTAGATTTATGACTTGAGTTTCGGTTAGATGATTAGACCATCTTTTCCAATCGTGATCAGAAATCTTTTTATTAGTACGGGTTTCAATTCTCGTTTTACGCTTTTTAGAAGAAGATTCTATTCTGATAAATTTGAATCCAAGAGGTTTGAGATAATCCACCTCATTTCTCCTTCGTAAATCATCAACCACTATTGAATCAGTGGATATTTGGATTTTTTTTGTTAGATATCTTATCCAAACATCGTCATCAAACTCCCGAAAGAATTTCCCCATACCTTGGAGCAAATCTCGGGTAATTTCTAGTTCTAACTCCCGTGAAATTTCTCTCATCTTACCAGATATTCGCATACGAATGAATCCATATTTTTCAGCAATATATGCCGCTGCAGCAGATTTACCGCTTCCCATGTGACCTGTTATTCCAATTAGTTGCCGCATGACGATTCTACCAAGTAGTTATAAATTTTCATTTAAGGTTCAGTCTCGGTCTGGGACGTTATTTCATCAGATTCTGTTTTAACCTCGGTCTCAATGGGAGTCTCTTCAATTACAGCTGGAGGCGTAGCTTTCGGCTCTGTTATCCTTTCTTCAGGCTCATATTCAATACTCGGAGGAGCTCCACGCGATGAGATGAATTTTCGAG
The DNA here is from genome assembly GCA_016840285.1 of Candidatus Hodarchaeota archaeon. Next base: position 36,888 of record JAEOSR010000003.1, on the reverse strand, counting down.
TCACCCAAACAATCCCAAAGATGAAACCACCATAGAATGCAAGGGATTCGACATATTCAAAAATTCCTACAATGTCTGAAAGAATACCAGCAAGGTTCCAGCTTAAGAGTGGTGCATCAGTGTATAGGACCATCTCAGATGCTTCACGAAGTTCATAGATATCACCAAGAATATTTGTAATTATCAGTACAAAAGCTGTTGAAACTAGTAGAAAGAAGAATGATAGACGTTCTTTCACACGAGGGGTTACAAGGGTCACAGAAAGAAATTTGAAGGCAGCAGCCACAATAAAAAAGAGTGGTAATAGGAGAAATGGAATAAATTTAAAGGTTGGCCACGATACTTCCAACCATTGCGATAAAGGCACTATAATTTCATCATAAATCAGATAAACTAACGAGGGAATCTGAAGTAAATCTGAAAGGAATGAGGGTAACTCCAAATTAAGCTCCTTAATTATCATTACCAAAATACTACGAAAACTATTCCACGCTAATCCTAACCATGCTGAAAACATAATCAAATATTTCATGATCACTGCGATCTTAGGAGGTGAACGAGCTATGACTTGCCCTGATCGGGCGACTTCTGCTCCTCTGGCAAGAGCTGAAAATATCGCAACCACAGCAAATCCTTCTGCAAATCCAACAATAAATGTAGCAATTATCGTAATGAAAACGAAATCTAGTTGTATAATTCTAAGAATATTGACAGCATTTCCCACAAAAATACTCCATACATCGGTATCTACAGAGAGAAGATCCCAAATTGTCCAGGCAAGAACTGGAAGAAGGTACAAAACACCGATTAATGGGATAATCAACAAGGCATTAACACTTGTAATAAATGCTGTGATTTTAAGCCCCCTCCATAGTATCAAGAATATCACTTTCACAAGTTGATAGATCCACCAAATGACCATTCCAACTAGTATAATCCCAACGAGTGGTGCAACCGCGGTAGTAAGCAGATTAGAAAGAAATAATCCAAAAATAGGAATACATAACCAAACTAGAATCTTGTAAAGTCGCACATTTTCTTCTTCATCTAATTCTTCCTCTTTTTGAAAACGTGACGATACTCTTTTACGAGCAAGGGTTGTTAAAATCGATAAGAATACAATTACTGAAACTGTGATAATTATTAAGAAGAAAAACCCGAAATAGACATTTCTGGCAGTTTGATAAAATTCATTCCCTGTTCCTATCTTATCTGTTAGATTGAGAATGTTCGCATTCATGGTTACAAGTACCCATTCCATAGATAAAACTGGGAGTAACTGAAGATAGGTTGATCTAATGTTCAAGAGAGGATTTTCCTGATAAAGGAACACATCTAGGAGTAGATAAATGCAAGAACAAAACGATAGTGCTAATGCTGCAAAAAGGAAGAAACGGGCATTAAAGATGATTCGATTAGTTTCCTCGTCACGTAATCCGAATTCTGACGCCATATCAAATAATACAATTTTGGAAAAACCGATTAGCACCAAAATAAAACAAATACTTGAAAGTAAGACTGCTAGAACGTATGCTGTGTCATTCATTGTTGCAGTTGATAAGTCGATCTCTTGAGAAACGAACATTACACCGATAATTAATATCGCAATGATAATGAAACCGATAATTTTATAGATCTGACTTTTAAGATATTCTTTCCATGGAATACGGGTTATTTCGGCCATAATTGAAGACATTTGACATTACACCTTAAATGGTCCATTTCTTCTATTTCAGAGTCTTTCTTTAAATCTTTGATGTTATCTATCTTATGGAAAAAAACTCCTTTAATTAAATAGAATAAGTAGTTTTTAAAACTATAACTACTTTTTTCTTCTTAGACTAATTTACTAAGGGGAAAATGATGAATTACGACAAGCAAAAAGCAAAGTATCATTTGAAAATCATTGTATGTGGAGCTGGTGCTGTAGGTAAAACATCAATTGTACGACGGTATATTGAAGATAAGTTTGAATTTAATTACTTACTTACAGTGGGTTTAGATCCATCTAATCGTATAATTGAAGTTGATGGGATTCTTGTTAACCTTGTTATTTTTGATGTTGCTGGCCAAAAACGCTTTCAAACTCTACGGGATGTATTTTTCAGGAAAGCCAATGGTGCCCTCTTAGTATTCGACCTCACACGGCCTGAGACTCTTGATGAGTTGTACGAATGGAAGATGCAAATCGATAAACGTCTTGGAAAAGATCGAATTCCAATAATCTTAGTTGGTAACAAATCTGACCTTGAGGACATGATTCAAATTGACTACGGTCTTCTTGAAGACAAAATTATTCCAGATTTTGCACCCATTAAATATCTTGAGACCTCAGCATATCAGGATGAGAACATCCGAGAGACTTTCATCAATTTAACTAAGGAAATCTTGAAACAACAAGATATCTTGACATGATGAATAAAAAAAACAACTTCTCCTCCTTTCTCCTCTTTTGGATTTTTCATTCTCACATACTTTTTGTGTATATTTTAAACAAGTTAATTTCTACAATAATCTTTTGAAAAACTCTGAAATTTTTCACCTTTTCTGCTAGATATTTGAGTACACTCATGAAACATACTCTTCTATTAATCTCCGATTATCACTACCAAATATTTACATCTGGGGATTTTTTCAAAATTTAATTAATAGAAAGTTAATAATCACCTAAAAACATCACAAATAATATTAAAAGTCTATCTAGAGAGTTTGTTCCCAATATCATCATCAATTAGATGAAATTTTAGAGTATTAGTTGAATCTGTCCGACAAAAATTATTATTTCTTCAGAAAACACATATTTAACGCAAAGAAGTTGTTAAACAAGTTGTGTAAAGAAATCTTGAAAGATTGGCTTTTCGATTCTGAGTGCATTTCCCTCACAATTTAGCTCACACGCTCGGCATTTCAGACATAAAATGGGTTCCACGAGTTTTGCCTTGTTCTCATCTTTTTCAAATATGAAGCATCCCCTTGGACAGACTTGTACGCAGAACTGACAGCCAATACACCGTTTTATATTGAAATGTATCACCATGTTCACTATCCTCCAACTAAAAATGGTGTGATGATCAACCCAAGAATAATTATTACGACTGCTCCAGCTAGGAGTATATAATCCTTGATGATAAAGTCAGTACCCCAAAAAGGTGTGAAACCATCGAAATCAGTTCCTACAACCATTCCATATAGCAATAGTGTGCCAAAAGCCATTATAAAATCCAATGTTGAGCTATTAAAGATTAAAATGGTACATACTGGCACCAGAAAAGCTGAAAGAATAGTTCCTTTGAAAAATCCTGAGTTGAATGGTATTTTTGGATGGAGTACACCAAAAATTAATCCGAAAAACCAAATATAGACTAATAAGAAAATTATATTTACTTGTAACCACTCAGACCATGGTTGAAGAAGAAATCCAAGTGGTTGGGCTAATATTGCCACACCTAATACTAGAGGTATTAAGATCAGAGAAATGAAAACATTATGAGAAACAGTGTTTTCGACTCGTTTCAGTAGGTTAAATCCAACTCTAGACATATTTGGTGTCTTTACTTGATCATTACGGATGTATTCCCCTAAATCATCTATCTCAATAGGCCCATATTTAACTTCCCAATCAGCATTTTTTAAGATTGAATGATCAACTCCAGCTGCAGATAGCTGTGGTAGAATTAACAACCGATGATTAACTGCTTCTGATAAGTCACTTTCTTCTATCTGAGCAAGGATTTTCTCTGCAGTAAAATGTCTACCAGCAGAGGAACACCATACGTTCACGCCATCTGTATTGACTACTAATAGCCAAGCATTTATTTTTTGTCTTGTTAAAGAAGTAATCACTCTTTTATGTGTAATAAAATAGTTCGAGGTAACTAAAATAATTGAATCTTCATTTGGATGCCCAATGGGGTAGAGTCCAGATTTTACACTCAGATTTAAGCCTGGGAATGCAATTCCTGCAATTGCTATCGAAAAAATTTCTTTAACAACATCAAGACTACCCATTTGAACCACTTTGATTATTGAAAATGGTTATTTGGATAACTCTTTCCCTGAACTTCTTGATATGTTTTTCAGCTCCATTTCTTCTAAATTTTGCGGTCTTCGCTTTAGAATTATTATACTAGGTTTTATCCATTTTTTTAATAACAAATAAAGTTAGATGGCCTCCTAGGTATGATTTCTCTTCCAGAAGTGCCCCAGGATGATCTGTAAGTAATCCTCTTATATCATGAACAGGATGTCTTGGGATTTTTGTAATTAATGCTGCTACTAGAAAAGCAGGGATCCTTAAGAGATTAATGATGTAATGTTTAAACCTACTTTCTGGTTTTGATTCAGTTACTAGAAAGAGAAGACCATCTTTCTTCAAGCATCTGAAAAATTCTTTAAGTGATTCCCTAACCCGATGCTGATCCAGCTCCGAGAGAACTAAGGTACAGATAACAATATCAAACAATTCAACCTTAATTGGTAAGTTAGTAATTGATGCCTGAATCAAATGGGGATGAAATTTTCTCCCAATAAATTTTCTTTTTGTCTGTTTGAGCATATCTTTAGATAAATCAACACCAATGGGGATTACCCAAGAAGTGTCTGCAATTTCCATAAAGCGACCATTCCCACATCCAGCATCAAGAAGAAGTCTATTCTCTTGAATATAATTAAGTTTAATATACTGAAAAATCTTGATTCGACGTCCCAAAGTTAGAAAGTTGATTAACCACTCGTATTTTCTTGGTGCTTTCTTCTCAGCTAATGTCATCAAAATTGTTGCCATTTCACATTTCAAAATACTAGTTCATTTGACTTATTCATCAAGCTTTTGTCTGTAAGATGACTTAAAGAAAAGACGCACATAGTGATTAGAGTCCTACAGACTCAACCTATGTCTCAAAAGTTACTATTTGTCTCTCATTGTTTGTATTTTTTAAAAATAAGAAAGATAAGAATCCACATACCGAGAAGAAGATCGCAAAGCAAAAGATTAAAGTATATTGATTTGGATCAATACCCCGTAGAAATCCATCGATAGAAGGGCCTAAAGCCCCTACAAAATTTGCAACTAACATTACCCAACCAAAAGCTCTTCCTCTTCTTACAGAATTTTTTGCTACCAAACTATTTGTAGATGGCCAAAACAAAGCATTCATCACTCCTAATAAGATGTATAAGAGAAGAAGTACCAAATTATTGGAAAAAATGAAAATTCCAACCAGAATAATTACTTGAAAAACAGCAGTAAAAGAAAGTACAACTTTCTCTCCATACTTGTCTCCAAATATTCCCCCAACAACCTGACCAGTAGATCCGATAAGAGCAGATAAACCAATGTATAACGCAGCAGTTGATATCTCAAAATTTTTTACTTCTGATAGAAACGTTGCGAGAATGAAATTGATCATCCCTCGTGTTAATGACATTACGATAATGAATATAAAAACGAGGAGCAACACCGAATGAAAATTATTTGACGGTATTTCTTCATTGTTATCTTTGACGGTTTCATCCTGAAATGAGGGAGGAAGAGGATTATCAGAATGAGATTCATGCCTTCCCACGAGAATCCAAAATACAATAGCAAAAAGAATTAGAGGAAGAGTCCAAATTAAATAGATTGTACGCCATGTTAATATATCAATTAAGAAAAATACTGATATTGGTCCTATTGAAGATCCAACACTACCCCCAATCCCGTGAATAGCTAAAATTTGAACATAATTTGATGAATAAGAATGAGTTTTAGGATCTTCAAATACTGCTGAAATCCACGAAAGACCAGCAGGATGATAGAGTGCAAGACTAGATCCCAGTAAAATAACCCCCATTAGCATAGCTACATAGGATTCGCCTAATAAACCGATAATTAGAGCCCCTAGTGCAGCAAAGATTAAACTAACTACCATTAATGTCCCTTTACGGTATCTATCAGCCAATCTTCCAAAGAGAGGTGAAGGCAGCCCTGCTGCCAGAGTACCTACCGTTCCCAACGAGCCTAATCCAATCCAACTTAATTCCCCCAAATTTGGAAAAAGATTTTCCCCTACAAGAAGTAATATCACAGGGAAAATAAAAAAGGGAATTTCAACACTGCAGTGGATGAGGATGGCAGAAATAAGGCTAATCTTTGGTGTTATTGACTTTGTTGCCAAATTTTAGGACATTCCTTAAATAGATCGGAAAACAAGTTATGAGGGGCTGGAATTTATTTCTTTTATTAATTTTCACAAAATTCTGTTTGAAATAAGCATGAAATTTTTCATAAACGTCATTTGTACTCATTTCTGTTGTAATTGAGGGCTTTTACTGTTCATATGCTTCATCAAATTGGTTTACACGATTAATATCTCTTTTCTCATAATTTACAATAGCTACTCCTATTGCACAAAAAATACCTCCCACAAGAGTAAAAAAAGAGTATTCATTTAAAAAGATCAACGCGAAGATAAGAGAGACAAGAGGTATAATAAATTGGATGTTTCCTGCCTGAGTAGCTCCATATTTTTGAACTAGTTGTAAATAGAAAGTGAAAGCAACTGCAGCAGCGCCAATGCCAATCACAACTATCCCCCAAATACTATCAAGAGTATAACTTTCTGTTGTTGGGGGTGACTCTGTTATTGTAGAAAATATCAACAGAATAATTGCAGCTACAAAAAGGTTAAGGGTGGTGACTTCTTGTGATTGACGGTCTTGGAAAAAACGTTTTAATGACAAAGAATATCCCGCCCAAGCCACTCCCGAAAGAAATCCCAAGCAATATCCTAGGAAATAATCAGTAGTTATGATAGAACTTGTCTCTAATGAAGCCAAGAAAACTATTCCAATGCCAAGAGTAGAGAGAACAAAACCCAAGGTTTTCTTCTTAGTATACTTTTCGTCCAAAAATAATAGGGGAGCAACCACGTAGATCAAGCTAGGGTTAAAGTTAAGCAGAACTGAAGAACTAGCTCCCAAAATGAATAGAACTGAGAAGTTTTGGCCTATTATCATTAGAACTAACCACGCAGAACAGAATAAAATCGGTTTATAATGTGATTTGAAGAGGAGTATCAAGTTCCCAAATTTTTTTTGAAACACTATTATCATAATTAAGGCAAAGAATCCAAAAATATAACGGAGAAAACCAAAATAGAGTCCTGGAAAAGTACTCTTTGATCCCACCCATAATTTTGAGACTAGTGGAGGAGTTGCCCATAATAAGATAATAATAGATGCTTTGAAAAGGAAATCTAGATCATACTTCTTGATTAGGTGGTGCATTAGCCCTGGACTCGTCAGCGAAAGAAAGAATAGAGTATTAGATCTTTGTCTAAATGTTCTTTACGTAAGTATCCCTCTGGAATGAATTCAAAACGAGCCACAAGCTTTCGCATAGGTACATTCCAAGGTCGTGTATATACTTTGACCTTTTTCCAGTCATTCTTTCTTGCTAGATCTAAACATGCTTCCATTAACCTGGTCCCTATCCCATTGCGACGGTATCCTGGATCCACTCCCAGCATGTGGATCTCTGCTGGGTGTTCAACTGTTTCTGTTTGAATTAACGCAAAAGCAATGAGCTTAGCATTCTCCTCTTCTATGAGGAGAATGGTTTCTTCCTTTTCAATCTTTGAAGTAATGAGAGAAGGAGTAGGTAGACCCATTCCCAGCTCTATTTCGTCTTTAAAGCAAATATTCATTAATTCCATGACTCTGGAGATGTCTTCTTGCTTGGTAGTTCGCATTATAATCAATATTTTATTTTCTTATCAAAATGTTAAATATTTTGAGACCACCTAAATCCTTAAATTCTATGGAAAAAGGAAAATAAGGTAAAGATCCATCTTTATGATTTCCGTCATCAAAATAATTATAATATAAAGATAAGTAAATTACTAGTAGAGAAGATTAAACTTACAACTTTGAAGAAGGGCGAATCTGGGCTTGGAAGGCTTGGCATGCGATGTCTAAAATGTGGTACGACAAATCCTGATAGTGCTAGGTTTTGTTTTGAATGCGGTACAACATTACAAGAGCCTTTGAAGACATATTTTCCCATAGATACTCCTAAATATTGTCCAAAGTGTAGTGCATCCAATCCTAAAGATGGACGGTTTTGTTTTGAATGTGGAAATCCTTTAGAAGACACAAGCCAGCCTCAACCTCGCCAATGTCCAAGCTGTGGTATTTCGATAGATACTTCCCGTCTTTTTTGTCCAAATTGTGGGCAATCTTTTATTGAAAAACCTCTGGAAGTAAAAAAGGAGCAAATTTCAGTTCCATCAAAAGAGATTCGTACGGAATGTCCCGCTTGTGGTCAACTCACATCAGGAGATTATTGTAGGAGTTGTGGTTACAATTTAACAACACGTCAGCGAAAGAAACCTATTGATTGGTGGTACTGTGATCGTGATTCAGCAATAATGGATGAAATCGATCCGAATTCTCAAATACTCGTGTCTCGCAGCTCATTGGACGAATCGTTAGCCCAAGCAATGGATAATAACATACTTCAGCACCAAGATCGGGAAATGGCCCGATCTCTAGCCTTACAACTATTTGAAAATAGTATAAATGCAAAATTCGAAGTCTTATCACAAGTGCGTTGTCCTGTTTGCAGCCAACAATCACTAGCACCAACCACAAAACGGCCCCGTCAAGTAGGCATTCGTTACACTCAAGAAATTACTCTAAACGTTAGCTCGATGCTGCATAACGGAATTTTTTATTTACGTACATATCCACAATTATTGTTAATTACCTTAATAGCAATTGGGATCGATATAGGAGTGCTCCTTCTCGGATTTGGCGCTATTTCTGCCTTTTCCACAGATTCATTATTTTCATTTTTAGGTGTACCTCTTACAGGTACTACTATACCCGTGGTAGGCTTCACTTATTCTCTCACTACTATTTTTATATCTCTTATAATATCTTTTATAGTTAATATCTTTATCCAATGTTGGTACTATACTAGTCTTAAGGAGATCTCCAATAATAACATTCCCCTCAATATTGGAAAGAGTTTTAGAAAAAGCTTCAGTTCTTTCCCTCGTGCTCTTGCAGCTCAATTTTTAATTTTTGCTGGTGTAATAGGACTGATTATTGGAATACTCCTTGTTTTCGTTATCTTTTCAGTAGGTTTTTTGAATAGTGATACTGGTTATCAAATATTCTTATTACTCATAATAATTCTCCTTATTGGGATACTTGGAATAGGAATTTTCTCTATGCTCCTTAATGTTCTATTAAGTTATGTAAATATGTCAATAGTGTTTGATGAGAAAAGTGGAGTAATACTCAGTCTCAAACGGAGTTGGAGATTTGCTAGAAAATACTTCTGGACAACAGTTGGAATTATTATTATATTCTCTATTGGTACATATATTATTGGATACATTCAGACTTTTTCGTTTATGTTCTTTTATATTGCATTATTACCAGGTTTAATTTCTGTATTGATTTATTCAATTCTAAACCGCCTTATTGAAGCTTACAAGGCGATGAGCATGGGATGGGGTTACCAGGCCTTCCGTTACATGATCGACTAAAACATTTCAATTGGAGAGATTGTCATATTTCCTAATAGTTCAGTAAAAAATCGTAAAAGTCGTCTCTCAAAGCGAGTCCCGTTCCTCCTTCGAGTCACTAGCATTGTTACTTTATTAAGCTTAATAACTCTCTTAGGATTCTCGTGGATCTCTAATTGGGATCCTCTTATTTGGACCTTGACTCAGTATTTAGGGCCCCTCCTTTTTTTGGGCATCTGGATCCCTTTTGCAGGTTCATTTCTGACTCTAGATAATGAAATCTCATCACTCAAAAGAACATTCCCTAGTATTTTATTTGGAAGTGTATTAGTAGTACTAGGAGCCTTGTTACTTAATACACGACTGCTTTTCGTGATTCTTGACGCCATTTCTGGACTATTCATTATAGAAACAGATCTAATAAGCGAATTCGTTCTGTATGAACTGATTTTTGGTATAATCCTACCTGCAAATGAGGAAATCATGAAAATTCTCCCTATAATAGTTGTAGCTCAAACCCCAATCGTTCTTTTTAACCCTGAAAAAAGTGACCCTAGTTCAGAATTTGAAAAAAAACATTCTATCAAAACTTTAAGGCAATTTGCTTTCTATGGTATCATAAGTGGTACTATTTTCACTTTCCTTGAATTATTCAAATATCAATGGTCAGGCGGTTCTGAATCAACAGAAGCAGTTTTTTTACAATTACTATTTCGAACTCTCGCACCTCTTCACCTATTAGCAACATTTCTTATCAGTCTTGGAATAGGATCATTTAAAATTAAGCTAGCTGAACAACAAAGTGTTAGAATATCTTTACTTATAAGCATTGGCTACTTTTTATTAGGATGGGGATTTCACGCATCTTGGAATACCATCAATGTAATTTATGAGATATTCCGCCCAGAGGCAGTACTAGAACTTAACACTGTCCTAGCATTTTATGGAGTATTTTGCGTTTTCCTTCTATTTTTTGGAATACTAATAATCTTCAAAAGAGAACCAATAATTTGTCCTGATTGTGGATTAGAGGAACGTGATTTCCATATTCATGAAAAAGAGTTGGTAATTATCCCTAAGGAAAAAAAGAATTTCTTCCCTTTCAGAATATTTAAACATATTAGTGTTGAGAAGTTTAAAAGAAAAATCTCGTGTCCATTTTGCGATAATCCCCTGATTCTGGGTGCCTGTTCCACCTGTGGAGCGAGTTCTTTTGTTACTTGCCCTCATTGTAGCCGATTTATTTCAGAAACGACTTCGTTGTGCCCACATTGCTATAAAAAAATACGACCATTGATTGACTTGCATACTACGGCTTTATCAAGATCAGAAACTTTTATTTTGGGGATTACATCCTTAGCAAGTATTGCCTTCTTGCTTGCACCTATTAGTGTACTACTTCTTGGTCAAATAGAGGGGGGTGCGGTAATTATCCCAATATTGATATTTTATTTCTTAATGAGTATAATCACATTAACAAATAGTCTAATCGCTCTCCTTTTTAATAGAACATCAGGTATGTTAGTATTGTTTTGTTATTTTCTTGAGTTAGCACTGTTAATCTTCATAATATTGACTGGATTTATAATCACTGGTTTCTTCAGAGCCTTTTTAACGGGCGATCTTTTAGGCCTAGGCCTAGTATGTGTAGGGGGAGGAATATTATCTTTCATCATATATCGTTTCGTGTATATTTTCATTTTTAATTACTCTCCAGTATTCTCTGAATATCAGATCAATCCATTAAAGGAGGCCAGTAGTTATGCGAGGTAGTACTTTAATCCCTTTCAGACGAATTACTAAACCACAATTAGGGGATTCTGCTGGTAACCTTAAAGTAGGGTTTTTCTTGTTGATCACAGGATTTTCAAGTCACATTCTCTTTTTTGAAATTCTAGTTTTAATATTGAAACTAGATATGGCTTATAGTGTTATTCTTGTTGGTCTTGGAGTAACGGGGTTACCTGAACTAGATATATTGACTCCACTAATAGTTATTTCCTTGTCTCCACTGTTTTTGGTTTTCACTAATCCGCTTTTATTCTTCATTAGCGAGATCCCCTGGGTATTTGCAGGCTTTCTTACTGGGATATTTTTTGGGCCACAACATGACCGAGCAATCCTTTTTGCACCACCTATCTTCGTTGGAAGTATTATAGTTCTATTCATATTTTTACTTTTCTCTCTCACAGGTTTAGGAACAGCATTGCCTTCTATTGGGATCTTACTAATTTTTGCTGTCATTATATTATTAGTAGTGGCCCTAGGTCAAGCAATTCTAGTTGTTGCAATGATAATGACTATTCCAGCAATAATAGGATATTATTTTGGGAAAAAATACACATTTTATGCAGTTTCTCCTCAAGTATTCCTAGCTCAACCCGACAGACAAGATCCTGAGCAAACTCGCTGTCGCTTTTTAGCTGTTGAAAACTACTGTATCGTATCAAATAAAAAGGGGATTTATTTCCCAAATATATGCGACAATAAATGGAACCAAGTCACTTGTCCATATTATAAACAAAAAATAAGAACATTAAAAACAGCAATTAGGCGTCAACAAGGGGATCTAATCAATGAAATTCAATAAAAAAGTAACATTTGTACTCCTGTTGGGTTTTCTTGTAAGCATTTACTTAGTAATTGGCTTTGGGAGTAATAACACACCATATCAGAAACAAAAAGAGTATGATGAAGTTGAATTGGCTGATGATCCCACTACGCAGACTAATCCATTCATTTTTGATTTTGAATTTCCATCAATTGAAATTCCAGGCATTGGGGGGATTTTTGGACTTGGAGGTTATGGTTTAGGGATAATCTTGATAATTATCGGGATAATGGCATTCCTCGTTACTACATCCTTGATTGTTTCTTATAGGAGTAAGAAAAAAGAAGAAACTGAAGATAAGAAAGATATTATTACATTAAAGGATATTGAACAAAAAATTAGACGTCTAACTCTTGGAAAACGAATTGAAGAAATTATTGCTTTTCTTGAAGATTGTTTAGATGGCCGTTTTAGCCAGGGAATAACAGAAGGATTTGAGAAATTCGATTTAGCCTTAAAAGAGTATTCTAAGATTTCAAGACCAGATTGGTTGACACCCAGAGAATTTACTCTTTTAAAAATTCCCTACTTCAATTCCGATGCAATGATAACTGCTGTAGAACAATTTTATCGTATAACTTATGGATTGAAACCTGCTACTCGAAAAAATCTAGAAGAATTTATTGAGTACTTTAGATCCATGATCCCTGACGAGAATGTACTCAAATGGAAGGCTGATTTACCTTTGGAGGGTGTAAAATGAAACTGAAGCGAGAATACCTCCTTTGCATTCTATGCGCTATTTTCGCGATTCTAGTGATACCCCCACTTCAACCTGCTTCATTCACCATTGAAAATGAAAATTGGGATGGTCTTTCTAAATTTAAAGCACTGATTGAAGAAAATAGAAGCGTAACAGTAAGTGAAACCACAATTCCTCTTCGAATACTAGGAGAGATCGAAGCTGACACAATAATTATTGTAGGGGGAAACCTACCTTATTTTTCTGAGGAAAGTAATTATCTGCGTGAATTCGTTGAAAAGGGAGGTGATGTTTTACTCTTTGAAGATCAAGGTTATGCTCGTTTATTAACATCAGCTTTTGGTATATCGTTGGGAGGAACAGTTATTGACCAAGATTCTTATGATAAGAACCCCTATATACCTATCATTGACCAAAATGGCATTGGTTTTCCTGAATATAATTCTTCTGCACGTTCATTAATTTTTAATAAGGCTGTTAGAGTCCTTAATTCAAGGTTCGTTGAAGAAACAACATTTCATCCCCTATTTGCTACTAAAGGGCGTGTATGGGAAGATAAGAACCACGATGGAAAATTCTATCGAACAAATGAATTTATTACTGAAGATTGCTATCTTGGAGGGATTCTAACGTTTAACGAACATGGGGGAAATTTTATTGTTATTGGGGACTCTGCTTTCCCAACAAATGATATGATCAATCAAAAAGACAATCAGAAGTGGCTCTTAGACCTCCTTTCCTATCTGTTGTCTAATGGTGAGAAAGAAGTACTCTTTGATGAGAGTCGAAAACTGTGGATTCCTCCAACTGGGAAGGCTGCTACTGGGACTATTAGTGTATTAATCATGAGTATCTTTCATTCACCATTAATTGCCATTATATCAGTGATTGTAATAGGGGGAATTATTGGTATGAGAAGAACAGAGCAAATTAATAAGGTAGCTAGTAGTTTTCGGAGGTCTCTTCAACCTCAGAAAGATGTTACGTCAATACCAGCATTTTTACAATCAGAAGAAGAAAATGAACTAGCTCGTTTGACAAAACGAAGTGTAATATCGGATCTCTATCGAGCTATTTTAACGGATGAGATAAGCCAGACTGCGCCAAATATGTCTCCTTTAACTAAGGCTAAATATGAAAATTATTTGAGATACCGATATATTGATGTAAAAATGTCTAGGAATTTAATCAAAGAACTGAGAAAGGAAGAAAAATAAATGGATCCAAATGAGATCAGAGATATTGTAAACGAAATCATTGAAGAAATTCATCACCGAATAGTGGGCTTAGACTATGCTGTTCAGAACATACTCGCGAGTTTCTTTGCAAATGGTCATGTATTACTTGAAGGTGTTCCCGGTATCGCTAAATCAATGATGGCTTATTCACTTGCAGAGATTCTGGGCCTAGATTTTAAACGTATTCAATTTACACCTGACCTTATGCCTGGAGACATTACAGGAGTATCTGTTTTTAACATTAAAACCCAGGAATTCTCGTTTATCAAAGGCCCTGTTTTTTCAAATATAATATTATGTGATGAAATTAGTCGTGCGCCGCCAAAAACTCAATCAGCCATGTTAGAGGCAATGCAAGAACGACAAGTTAGTCATGAAGGTATTACACATAAGTTACCTGAACCTTTTCTTGTGATTGCAACTCAAAATCCTATTGAACAGGCTGGGGTTTACCCCCTTCCTGAAGCTCAATTAGATCGGTTTCTTATCCGGCAATTAATTTCTTATCCTAATAAGGACTCTGAAATGAATATGTTACAATTGAAACAAAAGCAGGATCTCCTTCCAGTGCGAACATTAGCTAGTTCTGAATTGATTCTTAAAATTCAGCAATATATTCGCCAAGAAGTCGTGGTTACTGACAAGATTATGGAATATATCGTAGATCTGATGAGGAAAACCCGAGAACATTACGGATTGACTTTAGGTGGATCCCCCCGCGCATCTATTTCCTTAATGACAATAGCTCAAGCGAAAGCTGTCATTTCTGGTCGTGATTATGTTGAACCAGACGATATTAAACAATTATTTTTTCCAGTCATTAACCATAGGTTGATTCTTTCTCCAGAAACAGAGATGGATAAAATTCCAGTCATTCAGATAGTTGACAATATTATAAAGTCAACAGAAGTCATTCTTTAATAATTGAGGTCACATTGTGAACCAAACAACTCATAAATTAGAAATTACTCCTCAGGGCCAAGTCTTCTTACTTCTAGCGTTCATTGGCGGCCTTTTAGGCATGAATTTTGGTTTGACTTTCTTGTGGTTACCCTCTTTTGCTTTTATTTTTTACTTTCTTCCACTAATTCGTTATTATTTTACAGAAGCCAATTTTTCTTCTTTTCGTGTTTTCTCGGCTTCAACTGTCACATTAGGCGGTTTCCTGAATTGTAGGTTACATGTGAAAAATCTACAAGATAATCCTCTTACATTGACGTTTGAAAATCGTCATTCGACTGAAATCATACTAGTACAGGGTTGGACTCATCAAACGGTTCATCTAAATCCTGGTGAAAGCCGTAGATTCTCGTTTATCTTCACTTTTGCTCATCGAGGAGATTACGAATTCTTACCTCTCCTCTTTTATCGTGGAGATCCACTAGGTTTATATCGGGAGTCATATGAAATAGAAGATCCTGTTAATATACGCGTCATTCCAGCACGACCTTATATTCGATTGGACAAACAACAAAAAAAAAGAGTTAGAGATATTCTTACAGGTCATCATGCTTATCGTCGTAAAGGTCAGGGTGACGAATTTTTTTCTTTACGTGAATATATCCGTGGTGATGAACCCCGGAAGATTTACTGGAAAGCTAGCGCAAAACAAGGAAAGCTGATCTCAAAAGAGTATACCGATCAGCTAGTTTTTAGGATACTTGTTGCAATTGACATTAGTTGGACAATGCGTTCTAGGAAACTCGAATATGCTTTAACCACTCTTTTGGAACTTGCAGAGATGGCTGCGATTACAAATGATGCTTTTGGATTTGTGTTATTTGACGAGAAGGGACCCAAAAAATATCTGAAGCCACTTAAAAGTCCACGATTATATGAAAAAACGGCAAGACTCACATTTAACCAAACAGCTTCACCTAATCGTACCCGATTTGAGTCCATTCTTCCTTTCATCTTTGGATTAAAAGGTACTCGAGGATTACTAATTGTGATAAGTGATACTGAAGGTATTCTAGATGAAAAAATGAAAGCAATAACAATGTTGGCTAAATTTGGTCACAGAATAATTTTTGTTGATTTAAGAGGAGACCAATTTGGAATTGTACATGCTGAACACTCAATTAAAGATTTAAACACCCTACAGAAACTTGAATATTCACAAATAGTAAGAGAAAGAGTACGTCGAAAATATTCTATAAGAGAACAAAAAATTCGTGAGATCCTAGATCAGATTCAGGGGACGTATCTAAAAGTTGATTCTGTAGATCAAAATTTGCTTATCATGCTACGCCAAGAATTTGGTCAAGAAGAAACCCCTTTCCCCCAATGGATGGTCAATTTATAATGAGTTCGACAACAAGCTCCCCATTAAGTCCTGAGTTAATTGGTATTTGGTCTGTAAGGGTACGATCGAAATTCGAACGATTGCTTCAATTTTTTTATCGGGCTTCGACATTTTTTATCTTGCTGGTAATTTTAGTTGAGGTAATTAATCAGATTAGTCTAGTTCCATTTGCAGCTTTTCTTTTTTCAGGCTCCATAATTCTCACTCTTGAGTTTTATACTAGTAGACACCCTGAAATCACTATTCCCATTAGTCAAGGGGTGATTCTAATAGTTGCATCTTATCTTCACTTCTATAATCTTTCTCAACAGGTAGGGTTTTTTGATATGCCGAATTTCCCTCTTTTTCCAAACCTGTTTGGTATAATTTTGGGTATTGCAATATTAGTGCGAATAATCTTAGGATTGGAGTTGATTAGACTTAAAAGATGCCATCAGAACGCCCGAATGCCTCTTTCACACTACCAAGAAGAAGCTTTAACAATATTCCAGACCAACCTGCAATTAACTTCAAGTAATGTAATACAGGAATTTCATGAAGTATCACCTAGGAGGGAGTTAAGGCGATTATTAACTTATGGTCTCTTTAGTATTGGCATTCTATTCTTCTTATTGATTCCATTATGGCTCAATATATTCTTAAACATTGTTATATATCCATATATCCTATTAATTCCAGGGATTTTTGTTACTTTATTTGTGGTTCTCTACTTTTCATCTAAAACCCAAATTAAGCAGGTAGAATAAGGAGAAATTAGACTCATATCATCAATAACAAAGGTTGAAAAATAACGGAGAGTTTTAAGTCCCTAAAGAAAAATATAATTCCTAAATTACATTACGTCAACATCAGTCCAATTAACCTTGAGTGAGCCGTGAACCACTTCTAGATAACAGTGAGCCCAGTGATATACACCAAGAATCTTCAAAATTTATCAAAACACGATTCTTATCCATTTATACTTGTTTTATTCATCACTTTGTTACTACCTGCTCCTAGTCTGATATTTTTTAGCGTAGATTCACACATTAATACGAAAACTTATGTAATCTCAAATAAAGTACAAACAAGACCTCAAACAGATAAATTGTTTGTCACTAACGAAAAAAATTCGATAGCTCCAGTCTCTCCGTTGGAAAAGAGTTATATTAACTCAATTGCAACAAAAATGTATTCTCCTGAGGATGTGTTTGATGGTCACAATTTAATTTTATTTGAACAAGAAAATAGAACTGATAATAGTGATAAAAATGCTCTCCTCCTCGTTACTGATATGACTGGTGACTTTATTGCAAGTAAGGAGGTTATTAAAGGGAATTATCTTCTAGCGGATTATTCTTTCGAATTAATTAACTCTACAACAATATTATTGAAAATGGGTTCAAACTTAACTCTCTGGAATTATGATACAGATTTTTTTCAAACTTTATTCACTTTAGAAAAGGGTCACCATCATGACTTTGAATATAATCCCTTTACGAATACTATTCTTACATTGAAGAAGGTTTATACTACTTTATCCAATGGAACAAGATATCGTTTTGATGAAATAGTAGAATATAATACTAAAGGAGATGCAGTTTGGTCTTTAGATATGCGTACTTTCATACCTCTATCGCATTGGTGTCCCTATCGTGATATGTTAGGTAAAACTGCGGATGTGACTCACGCAAACTCCCTTTTTTGGGATGTAGATAATGATATTATTTTTTTAAATCTTAGAAATACAAATACTTTCTATAAAATTGATCATAAAACAGAAAAAGTAATTTGGGGCCTTGGAGAGCATGGGAATTTTTCTCTCTTCGATAAATCTGGAAATAAAGAGTCAAGCTTATTTTTCCACGCTCATTCAATTGAAAAAATAGATAGAAATACCTTTATTCTTTTTGATAATGATTTTCACAATCAAAACAATCGTTTGAGTCAGCAATCTCGGATTTTAGAGATCAAAATCAATGAAGAAACCATGATAGCTAATGAAGTTTGGTCTTGGATTGCTCCTAAAGAATACTACTCTTCTTATTGGGGAGATGCCGACAGATTGCCAAATGGTAATCGTCTCGGTACATTTGGAACAAAAACGCATCCTAATACTCATATCGGCGCTAGAGCAGTTGAGATTAATGAACAGGGTGATATCGTATGGGAATTATATTTTGAAAATAACGATGAATTCTCATACGGCATTTATCGAGTGGATCGTCTTCGGTTTTCCCCGATTTTTACGGATGATGAAGAAATAGTAATCCCGGAAGAAGAGGAGAATTTGACTATTCAATTGCAGACTTGGTATAATTTCCGTTCAAAAAGGAAGATTAAAGGCTCCTATACAATATTTCTTGATGAAAAGGAAATGGAATCTGGAGTCCATACCTTTGACAAATTTTGGCGTCCTACTCCTTTGAGATTTGAATCAGAACCGTTAATAAAAGGTAATCATAATCTCACAATAATACTGCAAGATGAAGGTGGACACAGCACAATAAAAAGTATCAATGTTTTAGTGGGTGTACAAAATACTACTGATAGAGTATTAATCAATATCATCCACGTAAGCCTAGGATTATTCTGTATTACTATAATTTTCCGAATTCATCGAAAAAATAATAGGAAGTACCCGTAGACTAGAGTAGGTCAAATAATAGAGACCGTAAATAAGGCCGAATGGATTGATCGCCTTCGATGTAAAGACATTCTGGGACAGGTAGGCAGTACGAATAGTGAGTTCATTGGATTCAAGAGACAAGAATGCTACAAGTGAGCTTCGAGGTTCAAGTAAGACAGTCTTCTGATAAGTTAAGATGATTGTATTTGGATCAAATTCTGGAATAAACTCTGTAATTTGCTTAAATAGTGCTTCAAAACATTTTAATTTTGAGTTCTTAATCTAAGAAATTTCATCTTCGATATCCAGAGAAGTTTCCATACCTTCTGAAACGAAAATTTGTCCAAATTTCGATTTATCGTATCTCTATCTCTTCGAAATGAACAATTTGAATTGTCTCTCCAAAGATATAATGTGTATTATAAAAATGACCAAATCTTTAGCAAACATATAGTGTTTCTTTTGTATCTAGGATAGAAGGGTTTTTATACTTGAATGTTAATTATTTACTCGAAGAAAAAGTGGGAATGACAATTCAAAAACTAAGAATGATACTAGACATTACTTTTACGTATGGAGCAGGACTATTAGTTTTATTCGGAATCATTTTTATTTTATTCATACTTTCTTAGAATTCCTTCTGATTATTGGATTCGCTTTCTACCGACTTTAAACGTATATTAATCATAAAATGTAACTTTTTACCAGAAACTTTGATTTTAGGAAATATTGATGTACCCTGGTATATCTCCTCAACCCCAATCTCACTTTTCAATATGGAAAATAAAGGGAAGATCATACAATCAAAAACCTGAACGAAATTAAGAATAATTGACACACTCTCATTTAAATCCCTTATTTCAACAGTATGGCATTTGGAACAGGTAAGAAATTCTGCTAAATCAAAAGGTGTGTCATTTATGATACCTGTTGTTTTATGTGGGTACGAAGCTGCTACAAGATTTATTTCAGGAGAAAAAAACAGAGTTTCAGGTTCTATAGGCTCTGAGAAATTAATATCATATTCAATGAAAAGTTGTGTATTTTGTAATTGATATTTCTTTGAAAGCATTGTCTGAATTAACCTATCTCCTAGGGATATTACTCCTCTTCGGATCAGAGTCAGACTCTGATCTGGATTTTGATAGATTTCATAAATTTTATTCGCAAAGTTTCCAAGATCCCTGTAGGTATCTTTTTGTAGAGAATCTTTAGGAACTTCTCTTAATAGAAAATGATCCTGGAAAGCCCATTTTTCAAAGCGATCCTGAACACCTGGTTTCATGTCGGTGTGGTATGGTTCGTTCTGACGAGTTAAAACATTTAAGAAATTGTACCCATGCTTTTTCAGGTTTAATGCGAAAATTGACCCGCCAAAAAGCGAGGAAATATAACACGAGATATGTTTGTTTTCTAAAATCCCATCAGGTTGGCCATCTAATAAAACATCTTGAATACCACCTGTGAACTCAACCAAACCTTCTTGATTCCGAAGTTCATCCAAAAGATACTCAGCTAGGATTATATGTTTGTGAGTTGTATGTCGTAAAAATCGATAGTAAATTCCACCAAATAATCCATGCCAATAAGTATCATTCGATTGAGAAATCAAAATTTTCTCCCAGATTCTTTTGAACTGGTCTATGGAGGAGTTTGGAAGAGATTTTTCAGTAGATTCTGCTTTATCCCGGCAAATAAGCATTCTCTTATGCATAATATTCGCTTGGGAGTATTTAATTAAGAAATTCTGCCAGATAGATCCTTTAGCAAAGGTTCGAATATCCTCAGCTAATTCAGGTTCTATTTCATTTTGATCTATTCTTTTAAATAAGTTTTCCAAGCGTTTTCTCAAAGGAGACGGTAAAGCCCAGACTGCCATTTTATCATAACTACTTGTGGGGAGATAAAGAAGACCCCTTGGATGATGTTCTTTGAGATAGTCGCTAATTAGGATTGGCTTTATCCATGGATTGGCAAGAATCGCCTCAAAAAAACCATTTATCCAAGGAGTACCATCATAACCATCAATGTAGCATATATCATGGGTTGTTCGATCACCAGCAGGCCAAACTCCCATTTTCTCCATATCAGATACCATAACTACAATCTTTTCATGGTGTTCGTCGCAGCCTTTCTTTAAATATTGAATCGTTTCTATAGGATTTCGCCATGGGACTAAATAACGAATTGTTTGATTAATGGGAAATATGGTTATTGGTTTTCCTTGATCTTCGGTCATATACGCATAATAGGTCTGGTGTTCGGAAAGTCCAGCCATATGAAAAAGATAGTCATCAATGAAAGTGAAATCAATCCCAACATTTACTAGAATTGGGGGTAAACTTGGTACCCATACCCTTTCTGCTAACCAAATACCTTTTGGATAAATATTGTAATTTTCATCCCACCAATCGATCATTAGCTGAATTTGTTTTTCCTTATCTCTATCAGGGATTACAGCTAGAATAGGTTCATAAAAGCCCCCACCAATAATTTCAATCTGATTACGACGAGAAAGGATAACGATCTGTTCTAAATATTCAGGGTGGTTTTCCTGAAGCCACGTAAGAAGAGGACCAGAGATATGTAAATTTGATTTAATCTTTGGATATTTTCTAATCGTTTGGATCAAAGGCTTGTAGGCTTTCTGATAAGCATCTTCTATAACCCAGGGAAAGTTACCAACGGGTTGATGGGCGTGCCAAACTATAGGAAAATATACTGTCCCTTGTTTAGGAGATAACAAAAAAAATCCTTCAGAATCAAATATGAGTCAATTAGAGTATAAGGTTCCGTAATTCGGCAACTTTTCCCTCTACTCTTTCAATAGTTGCGGAAGATGGTACATCAGGATTAGAATCTACTAATAGTAATAATCCTTCTCCTAGAATATATACGAAGAGATTAGCAATTCCTGATACAGCTAAGAAGAATCTGGGTTTCTCTAAGTGAGCTGCGAATGCTCCACGTATTGCACGTACAGCAGCTGGCAACATTTCAGCATCCATTTCATTAACTATGACGGCTCCTGTAAATGATGAGATACATGCACCCCTAATTGCATCATCACTAATTACCCACGCATGAAGACAATCTTCTACTTCCCGTTTCTGTGGAGAAGACATGTAACGAGATTCTCCTGCCATGACGGTCTTGATAAGTTCCTCAAATTCCTTTTTTTCAACACCTGAAAGACGAACGGTCTTTTTGGCAAGTTTTTCTTCAAAATTTCCTACAAAAAGACTCATTAAGGTTCTCAATTTAAATTCAATGTCAAGAATTGAGGCGGAAGCGGAAGCAATGAGTGAAAACAATCCTTCAGATCTCACAATGCCTGCAATACGCATTGAGGCAAAATCGATGTGAAAAATTTCTCCCTGGCTGATTGATTCATCATCTAATCCCTGAGAAATTTCGTAAGCAGAGCTTAATAGTGTCTGGATGTTTGAAGCAGGAAAAGATTTTTGTTCTTCTATGTTACGAAAATCTTTATTGATTAACGGTTTACCTCGTGAGCTAAAAACGTAAAAAGCTAAAAATGTTTCAAGCTCATCAAACGAGACCATTTTACTTTTCACCTAGGATTAATTGACCCATTTGTAGAAATGCTTCCTGAACCCGAGTCCCTGTTTTTGCTGAGGTTTCAAAGAATTCTTCGCCACCAAATCGTTCCAGAATCGCATCTTTATTAGCTGGTAATTTTCCTTCTGCAATATCTTCTTTATTACCAAGAATTATAACCTTGGCATTTGGGCTTTGTTCTTTGATGTCAGCGCGCCATCGATCCAATTTTTCATAAGTTGGGTCTGTTCGCGTTAAATCAAAAACCAAGAATACTCCATGCGCTTTTTTCAAGTATAAATGTCGGAAATTAGTAAATCCTGATTGCCCTGCGACGTCCCATATTTGGAAAGTGATATCACGATCTTCTATTGATACAGTTTTTGAAAGGAAATCGACTCCCAAAGT
This sequence comes from Candidatus Hodarchaeota archaeon, assembly GCA_016840285.1. Next base: position 13,939 of record JAEOSR010000003.1, on the reverse strand, counting down.
AATTTGGTAGCCCTCTTGAAAAAAGTTATCAACATAACGCTTGATTAATGAAGTTTTCCCGACTTCTGGCTCTCCGACCAATAATAATTTGAAGGCAAACTTGCCTCCTTTTGCTTTCTTACTTTTAGACAAAGTTCGGCAGCTCCTGTGTATGCACCGTATAGAGGAAGTACTTACTCGAGAAAAAGGCTAATATTATCTTATAAGTATATCTTATATCAATAATATATTTCTATTCTTAACTTCTACTCCTGATATCCTTAAAAAGTAGTTTAAAGAATAAAGCACTCTTTTTAAAGGAATGATTTTTACAACTAGATTGTGAGTCTAAGCAATCTGAATAACTGCTCATATTCCGCACAAAAATAACCTTTAGGTGCATTGTTTGTTTTTAAGAACATCTTGATTGAAAAAAAGCTGGACGAACGACAATGGACGAATGGGAAATTAGCTTTAAATTACGTGCTGGTGACCGATCAGAGCATTTCCAATTTAATGTCAATCCTGTTAAAGATAAGACAAAACAAATTCCTAGTTTCCCCAAAGACAAATTCTTACGAGCACTAAAAACTCACGGGGAGAGTAACCAGTACAATCTTCATACTGGAATGATAGTAGATCTAAAAATTAAACGTACATCGGAATTGCATGAAAACCAAGAATTGCATATCCTGATGTTAGTGATGGAAAAAATCGGCCCGATTTCGCTAATTTTCCGCCAAACTTTTGAGCATTTAGTCCTGGAAGGTATTGATTCACACTATAATTATATCGGAAGTGAAGCTTTACTAAATGTCTTGGTTCAAGTTATTAAACCAGATTCTCCAACTGTAAAAGGCCTTGGAAAAATAACTAGCATCTATTATGCCTCAAATGTTGTTGAATTAAGCAGAAAAGAAAGTTTTGTATCTTTTTTAGATAGTACAGAAGGACAAATAGTCGTCTTTGGCTTAAGTATTATTTTACCTACTTTAGTAATTATAATTCTACCGATACAATTTTTAGATTCCATGCTGGGTTATATAATAAGTCTTGGCATCTTATCCATATTATGGTGTATCTTTCCTATTGCAAAGAGATCAACAAAGTACGCTCCTCTTGCAGTGATTTCAGCATTAGCTAGTTACCTGATTATAGAAACCCTGATTGGTTTTAAATTACGAGTTGGTGGTATAAATCCCTGGGGGATCTTCTATAATATTTCTCGTCAGAATTTATTGACTGATCTTCAAAATCAAGAGGTAATTTCTGAGCTTGGATATGAAGTATTTTTGGGTATTGAGCTACTAGAGATAATCATTCCTTTTCTTGACGGTATTTTTATAATGCTAATTCCCTTTTCTGTTGGTGTGGGTCTTTCGGGATTATTTATGATATCAGAAAGAAAATGGAAGAGTGCTGCAGTACTACGAGTACTGTTCGCAGCATTATTCCTTATTGCAATAATCATTATTCCATTGGGGTACCATGCACTTGGAAAAGGATCTGAAGGGACTCTCCACGCCAGTATAGGATTAATAGAAACTGCAGAAATGTTTACTCCAGTATATATTCAGGATTTAGAGGCCAATTATGGAGAATTGCTTGAACTTATTGCTTCAGCTCAACAACACTTAGATAAGGCCAATAATTCGTTTGAACAATTTGGCCAGAATCCATTAATAGCATTTATTTTACCATATTTAATGCCTGAGGTGGCAGGGATCCCCTTGGAAGATTTACCTGAAATACTAGCATTAACAGGGGTATTAGCAGATACAGTGCCATATATCCCTAATATTTTATGGGGATATAACAACCTTCAAACAGGATTGAATCAAACTTTTTATCTCCTTCAGCAGACTATTGAAAATCTCCCTCAACCAGGAGGATTAGGGTCAGAGATTTCACAAGAATACGATATTTCAATGTTATTAGCTCTCAGAATTTTGCAACGAGGTACAAATAACCTTTCTTTGGTAGAAAGTCAAATTCTACACCTTATCAGCGAAATTCAAGAAAAACTAGACTATTCAATTTTCGCTGAGATATTTGATTTGTTAACAGAACTAGAGACTGGGTTGCCTATACTAATTACTATCGTTAATAATTCGGTACCATGGATAAATAGTACCTATAAACTCACCCTAGCACTTGATGATCTTTATGACCTGAATTTCGATTCGAATATTCTCATAGAAGCCGAAAAGGATTTTAACGCCTCTCTAGATATGCAAACTATTGATATTGAAAGCTTATCAGAAGATGCGGTAATTCCTATTCGTGACTTAGCAAATTTTAGTCTAAACTTACACAGAGTTTCAAAATACTTTATGTTTTCTTTGAAGAATGCATCATCAATGTTTCAAGCTTTAAACAGCACTCTCTACCAAATTCAAGGAATCAACTTTTCTGATTCTTCAAATTTTCTTGATCCTCGTTGGCAAGTAGTTAATGAAGGATTGAATGATACTTCAGACTATTTAGCAAAAACACAAACAAGTTTAGAGAATATGAGTGCATTAATTGCTTCCCAAGAAGCATTCGGATTCACTGAATTAGCTGACCTGAATGAATTACTTGAAAATTTGGTGGATTTTACCCAATCAGCTACGGATAGAGTTGATATTATTGATCAATATGTTTCAGCTTTGAATGGAACTTTTCAGTCTGTTAGATACTTTTCTTCGGGTACCTACAGCTTGAATAAAACTTTGACTGAAGCAGTGAATGGCACAGGATCTTTTGAACCAGAAATTGCGGTTTCTAATTTTACCTTGTCTCAGATAGAAACAAATTCGACGTTCGAAATATTAAATGGAGTTAGAGGAGAATTTTTAAACGAGAGCGCTGTTATTAACTGGCAAGATTTAGTTAAAGGAAATATTACTGATAATAGCACCAATTCAATTTATATGAATGCTAAAAGTTGTCTGGATTTGATACATAATATTGAAGCTGCCATCGCAGCGTTTCAAGATATTTCACAATTTATAACAGCTTTTCAACAGATTCTTAACAGGATGGAACAGCTAGATGACAATTGGGATGTTTTTACATTATAATTTGTTATTGAAAAGAAAATGCTGATTGTTCTTCAAGATATGGTTTAGGGTCCATGTCCCACACTGTCAGATCGAATTCTCCCCGGGTAGCTGCTAAATCCCGGAAAACTGTGCCCGCCTGCTTCTCTTTCCAAAACTCATCTCCATACTCATCAATCATTTGATTGATCCATTCTTTAACACGTATACTGGCAAGTAAATATGCAGGGGCGTAAAGGTCATAATCAGGCATGATATGATGTAATAACCAGTAATCTCCTGGGATTTCCCAAAAAAACCGTTTTGTGAGTTCTTGAAATCGAGAAGAGGCTTGATCAAGAGTATATTCTCGTTTCCAAAATTCTAATTTCATAAGAGAGTTGGCAGAATAAAAGACTAAGAAAAAAAGGTTCATAAAATGCCTTCGATCGATAATCTCTTGGATAACATCCTCAGATAACCCAAGCTCTTGTTGTAAGAATGGAGGATACTGTAACATCATTTCAAGGAAAACAGAAAAGGTTTCAGCAACGCTCATCGGTACAACGTATCTCTTCCAATAAGGGTCTGTAGAGTTCCCAGATGTTGCATGAATAGCATGTCCAAACTCATGAAAAACACTAGTGAAGTCACTAAAAGGGGATACATGCTTAAAAACCACACGAACATCGTTTGGTACTTGGACCCCGAAACAAAAAGCAGAAGGAGATTTTTTTTCTCGATTTTCACTATCAACTTTAATCAGAGCTAGATCATTCTCAAAACCCCAATTAGAAAGAAAACTCTTTACTGCTGATATAGGGTTCTTTTTTTCGAAATGTTTGTTCAATGATGAATATATTCGTGCCCTAGCGAGGTAAAAGTCATCAAAATAGTCGAACGTTTCTTTGTTGAGGATTTCAGGAGCATAATGGTCTGCAGCTTGTAGAAAACGTTTTCTTGCGCCATCTCCTAACGCTAATATCAGATCACATAGTTTTTCATACGATATGAATTCTTTTTCCAAATAGGTTTCAAGAGGAGAAGAATCATATAGAGAATAAACTTGACGAGAAATGTTGAATCGCTTCATTACAAGGGAGGCTAGATCTGGTATCTTATTTACAAATTCATCAAATACTCGTTGTCGATCCTCTGGATCAGAAGATTTAGCATTAAATTGTCTCCAAGATCCCCAATTAACTGCCTTTTTGTGAATAGAGAATTTTTTAGTTGATATTAATGACATTCGTTTTTCATAAATTTCATTAGATAGAGGTAATTTTCTGGCTTCAGCAATACGATGAATAGAGTTCAAGTAAAAAGATCTTGGTTCTTCATACGAGTTTAGGAACTCTGAGCTCAGCCCTACCAACGTTTCAGAGTGGGCTTCCATAAGATTCTTGTCATAGGAAAGGCCTGCGGTCTGATTATATCGTTGTTCGAATAATTGAGTTACATATTTTTCGAATTCAGCTCCAAGATCCTCTATACTTCGAACAGGGGTGCTCATTACAATTACCTTAATATGATAAGCTGCAATCGTGAGTATTACTCCAGAATATCTATGAGATGATCAGTATTAAATTATAACTAATAATTCTTAAGTTATATAGATCGGTCAAAAGAAGAGAAAATGACTCTCTCTTATCCTCGACGTAAGCCAATCCATACTACAATCGGGTAGATCATTATAGCAAATCTAGCAATTAATGATATGATAGGTACTTGGATATTAATTATCTCTACTGTAAATCCAATAGATAAAAAAGCCTGACCGATTGCTAGAATAAAAGTTTGTTTCCACCGAGGAACCCCTCTTCTATATAATGAAAGTGTCAGATAGAAGAACAAAAGAACAACCATCCAGAGATTTGGAAATAGAAAAATATATCCTATAATTTCGAATAGATCATCATGTTGAGGTTGCCAATCACCAGCGATTTCAATCCACTGAAAATCAGCTGCCGTATACACAATTACCCAAAGAGCGAGCATTATCGCTGGAATGATTAATAATTTCTTATATTTATCCGAAAAGAAACTCTGTGTAAAGAAACACGCTGATAGAATTGCTAATGCAGATGTTACCCAAGCTATGACGGCGAATAATAGAGCGAGCCAGAAAACATCAATCTCCTCGACACTAAAAGCTAGAAAACTCTTCTTAACAGGCGCATCAGCTTCAGTCAAACCCGACGCGATTAATACAACCTGTTCTATCACTAATGATACGAGAGCTAAACACCCAAACAACAAAAGCAAGCTCATATATAGAGTCGTATTACGTTTTGTTCTACGATAAGAATTTAACAAGTATAATCCGAGCAGTAAAAAAAGTATAACTGCTATAACGACAAATATAATACCTAGAAGGTCAATGGGGTTTTCAAATTGACTTACCGCCAAATTTCTCACACCTTTTAACATATTTTTTAATTTTCAGTTAGCCTTATTACTTCCTTTTTTAAAACTTTCCTTTAATATCTCTTTCATTAGTAAAGGACATTCTTTTTTTTTAAATTTTGGGTTTTGATTGTATTTTCTTACAAAATAACCGAAGCATCAAATCCTGTTTGAATTTCTTCTATGAGCTATGAACTTTCTTCCTACATCTTTAGTAAGAATTATACCATGGGCAATATCTTAGACTTTCGCTTTATTTGTGAGTGAAAGTTATCTCTATCTCAAAGCCCTTCCATCCAATCCAAAAATCTTGCAGAAACCTGTTTTAAAAGAACTTCACGAATTAATGGATTCCGTTGGGCACCAATTTCAGCAGCCACTTCTATTAAGTCTCGCTCAAAATTTCTTTGAATCTCATTTAATTTGCTTTCTTTCTCTTCCTCAGAGTATGAAAATACTTCTACCAACATTCCAGCCACTCTTAAGAGTTTTTCTGTCGATTCTCTAACTATTGAATCAATATTAGCTGGATTTTTTCGTAATCGTTTTATTAAGTTCTTTGAATATGTACAGGGTTGCCCATTTTTTATCTGCTTCTTATCTATATTGATTAGTACTTCATTAGGATAAATTTTAACTAGATCCCGACTTATCCCGATAATATCAGCATAAGCTGGATCAATTATATCCTTAGTATAACTAACTTTCCTTAAATTAATATGTGGTACAAGCATATCCAAACTATGAACCATTAAATCAACTAAAATGTCAGATTGGCCAGTCACAAATACAGTTTGACCTCTAAATATGGCTCCCAAGATACGATCTTCATTTTTCCGTACTTGAGAAAGAAAAAATTCAACACTCCCGCCCTCTTTTTTCTCGGATAAAATGACCCTCTTTTCAATGATTTGTATCTCTGCAGTAGCTTCCTTCTCAGTCACTTGCCAACCTGAAAGAACTTGAGCTAGGTCTTTCGGAAAACTTATTTTTCCAGAGTAAACGTATTTTTGTTTTATCTTGTTTGCTAAATCTTCAGCTTTATATTTTAAGAAAGGAACTTTGTTATAGAGGAATACTTGCTGGTTTTGAGGTACGAGATAGAATAGAGAACCTACACACACACCATCGGGATTTGTTTGTCGTATTTGGAACAATAGTATGAAACCGAGCTTTTCCAATCCTGAAAAAGGAAGGATAGCCTCAGCGGTTTCTAGTTCTGCAGAACTCATCATAGTTAAGGTCATTTGAGAACGACGAGCTATATGATTAGCTTCTTCTTGATTAATTGCTCCAGAATAAAATATGGGAATCGAAAGACCTTGTTTTTGATCAAATACGGTAAACAGGACACCTCTATCCATCAATGGCAATTCACCTTTATAGAATAATGTTAATTTATCTGCCTTGTAATCAGGTTATTCCTTTCAATCTCTAACTTAGGTTGATATTCCTTAGTAATACTTAATTAATTATTCCTTAAAGACAACTTAACAATAATGAAATCCTTCTTAAGAATTTTTTTTCAACAATTTCACACGTTGGAGATCAGAATTCTTGGATATACATCTTTTATCGGTATAATGATCCTTGGGAATCTTCTAGGATCAATTATCGGCTTTATCTATTATCTTGATGTTATTGGTCTTTCCCAATACTCTCCAATCTTATGGATATTAATCCCTGATTGTCCAATGGCCGTATTATTATTATTAGGAGTTTATTTTCAGAGAACCAACCAGCGATTTGGTAATTTTAATTTTTTTGTCTTCATACAAGGTATTCGTGCAGCAGCTATCACTTTTTTCTTTATTGCATTCTTTGAATCGTTAGATTTTCCAATTGTCTTCATTGGGCATTTTCTTTTGTTACTTCAAGCTATAGCTATTCTTCCATTATTATTAGATATAGAATTTAATAATGGTACATTCTTCGCGGTTGTAATCACATTTATTAATGATATTTCCGATTTTGTGGGATTTCCAGGAGTATATAATCCCACCTTAGTACAAATTTCGACTATTCAACCAGTGTTCCCTTGGTTTGGCATTTTTATTTTCTCGTTTGATATTATCTTGATATTGATCGGATTAGGATTTGTTAAGTTCATGAGTTCTCCTGAAAGGATTATAAATCACTCCGTTATAAAAGCAGGCTCTTAAGAGAATAAGATGATTGTTCATTCCCAATACTCCTTTAGATTATTCTTAGTTTTTTCATCAATAATCGCTCTTTGCTTTATATTAGAGCGAAATCAATAAACAATAATATTTATGCTGATTATCAATGAGAGAATGAGAATGATGAAAAAGAAATATGATACTCCCCTTGCACAGGCAATTGCTGATGCTTATGCAAATGGTGAAGATGATGAAGCTTTAGAACCAATTGTACTTGTAAACGAAAATCAAGAATCCATAGGCCGCTTAGAAACCAAGGATGCTCTTATTTTTGCAAACATTCGAGGAGAGAGAGAAGTAGAACTAACCCAAGCTCTCACAGAAGAAGGATTTGCACATTTTCCGACTCTTCCTCTTAATCTCTATGTATCCACAATGATTGAATACCATCCTGATTTGAATGTTAATGTAGCATTTCCCCCAACTGAGAATCTAAGTAATAGTATAACCGAATTCTTGAGTAAAAATGGTAGACGAATATTAAAATGTGTTGAGAGTGAAAAAGCAATACATCTTACTTATTTCTTTAATGGGAAGCAGCATAAAAAATTCACTAACGAAGATCAAATAATAATTCATTCCCATGAAACGGAAGACTTAACCGAATTTCCCGAAATGAAATCATCTGAAGTAGCCAATGTTACGATCAACGCTATGAAGAATGGTGAATATGACCTAATTGTCACAAATATTTCACCATGTGACGTTATGGGGCATATAGAGAGGAAGGACGTAGTTGGGAAGGCAATTCGTGCAGTTGATGAACATTTAGGTCGTATAATAACTTCAGCGATTGCTACTGGGTACACAGTCTTTGTAACAGCGGATCATGGGGTTGCAGAATCATGGCTTTATCCAGATGGTACCATAGACACTGGACATACTTCTAATCCTGTACCATTCTTATTAATTTCCGAAATGATGAGTGAACCACAATTAAGAAGTGGGGGTTCTCTTGTTGACATTGCACCCACAATTTTAGAAGTAATGGGTTTTAATAAGCCAAAAGAAATGGAGGGAAAATCCCTTTTACAAGATGGGATGGGATTCATTAGTCAAAAGAATCTACTCTTAATTTTAGATGGTTGGGGATACAATCCAGATTCGTACGGTAATTTATTTTTAGAATTTGGAACACCCAATATGGATAAATTACAGAAAGAATTTCCGTTCACTACTCTCATTGCTTCTGGGCTCCCTCTTGGGATGCCAGAGGGAACAGTTGGTAATAGCGAAATAGGTCATCTCCATATGGGGATTGGAAGACGCGTTGTAAGCGATCGAGTAAGAATATTTAATGCCATTAACAACAGAGAGTTCTTCCAGAATATAGCCTTCTTGGATGTAATTGATAAGGCCAAAAAGAATAATACAGCTTTGCATCTACTTGGTATTATCAGTTTTTACAGTTCTCATGGTTCAATTAAGTTTCTTGAAGCGCTTATGGAGCTTTCAAAAATAGAAAAACTACCAAAAGTCTATCTACATGGAATGTTGGGACGACGAGGGGAAAAACCAGAAGCAGGAGCACATTATGTGGAAAAAATGGAACTTAAAGCTAAGAAAATGGAAAATGTGAAATTTGTTTCCGTTATTGGGCGTCATTGGGCGCTCGATAGAGAAAAAAACTGGGATAGAATTCAAAAAACCTATGATCTGTTAATCCATGGTAAAGGAAAAGAAGTTAAGGATATTCATTAGATACTGAACTTAAAAAATGCTTAATCTGGAATAAGAGCTTTGGAATACTATGATAGGAGTGAACTGTTAGATTTGGAGATGGATTTCCCAGAATCATTGCTGAAATAACTCTATTTTCTTCGTAAACTGCTAGCACAGGTTTATTAAGCGCTAAAGCGTAAGCAATCTCGTAACCCACTCCAGTACTGGGAATGGACACTTCTGCAATGACTATATTACACTCTTGAAGCCAAATGATATCCTGGGAATAAATCTCTGTATCAATCATTGATTCTTCAATTTCGATGGCATTAGGGGAGGCTACATGATGAGTTAGGATTTCATGGCCATTTTCCTGTAGGTAATCATGAATAATTTGATAATTTTTTTGCAGCTCACGACCCCCTCTTATTGCTCCAGAAAGATAAATTTTCATCTAATCTAAACCTCCTTTTACTCTTTAGAACGCAGTAAAAGGTTACAATATTGTTTTACCTTTTCATCAGAAGTCTCATGAGACAATAAACGCATAATTTCTAATAATTGTACTTTTTCAACCATTTCTATTTGATTTTTTTGGCAATAATCTCTCAACTGGTGATCTAAAATAGGATTAGAATGTAATATTGCTGCAAGTATCTGAAAAACTGTATTATCTTTACGTCCCTTTTTCAAAGCCTTAAGCGCTTTTGTTGCTGATTTTTGGAATTTCCCTGACCGATATAACGGAATTATTATAGGATACCAGTCTTTAGCTCTTTTTTTCATCCAATCTTTAATTTCAAGAATGTCATTCATTCGCTCTTCCCAGTGTTTTTGAAATTTCTCATTTGGAAACCCTAGTTCTGGCCAAGCTTGAATTTTAGCGAATAACTCCACATATTCATCATAACGGTCAATTTGTGCTTCTCTCTCTCTGATACCAAACTCTAACGTTCCTAACACAAATCCTGCTGAGAATTCATTTAAACTAGATTGGAGCTTTTCTCTAAAGATTACTTCTTGAACTTGTCTTAAGAATTCTCTATTACTTTGAAAGGTTGGTTCTGATTTTAATGGGATTTCCTTGGGATGTTGTTCAAGATAATCAATGGCCCAAAAAAGGAACATCGCCTCTTCTTGTGATTTTTCAGAACGAATAAATTTGGAAATTTCTTGTGGAGTTTTAGTAAGAAGTAATGTCTTTATTTGATCAAAATTAACTCGTATTTGTGCCAAGATATTCCGTCCAATCGCAGAAAATATCAAAATTAAGTGAAAAATTTTAAAAAATAAAAAAGGAGAGAATTAGGGGGATCTCACCCTAGTAACATACGGTAGACATCCTTGGGATCGTGTTCACCAGGAGCTCGGATCTTAAATCGGATCTCAACCGTTTGACCAGGTTGTACTTCCTTATAAAGCCACTTCATTGCACGACCGCTTTTCACGGAGGAGTGTTCTTCAAAACCGACTGGTGGATCCTCTTCAGTATCAGATACTAACTCAAAACCTTGGGGTAAGAAATCACTTACTTCAACATTTTGAATTATAGCAGTACCTTCATTAACACCACGAATAACGATTTCGTATTCATTCAAGGCCTGACTGGATGTTGAACGCACCATCTTGCCGATTTTAAGCTTACGACGTTCGTGTACAACAGTGATTGGGCCCGCTTCTGCCTCTGTAGAAACAGGTTTAACTGGAGGAAATATATTTGCTAATACCGTCACAGTTCCCATGAATTCATCTCCAGGTTGTGCAGTAGCGAAGAATGGGTAGCTGACATGAAGCTCTTCGTCTTGTTTCAGTGTTCCAAGAGTTGAGAATTCAAGGCGTTCAATAGTAACTATAACATTGTCTTCAGTCACTTCTAAAGTAAAATCATCTTCTGAAATTTCCTTATCACCTTTTGTTATCATAATATTCTCTTTGGTAGGAGCTTCAAAGCCATTTGGAATCTGATCTTGGAGCTGCAAATATTCTACATCAGTACTTCCTGAGGATCGTATGATATTTTCAGTCATAATTTCTGTACGCCTATAAGAAGGTATTGTCTCTAGTGAGAAAGCTTTTGAGACTTCGATATCCATAAAGGGTAATGCATATCCAGGAAGGGTGCATTCAGCAATTATTTCCGCATCATAAAGATATTTCACTGATAGATCGAGTTCTCGTCCAAATTGTGGAATGATGCCATCTTCTTCGACAGTAATTGTCCAAGGATCCAATGAAAAGGTCTCTCCAGGATCAATGGAACGCTCTTCTTCCGGGAAATCACTTCCCAACCATTCTAACCTCACATTCCCTTCATCAAGGGGTCCCTCGTATATTCTTACCTCTTTCAAGTCCATTTCAAATTCTGAAGTATTTTCCAAATCAAATTTACAGTCAAAATCACCAGGATTCTCCTCTTGCTCATCTCGAGAAATAAACTGGAATACAGAAGAAGATCCTGTTATTGTTTCTAGATTTATGCTTGAAAGACTTTCCTCAATAGAGTGGTAGGTAACGACGGTATCTCCAATTTTATAGGGTTCCGTTGTGTCTTCTGGTAGGTCAACCCGTATTTCGCAGCTTGCTTGCACAGTGGAGTTTGCAGATATCTCCTCGATTTTCCATTGAAGAGAATCTCCGTTCATACGCATTTCCCCATTCTCGGTTTGAAAATTATCAACATTGGTATTAGGGTCAAGAATATGTTTTTTCAGAACTACATTTTTCAGAGGCCATTCAAAGTTATTTCCTAGTTCGATTGTAAAACGCATACTTGCTTCAGTACCTCGAGAGAAAGTAGGAGGTGATTCTGGCTTTTCTAAATCCCAAAATTCCTCTTTAATCCTTAAACGTGGTGCTTCCACTTGGAAATCAAACTTAACACCTTTTGTCTCTTGTGGGTCTAGCTCCTTGATTCCGAACGAATTCCCAAAGACTATAATTTCTTGGTCTTCACTACGATCGAAGGTTACTTCGTCTACACCTTCTAAGAATGCATCTATAGCCCAAATTCGGTCATTTCTCCCTGTGTTTGTGACTCCAACCTCCCCCTTTCCCTGTAGCGATTCAATAGGTTCATCATTTTCACCTATCAGATTGTTATCCCGATCTATTCTATAGGTTAGTGTTTCTCTCAATTTTACATGTAGTCCAGCTTGTTTTACTTCATGTTCTTCTAGGGCGCGAGAGTCATCACGAGCTCTTGCTGCGTCTTCCTCGGAAAAATCTGTTTCTGGAAGAGGAGCTCCTGTATTTTGTATTGAATTGGCAACATCTTTCGCTCTATTTCGGACGCCTCGGTCTTTATCATCTTTTGCAACCTTCTCAAGAGTTGCAATTGCTTCTGGATCGTTTAATTTCTCAAGGGAGTCTATGGCTGCCTTTCTTACATCTTTTTCTTTATCGCTTTCTGCAATCTTAAGTAGTGCTCGAAGAGAAGCTTTTGTACGAGTATTTCCTAATGCTTTTGCTGCTTCTTCTCGTGTATTTTTATCACTACTTTCCAAATTTTCGATCTCTGACATATTAATCACTTCATTCTATTTTTAAGGTTGAATTTATTTATCTATAAATACCAATTTTAGAATTAACCAATGATTATTAGTTTGGAAATTCTTAATGACAGTCCTTTATTACTAACAATTATTGGAACCTAAATCTTTGATATTACTAAAATAGAATATCCTATATTAAAACCATTTTATCAGAAAATCAATGACATTCCTTATCAACGAAAACGACAAAAAGAACCTAACTACGAATAATAACTGAGGGTGAAATTTTTTTGGAAACGTAAAATCAACTGAGAAGCTTTTTCGCTTGAGCTTGCCATGTTGTCAATCTTTTCTTAGAAACCCTGATTTTCTCTGCTAATTCTTCCAAATCCAATTCTACCAAGTCTTTTAAAGTCATTACTCCAACAGCATTTAATTGTTGAGCGGTTTTTACTCCAATTCCTGTGATTGATATAAGATTGACCCGTTCGGTTATAGATATGGTTGGAGGGGATATAGCTTCGAACTCTTGTCCAGCAAAGAACGCAGCATTTTTCTTCCATTTGTTATACGTAGTTTCACTTGTTGAATCCTTGAGTAGTGCAAAAGATGAATTTAATAGGTCTTGGACCGTCAAAATTCCTCGTTGGTTTAATTTTTGAGCTGTTTTAATTCCGATCCCCTTGATACTAGTAACTGGCTGAACTAAGGGGTCTAGCGCCTCTGGTTCTATAACCTCGGGAAAATCTACAGACTTGCCAATAGACGCAAGAACTTTAGTTAAGCGAGGCATTGACATTCTCAAAGTTTTTCTTAAAGTCTCCAAATCATCGAAGTTTACAAGATCTGTTCTTGAAGTGATTCCAAGTTTTGCAAGTCTCTCAATAGACTTAGGTCCAATCCCGCTAATAGACAATAGATCTTTTGGAATAGTTATATCTTCATCAGGAGTAATAGGGCGTTCAACTTCCTTACTTAATAGAAACTTAGCATCTTGGAGCATATGATGCAATTTAGTATCACTGACACGCATAACTTCAGCAAGAGAAACACGATCAGGATAAATTAAAAATTCTGAGATCGAGTAAACCTGGATTTTTACCAAACGATTTGCATAAGTTTTACCAATCCCCTTTATCGCTGTGATAGACGTTTTACTTGTAAAAATTGGTTCTTCCGCTTGAATATAAGGCTCTCT
>JAEOSR010000002.1 GCA_016840285.1 Candidatus Hodarchaeota archaeon | reverse complement strand
TTCTTCTTTTATCTAACAATCGTTAAAGCAGGAACTGCAATTGAACATATACCTTTGACAGATATTCCAGTCTATTATACTGAGTATTATGACTTCTTCCTATCGTATAAGAACACAGACTATGATGAAAATATAACTGGGTTAATAAAAGACTCTGGTTTTACTGTTAATAACTCCAAGGTGGTTGATGTAAACCAAACAGATGAAGTGTATTGGTTCCGTTTCAATCCTTCTCCTTCCATTTTACCTTTAGGCCGCCATTCGATTAACATCACCTTCTACCATGATTATTTCAATCCCAGCTTCATTGAAGTAACTTTTATAGTAGTAAATATGCCTACAAAACCTCTTAATATCACTAATTTTCGCTATAACCAATCAGTTCTTGTTGAGGATGTCCTTTATATTGATGGAGAAGGGTATCAAACCATCAGAGGACAGAATATTTTTAACCATACTGTTGCTCTTTGGATGAATGACACACTAGTAATGGAATCTTTCTACAATTACCAAACAAATCAGAATCGGTTTGTTATCAACTTCACAACGACATCATTTCATTATGGTAATTACTCCCTTACTGTAGAAATAGATAAGGTTGGTTATCAAAACCAGACCATCAATTTCAATATAACATTACAAGGGCGAAAAACTATTCTTGAGGTTACCTTACCTGGAAAGAAGTTTGAACAAGGCGACCCCATTAAAATAACAGCTATATTAACTTATGTACAGGAAATAACTGGTGGTTTAGGCGCGGGGTTATCACTCGCTCCCTTAGAGGCAGTCAATGTCTTTTTCTATATTGAACTAGAATATGAGAACGAAACAACTCAAATTTTCGAACTCACTAACCAGACTGATGGTACAGGGGAAACATCATTCATAATTGACGGTAAGTATACCCTTGGTGCTGTTGGTTTCACTAAAATTACCGTGTGGAGTGGCTCTGGCTTATCAGGTTTACCCTCATATTATAGTATGTCAGCAGAAGAACTAGAAGAATATCAAATCATAAAAATAATAGATCCCTTCGAAATCATTATCTCTGTAATCATAATAGGATCGATTTCATTGTTGTTTGTTGCAGCATTAGCAGGTAGTAGCATTTTTCTAAATCGTAAACGAAAACAACGAAGTGAACTCATTCTACGAAAACGCAGGAAAATTGAACAGAGTTTTGAGGATATCAAATCAATCCGCTTGTTAATCGCTCGTCATGAATCTGGACTCCAATTTTACTCAGAGAAAACCATTTCAGAGTTAAAAACTGATACAGATGCGTTGTCTGGCATGTCTGCAGCGTTGAGTACATTTATGGAAGAGGTTTCCGATGGAATGCACTCACGCACTGATGAGGAAAAAGAGAAGGAGAAAATAGAAGTTATGAGTCGTGAGGGATTACATATGTTAATTTGGCACGGTTCACGCTCAAGCTTTATTATTATCTCAGAAACAAGATTACCTGATTATTTCAAAGAACGTTTGGCAAAATTAGGTCGAGAAGTTGAATCCAAGTATGCTCATGATTTAGATGACTTTTATCGGTCTGATCAGATACCTAGCGTCCAGATAAAGAAGATGATTCGCAATCACATTCCTCTGCACTATTTCTCAGCTTTTATCCTCAATGAGGGAGTGGTAACCCTAGAGAGCATTAAATTGTCTAAAAAAGAAAAGAAAATGCTAAACCTTATAAAAGAGATCCGTTTTCAGAAAGAGGGTGTTCAGTTCTTTTTCAGTGAACAACTTATTTCACACTTATCTAAACACTTTAAACGCAGTGAAGCAATTAAATTCTTAGATCGATCAATTGAGATTAACCTCCTAATCGAGGCCAGTCAAGAAGACATATTGAGTCTCACGAAATAATGCATTATACGGGATTTAATGACAATGCCCAAAAATTATTATCGCTTTTGGCTCTTAAATCATCAAGGGTTATACATTTTTGATAAAAAACTGCATAAAAAAGTAATTTTAACTAGATCCGAAGAGGACACTTTGATAGCCGAGGTATTTCAAGATCCAAGAGTAATGTCAGATGATGATACTCCACTTTTTACCCGAGAATTACCCACTTATTTCACTAGATTTCATTATCGGAAACATAAGAGAGATCTGTATATTCTCCTGACCGATGAATTGATTGATATTACCGAAGTTGATGCGCAGCTCAAACCTTGGATTACATTACGCAAGCAACAAAGAGAACACCTTCAAGGGCTAGTTATTTCTATGTTTGATGACATTGAAGGACCCAAAGTGGTGTATAACAATGATGCCCTATTGTCTGAAAATGCTTTACTATTAGCAGTTCAAGGGCAAACAATTTCTTCAATGGGACGAATTGTGGAATATACAAGTGGATTCAAAGATCCTCTTAATGTACCCAATCGTGAGGACTTGATCCACTTGAGTTACATCTTTTTACAACCCGCGCCTGATTCAAACGATCCACGTATCGCAAAAATGGGAAGGATGACAAGCATTCATTTACTCTTTCTCTTGGGATTTCCATTTGTCGCCGAGAGCCTTTTTCGCAGCTACCTTGAAGCTTTCCTTGATGAATGGGTATATAATTGGAACGCTCAGAAAGTAGACAGTAAGACCTATCCAAAGGAAATATTTGATGAATTGTTAGAAGATCTTAGATCCGCTATTTCAACAGCAATCGATCTTACTACTCATGAGGAACGGGAAGAAGCAAAGCTTAAGGAATATGTTATGGATTTATTAAGTCAAAACAAAGTTTTGAATTATCAGGTCCGAAGATTAAGAGAAAAAATCAAGGAACTGGAGAATCAAATCTCCTCTCAAAAACTTTAACAAATATTGAGAAAACATTGAAAAAGAAATAAATTCAAAATATCGAAATCATTATTTTATCAACTAACTTAATATAATTAGAACGTTAAAAGGTATATAATAATTTTCAGGATGGTTATCTAATGCGAGTTTTACATGTTCAAGGTAAAAATTTGAAAGAAATTAGTACTCCTTATGAATTTTTAAATGGCGATGTCTATCTCATCGATAATAGTGATGTCAGTGTTGGATTAAAAAAGAAAGTCTATATTTGGCTTGGATCCCAAGCATTCGCAGACGACCGTGCCGTTGGCGCTTGGGCGGCTAAATGTTTGGATCTAAAGGATGAAGAAATTGACATTGATACAGAAGTTGAGGGGAATGAATCTGAAGAGTTCAAAGGACTTCTGGATTTTGTGGTTGTCACAGGAGACACCCCTGGATTTTTAAAACACGTCGAAGTTAATAAGGAAGATATTTCCTATGCCCTATATCGTGTTAGGGATATTGATCTAACCGATGGATCATCCTCAGATGATATTGTGATTGAAAATGTCCCCCTTAAACAGGAATCATTTGTTAGTGATGATGTTTTTGTTCTGGATGCTTATCACGATTTATATGTATGGATTGGGTCACAGGCCCAAGTTGGCGAGAAAGCTGCTGGAAATCGACTTGTTCGGAAATTAGATGTCGCTCGTGAACGAAATCCCATGGTGTATAACATTGGTGAAGGCTATGAACCTAAAGGCTTTTTTGAATTAATTAATCAACTGGCTGATACTGGAGAAGTCCGAACTGCTGATAGTACTGAGGTTGCAAAGGGGATTACTGGTAGCATTGCTGATCTATCAAGCGAGACCTCAGAAGCAGGAACCGTTACTCCTGTAGCACCAAGACCTGAACCAGCACATCCTCCCGTAACACCTCCTCCTGAATTAGAGCGTCCTCCCATTTCGGAACCAATTCCCAGGCCTCCAATCCCTGAGCCAGTTTCTACTCCCCCACCTCAAGAAGCTCCAGCACCGACACCTCAACCAGAACCCAAACCTGTTGATTTAGGATTGGGGCCAACAGGAGCACCCACACCTAAAGCAAAACTTGTGAAGCTATATTATGTAGAGGGAGAATTTGGGGAAATAGGTGGAAATGAGGAAGCAGTGCTAGAAATAGATGAAGGATCAAGGACAGCAACACTTACCTTTACAGAAGGAACTGGTCTTATAGCTCAACGGACGGCTGGACGGCAAGCTCGAGGAATCTGTAAAGCAGGTTTCCTCTTAAAAGCCGGGTATCGAGTAGGAAAAGAATGTGACCTTAGAGAGGTAAAAGGAGAACGAGGAATACACGACAGACTCTTACAAGTAGGACATAAGTACAAATAATCCAACCTTATATATTCACATCTTTTCTTTTTTTTTGTGGCACGATAGACTATAACTAGTAGGATCCATATCTTCTTCCATAAACCATCATCAGCAAAAATTTATGAAATTATTACTAGTCTTCCTCAACAATCCCTTATTATCATCTTAAGAGGGCAAAATTATGTTAACTTATAAAGAAAAGGTAAGCTATGGGGTTGGTCGACTTGGATCTTCCATCACGATGGATATGGCAGATTTATTTACTGGGTATGTTTATTACGCCTTCTTTGGTTTAGAAGAAAATGCTTTTTTAGCGTTTCTCGGCGTTGCGTTTGGTAAGATTGTAATAGCTTTTACTAGCTATTTTTCTGGATATATTTCTGATCGAACGCAAACTCGGTGGGGACGACGAAAACCCTTCATTATTCTAGGAGCTCCTTTGCTTGCTATTGCTTTTTTCTTTCTATATTCTCCACACTTGATTATCCCCTTACTGGGACTAGAAAGTGAAACAATGATAATATTTTCTTATTTAATTATAGTTAATTCGATTTATCAAGGAACTTATGGATTATTATTAACACCTTTTCAATCTTGGATGCCAGAAATCACCACAGAGACCGAACGCCTAGAAATTAGTGGGTATCAAAACACTGTAAACCTTATTGCTTTTGTTATTGGAGCCGGTTTCGCTTTTCTTTTACCAGGCTTACTGGGAGGTTCAGCTGAAGATTTAGACTTAAATAGAACCAATGAGGTATTCACTGGCTTAACAAATAAAGATGTGTTAACTTCAATTCTCCCAATTATTATCGGTTTATTCGCTCTTCTTGTAATTATTTTCTTTATCCCCTCAGTTATCGGAATTAAAGCAAAAGAAGTCTTCATCCCTCAACCAACTATCCGAGAAGAATTAAACGTCGTTTTTGGTAATAAAAACTATATTTCTTGGACTCTTGCTAGAGGATTTATCTCAGTCGCATTAAGTATGACAATGGGGATCGTTCTAACCTGGATTGACAAAGCTCTCTATTTTACTGGAATTATAGAGTATTTACTATTTGGTGTAACCCTACTTGGAGTAATTTTTAGTGGATTTATTTTTTGGGCGCGTTTTGGTAACAAACATGGAAAAACCAAAAGTTATATTTATTCAGCAGTGTGGATGGCAATCTGGATACCTTTTACTTTAGTGATAGGTCAAATTGAGGTGATTTCTCAAATAATTCCGGTTCTTCTTCAAGCTATTATTCTTGTCATTTTTGCTGGAATAGGAGTATCTGGCTTTTATTTACTTCCCTACGCTATTGTAGCCGATATTGTTGAAGAAGATGAACGACGGACTGGAGAATCCCGAGCTGGCATGTATTATGGGTTTGAATCGATCCCTCTGAACTTTTTCCAAGTATTTGGGTATTTAATTGTCGGATACTTGTTGCAGGAGAATTTCCCCTTTAATATTCCAACTTTACCTCTAGTTACAGACTGGCAGGGTCATACTTACAGTCTTGGGCTAATTATTTGGGGACCAATAGCAGCAATTTTCATTTTAATTTCAGTTCTTGTCTTTTGGAAGTTCGTAAACGCAGACCCATTAAAAGAAAGCTGATGAATAGCAGAATTAGACCTTTAGAAAGGAAAAATACCATCAATACAGGGAATATCATATTTTTTTCATTCTAAATTTTGCTTCTTGTATCTAACAGATTTAAAATTAAAAAGAATTAGGGCTTGTATAGATCCTAAAACTGAATCATTACCTCTTATAGGAGATAGAGGTTAGCATGATTGATATTAAAGTGTTTCGTGAAAACCCCCAGATTATACGTGACTCAGAAATCAAACGGTTTAAAGATCCCAATCGAATAGATGAAGTCATCGCATTAGATTCGAAATGGCGGTCATTATTACAACAAGTAAATGAACTCCGTAAAGAACGAAATCAAATTAGTCGCGAAATTGGCCCAATGAAAAAGAAAGGGGAAGATATTAAACCACAGAGAGAACGGGTAAACCAAATTAAGATAGAAGTTGCTTCCCTCGAGAAGTTGAAAAAAGGGGTATTAGAAGAAAGAGACCGAATACGTTACAGTATTGGAAATATTATATTACCTGGGGTTCCAATTGCTGAAACAGATGAAGGAGACGTCACTTTACGCGAATGGGGAGAAATTCCACAATTCTCCTTCCAAGTCCAAGCACACACCGACTTAGTTGAATCCCTTGGTCTTGCCAATCTTGAGAAAGCTGCTCAAATTAGTGGAGCCAGAACTTTTTTCTTGACAAATCAGATGATCTTTCTGAATTTAGCTTTAATTCAATTCGCCTTAGACTTTCTAGTTAGTGAACGCGGATTTATTCCATTTTGGACTCCTCCTTTCATGCGCCGTAAAGCAATGGAGGGAGCAAGTGAATTAGGTGACTTTGAGAACGCATTGTACAATGATCCTAAAGAGGATGTATTTTTCATTGCTACTTCCGAACAACCCCTCGCTGCATTCCACATGGATGAATTACTTGATGAAAATACTCTACCTCGCAAATATTGTGGTATCTCCCAGTGTTATCGTCGTGAAGCTGGAAGCCATGGAAAAGACACTAAGGGAATATTTCGAGTTCATCATTTTCATAAGGTTGAACAATTTGTTTTTGCTCATCCTGAAACATCAAAAGAAATGCATGAAGAAATGATTAAAAATGCAGAAACATTATTTCAACGGTTGGAAATACCTTATCGCGTCGTAAATATTGCTTCTGGTGAGTTAAATGACAATGCTGCCAAGAAATATGATCTGGAAGCATGGTTCCCTGCTCAAGACACATATCGTGAATTAGTCTCTTGTTCTAATGTAACCAATTATCAAGCTAGAAAACTTAATATGACCTATGGTAAAGCTGGTGGAGAAAAAGATTATCTTCACACACTTAATTCAACTGCGATTGCCACTGAACGGACTCTCTGCACTATATTAGAAAATTATCAGCAAGAAGATGGATCAATAAGGATTCCGATGGTTTTACAATCATATATGAATGGATTGACAGAAATATCTCCTTTATAACGATAGAACTAATAATCCTCATAGTTACGGGAGTGCTGTAGCAATTTGGTAAGCTGAATCACATTTATTTTGATTTTCTTGTAAAATTGCTCATCTTTGTATCTGATTTTTTTATATAATCGATTTCACTGTTTACTTTCTAGGTGATATTGGTTATGAACGAGAATGAAGCTGGTTCTGAATCAGAAAAAGGCAGAACACACTTTTTTGCTTCGTTAGAATTTCCACCACCCATTAAACACTTTGAATTATCTCCAACTGAGCAACGAGTTTATCTGCAATTATCATTAGAATTTCAAAGGATGTTAGACGAAGCTCCTAGTTTCCAAATGGGTGCTTATCAATGGAGTCAGGCACTTCCTGAAATTCTCCAGAGATATGCCTTAACTTCTGATGTATGGGAGAGAATATCAGAAATTGGAGATCAGAACGAAGAGATCCAAGCCCAATTGAATGATTTGCTTAAAGCAATGGATTAATGGCTCTTTCAACAGAGAAAGAACTAATATATCATAGAATTATAAAATAAAAAAGCTGCTAAAATAAATGAGGGCAGTTGCCCACCATAAAGACCAGCGAGTATATTTTCGGCCTTTTATTGCAGTCTCAAAGGTAGGATTACGAATTAACAAGATTGTAGTAAAGAGTAACAAGGCTACTAAAAGAACAAAGCCAATCAAAAAGATCCAATTATTCCTGAACCCCAAAAAAAGTAAGAGTGATCCAAAAAAAATACTGACAATGTAAATTATTCCTGAAATCCGTGCGGCCCAATGAGATCCTAAAGAAATTGCTACTGACCGTTTTCCTGTTTCTAAATCTCCTTCAATATCCATTATGTCTTTTAAAACCTCTCGGCCTAGCGCTAAAAATAGAATAAAAAAACAGATTACAGTAATATTCAGGAAGACCCAATCGTTTAAAATTCCAACAAGGAGTGTCCCCATCAAGAATGGAGCAACATACCCTGTACTCACCCAAATATTTCCAATAATTCCATAATTTTTCACCCCCAAATTATAACCGACTCCTAATCCAATGAAAACTATTGCAAATAGAATTAATAGAGGAGATAGCCCATAAAAAAAAACCTCAATGATTGTTACTAAAAACGCAATAATATAGAACCCGATGGCAAGGTTTTTTGCCACGTGTAAAGATATTGTTCCTCGTACTAAAGGACGATCAAAACGTTGATTTAATACATCATTAGAATAATCATAATAGTCATTAATAACATGTGTTCCAGCAATCATAGAGAATGGAACAAGAAACCCGAGGAGTACACCATCTAGAGGCACTATCTCATTTTTTAATATAAACTCGAAAAAATTCTGTGGGGAGAAATTAACTTCATTTACTCCATTTAAACGATAGCTAAGGTAACCTGCTATCATTATAACGATACTAGCAAGAAAACATAGGCTGATTCGTAACAAATCAGAGATATCTTTTATTCTTGACATACATATCGAGTGATTAAACAAACTAAATATATGTTTTGTCCTTAACTGGCTGAGTATCTGTTTCGATAGCATCTTGGGCTTGATCTCTCATAGAGAGAGCCATTTGCTCAATTTTTTCAGCTTGAGCAAGAATAGGTTCTATTCCTATCTTTAACGAAGGAATAAGATGATTGAGTACCTCAATCACCCGAGCAGCAGTCCGAACCTCTGGATAATGTTGACGAACTTCCCCTAAAATTACGATGACTTCAGAACGATTAAACCAACCTTCATTTAGTAATACAGCACTTAATCCCTTGATTACCCCATGATCTAAGGGAGGAATACTTTTCTCTCTTAAAAAATCTCTACAAGATTCTGTTGTGCCTACTCCAAAGACCCGATAAGGTAATTCTCTTGGAGATTGAGTGTAATCGCTCTTAAATCCTTCTACTGAAACAATACGTTCAATTCCTTTTTCTTTGGCCCAATTGAATATTTTTTTGCCTATTTCACGAGTAATAGGGGGATACTGAGGGATTTCAGACGCAAGGAGTGCCACACGAATATCTTGGCTTGCGTAAATACGTATTGGGAATTTAGGCTTAGAATAATAGACCACACATATCGCAGGTATTTGGTTGCTATCTCCCACAGCTACTTGATCAAGGTTCCATTCGTCTCGTCTTCCTGCGGATTCAAGGATTATGTTTGCTGTTATAAGAGCGAGAGCGCTTATGGAGGGAAAACATTCAATTAGTGTTCCCCCTTCTAAATCCACATCGATAACATCTCGAATTTCAAAATAGTTGGAGTTCATCATAATCACCAAAATAATGCTCTCTGTTAAAAGAATAAAAACGTAATAATAAATATTCCCTTTTCAACTCAAAATTTGGCACGAAAATAGTACTAATATTCCAATCTGAAGAAGAATCCAAATGTATTATGGTAAATCTTTAGTGTAAGAGAATGGAAAACCATTAAACTGAATTTGCACGATAAAATTTTCTTTATAGTTGGAAAAAACCTTTTTTTGAGAGAGAACTAGAAAGAAAAAAAAGAAGGGAAGGGTGATTTAAACAAAGGATAAGCGATCAACTTCCTCTTGCATTCCTTCAAGTTTTTGAGTAGGAGTAATCCGACCTGTTTTACGGGTTCCTAAAATTTTATCATATGCTTGTTCAAAATGCGTTGCGGAGACTTTATATCCACTAAAATCATCTTTTATCTCTTTTAAGCTAGGGAGATGTTCTTCTATTGCAATGAGAACAGCTTCGTGAGATAGGGCAGCTAGATCTGCTCCTGAAAAATTCTCGGTTTTTTTGCTCAAAGCATCCAAATTAGTATCTGCTGCTAAGGGCACATCTCTTGTGTGAATCTTGAGAATTTCTAAACGAGCAGCTTGATCAGGAAGACCAATACTAATTAATTTATCAAATCTTCCTGGTCGCAGCAGCGCAGGATCAATCATATCTGGTCGGTTTGTTGCTGCAATGACAACGACGCCCTTAAGTTCTTCTAATCCATCAAGTTCAGCCAAGAATTGGCTAATCATCCGCTCTGTTACCCCTGAATCAAATGATTTGCCTCTAACAGGTGCAACGGAATCAATTTCATCAAAGAAGATAATGGAAGGAGCAGCTTGTCGGGCTTTACGAAATACTTCTCGAATCCCTTTTTCAGATTCCCCAACCCATTTTGACAACAATTCTGGCCCCTTAACACTAATAAAATTAGCTTGTGTTTCATGAGCAACCGCTTTCGCTAAAAGAGTTTTACCTGTTCCAGGAGGACCAAAGAGGAGAATACCTTTAGGTTGTTTAGCTCCCATATGAGAGAAGAATTTGGGATGTTTAAGAGGAAGTTCAATACTTTGTCTAATTTCCTTTTTCTCGGAAAGAAGTCCTCCCACATCTTCCCATCCGATATTTGATACTTCAACAAAGACTTCTCGCAGAGCAGAGGGTTGAACTCCTAGGAGAGCTTCATTGAAATCATCTTGTGAAACTTCGAGTTCACTTAAAATATGAGCAGGAATCGTATCTTCCTCAAGATTCAATTTCGGGATAACTTTCCGTAATGAATGCATAGCAGCCTCTTTCACCAACTGCCCCAGATCAGCTCCAACAAAACCATGAGTCACATCTGAAAGGTGATCTAAGTTAACGTCTTCTGCTAGTGGCATTCCTCGAGTATGAATCAATAAAATTTCCTCTCTGCCGTGTTTATTTGGGATTCCTATCTCAATTTCTCGATCAAAACGTCCCCCACGACGTATGGCTGGATCTAAAGCATTTACACGGTTGGTTGCACCGATTACGACAACATCACCCCGATCACTTAACCCATCCATATTCGACAGGAGCTGAGCAACCACCCGTCGTTCTACTTCTCCAGTGACTTCTGATCTTTTCGGAGCAATTGAATCAATCTCATCAATAAAGATGATACTTGGAGCATTCTCCTTTGCTTCATCAAAAAATTGGCGTATCCGCTGCTCACTTTCCCCATAGAATTTTGACATAAATTCAGGACCCGAAACAGAAATGAAGTGTGAATCAGTTTCGGTAGCTACTGCTTTGGCGAGTAAGGTTTTTCCTGTTCCAGGAGGACCATGTAACAACACCCCTCTTGGAGGAGTGACTCCAAGACGTTTGAATAACTCTGGATGTCTCATCGGAAGTTCAATCATTTCACGAACTTTCTGGATTTCATCACTTAAACCACCAATATCCTCATATCTTACTCTCTGTAAAGTTTCTTGCTGAATATCCTTAACTGGGGTTTGGGAAATTGTGATTCTAGTAATTTCCTGCATTATCACAGCTTCGCTACTTGGGGAAATTTTAGAAACAACGAGAACTATTCGTTGATTATAAACAGGGATTTCAATAAAATCACCTTTTGTAAGAACGCGACCTAGTAATATATGCTTGAGGTGCCTTTCCCCTCCTTGAATTCGCAAGTTATGAATGGGAGCAAATTCTATACGAGCTGCAGATTTGGGTTCGATAGTAATAATTTCAACTGTATCATCTATTCCAACGCCAGCATTACGTCGTGTGCTACCATCAATGCGAGCAACGCCTGTATTACGATCACCAGCGTATCCTGGCCAATAGATAGCAGCTGTGCGACGCTTACCAATTATTTGAAGAGCGTCACCAGCAGAAATGTTTAACTGTTCAGCAATTTCAGGATCAATACGAATAATGCCTCTCCCGACATCTCGGGCGGCAGCTTCTCTTACTTTACATTCAAATGTGTCTTTAACCATAATTTATCCACTCCTTAAACTATAAATTATTTCCAAGGTTTGCATAGAGAATTCATTCAACATTAACTTTGGTTTTTGGAACTTTGTCAGCAAATGGTACGGTGATTGTCAAAATACCCGCTTTAAGGTGAGCTTTTATCTCGTTTGGACGGATACGTTTCTTAAAGTGTAGATGATGTTTGTACTGCTTTTTAAATTCATCACTATGAGCTGAAAACCACAATTCGTCACCTGTTGCCTCTAGATTGATATCATCTCGCGAGATTCCAGGTAATTCCATAGTTATGTTATATTTCTCTTGGTCACGCTTGACTTGAGTAATAGGGATACGAGATCCCCGATTAATCCAGTCTCCCCTGGGCCAAAAGCCCTTTTTAAAAAAGGGTTTCATTTTAGGAAAAGTTTCCCAGAAAACATGAAATGGGGGGAAACAAAAAAAACTGTCATCTTTATCTTCATCATGATCATTCGGTTTAGTATTCATCTTTATTATCTCCTAAACTCGTATTTTGTTCTCTATTAATCAAATAACCCTTTATAATAATTTATTCACAAATAGTATATAAAAGTTATGTTATAGGCGTGAATAAATTTTTTTTCATCCTTTTCCTGAAAAAAAGCAGTCCCACAAGAATTAGGGAGTTTAAAGCAATTAGATTAAAATAGATCATATTCTGTGAATATCTCTCTTTTTGAGCAATTAGCAAAGCTTCTTCGATTGTTTATGACGATTCAATAGAGCTATCACTCCAATTACAAGTGTTCCAAAGCAAATTATCAAGAATCCAGAGCTCTCAACTTTTTGTGTTTCTTCTAATGAGACTGTTAAATTTGATTCCGCTCTTTTCCCATCACTATTTTCAACAATAATGTTTATATCGTTTGTACTTGAATTATGGTAAGGAATTTCATAAGTAAGCTTGGTTTCTTGCCAATGTGGCTGAAAGCAAAATGTATTGTTAATTAGAATATTTCCCCCATAAGAGAATTGTATTGTAGCTTCTGATGGATATCGAGTCCTGTAAGTGTTCCAAACGCTTAAGTCAACCGTTATATTACCGCCTTCTTCAGTTTGATTATAAATATTCGTAATTTTAATTATGGGAACTTTGAAGAACCTTTCAGTCTGATAAACTTTTGTCCGTATCTCAGGTAAATGATCAAATTTTATTTCCCACGCAATTTTACCTTCAGGTGTTACTTCTGTGAGGTGAGTGGGATGAGAAAAACTTGCTCCAAAAGCCCCAAGGGTATTTCCATTCGGAAGTCTATCAGCATCTCCCCACGGTTCACAGTAATATTCTTTTGGTGCCGTCCAAGACCACACTTCTTTTGCAGTTTTAGCATTTTCGTCCACTATTATCTCGATAAGTCGGGAACGGTGATTTACAGGATTTGTTTGGTTCAGATGATCATTATCAAACAATATGAATCGATTCGGACCGATCATTTCAAGAGCATGGCTGTGCCACCACAATGTCGTTCGTTCCTTCCCATATTTATCATAGAGAGTGAAATCTCCCAACTTGCCTACAGCCCAAATAATCTCTCCTGTTTGTTTATTGATTTTGTAGAATGTGTCTAAATTTCGTGGATTATAATAGATTACATCTTCTTCAACTAACCAGAAGATAGAGTTGGCGTGAGTCCAATCTTGTCCTCCGCTCCACAATTCATTCAAAAAATGGTTTGTGTTAAAAGGGAGATTTTCTGAACAATTCCACAACCACACCTGATTACCCTGACGATCATATTCCACGATGTCGTCATACCAGATTGGAAGGTTCTGATAAGTTCCGAATTTTCGGTGTTGAAGGGTGAGAAATGTGTCTGTGAACGGATTGTATTCTATATCATGATGGCCCTCAGGGATGGGTAACGTTTCAGTCACACTGCTTTCGATGTTTCTTAGTTGGATGTCACCAGCAAACATATACATGATTGTTGTCGAATTGATAAATTTTGGTGTTTTAAACCTACTTTTAGATTCTATTGAATACTTAATGTTTCCTTCCATATCAAGAATGAAGAGGAAATTCCCTCGACTCCCACTTTCGTTTGATAACCGACCTTGAAAGAGAGTTAGCCCATCCTGTGCTGAGGAGCTATAGTGAGTAATATCAATTGAGTCTTCAAATGTGGAAAGGACATCTGATTCTTGTAAAAGTTCGTTGGATTGGTCACGAGTCAATACATCAACATTAATCATGAAATAAGTCTGAAATGATGTCACTGGACTTGTTGTTAGAAAAAAGATTAAAAGACAATGACTAAGCATTAAGAGCGCTCTTGCTTTAAAATTCAGCATCTTTATCATCAGGGCTTTTTCTTTGGTAGAAATTCCTTAAGACAGGGAATTACTACGTTCCTATTTTTAGGTTGTGTCTTACTAATATGAGTATGAAGGTATATATCACTCATTTTTATCTATCAAAAATCTCAAAAACTCTATAAATGTATTATTAGGTAATTTCAACCTCCCTAAAGGGGAGTCAACTGCTGTTGGATCATGGGATGATATAGGAGATAGTATGACCATATATCGGTCAGGTTCCACCTTAGAATTCTATATTGACGGATTCATAGAATATACAAATACCACACAACCTACAATCCTTGTTGAAAGTGTGGTTATTCAATTCTGTCAGAATAAGAACGATCGGCCAATTTGTGACGATCTTAGGCTTGATAAGATTAATTGATTATAATACTACTGAACCCAGTTTTATACAACTACTCAAGAAACAACTACATCAACTAAAGTGACAGATTCGACGTCTCAAACAAGAGATTCCGCTGAGATCACTTCTCTTTCCTTCTTAATAATCTTTGGAGCCTTGATTCTTCTTCAAAAGAAAAGGAAACGAAATTAAAAAGGTTACGCAAATTAATTGAATGAAAGATGAGTCGTTTCGACTTCTTGATCCTCTTTTTTCTCTAAATTCTGACCCAATATTGTTTCAAATAAGGAAAAAAAGACTTTTTCAACATTCCAATTATTTTTTGCGCTAGTAATGATTGTTGGATAGTCAGGTATGGGTGGTTTCGCATGTAAAATCTGAAGTTCATCAAGATCAGCTTTATTTCCCACTAGAGTAACTGGAACGGCCTTATTACAAGAATTATGACATTCTTTTATCCATTGAGTAACGTTTCGGTAGGACACCGCATTTGTAAGATCGTAAACCACTATCGCCCCGCTGGTTCCTGTGTAAAACCTTGAACGAAATTTCTCAAAATGTGTTTGGCCTGACATGTCCCATAGGACGAATCGTACATTTTCACCAGTTTCTTTAACAGTGGTTTCATATGGAGTTATATCAACCCCAATGGTGGTCTTATATATGCTTGAAAACTTCCTATGAACGAATTGGTTTACTAAAGATGTTTTCCCAGTTCCTCCGTCACCTATAAGGATGATTTTCATTGAATAATCCGTTCTTTCCCTCTCTATTTTGTGTTCCATATATGATTCACTTTCCTATCAATAACCGTTCTCCTAGTGTTTTTGAGAAACGATGTTCTTTAATTCCTTTAATAACTGTTGTTGGATCGTATTTAACGCGACGAATTTCTGTATCTCCAGTAGCAGCGTCATATATTATATAAGAAGCTCTAGGATCTCCATCTCTAGGTTGGCCCACACTACCTGGATTACATATTATTCGGTTATTTTTTTCTACTTTAAAAGGAACATGTGTATGTCCTAAGAACAAAGTATCAACCTCAATAAGCTCCATGAATTCGAAGGTGGAGTTAAGATCATTGAGGTTATCTGGGAAGATATATTGATCTAGAGGGTATTCTGGGCCTCCATGAATACACATGATCTTTTTATTTGCGATTATTTCTGTGTGCATAATTGGAAGTGCGTGTAAGATTCTCCGTTCTCTAATTGAGAGATTTTGGTTGGTCCAATCAAGGGGTTGAAACGAATCAGGACGATAATGGTCTGGAACAACACCTAGGGCCGCTGCATGATCATGATTACCCTTTATCACAATATCACATTTTGCTAAAGTAAGATGAATCACAGGAATGGGTTGTGTATAATACCCAACAAGATCTCCAAGACAGAAGATCTTTACTACTTCATTATCTCTTTGAGAATGGATATCTGTCAGTACAGTTCGTAAAGCATTTAGATTTGCATGAATATCTGAGATTACAGCAATAACGGATCTCATTCGAATACCTGATTTATCGTTCACGCTAATAATGGTAACAAAAGTAGTTGAAAAGGTATTCTCACCGACCTTTAAGAAAGCTGCTTCATTGTTCAAGACTGGTTCATAGAGGCTTATCCATCTCAGAAAGGGTTTTTTTGTTTCTAATTTTGCATCAGAACCTAAATTCAACTAAATGATTAGCAAAAATCTGCGAATGGATAAAATAATTCTACAAAATTCTTCCAGTAAAAATTTGTCACCAAACCTAATCTTAATAAAGAAGAATGAGGGGTATCATAAAATGATATATCATGTCCAAATACAGGATTGCTGTGTTTAGTCTTTTTATTTCTTTATTTCTTATGATTTTCCCTTCAATTACAGCAGGAACTAGTTTTATTACTTCTAAGAACCATACCCAGAATTTTACTACTAATGAACCTATAACAACAGCATATAATCGATATATTCCTGATGGAAATAATTCAGTGCTTGTTGCGCTAGATTCCAATCTTTTAGGAAAAGGAAAATATTTTGGTGATGAAATATTTGCACGAGATGTCTTTAAGATTTGGTTAAAACCATTTGAAGACAGATTTAATCTAGCTTTCCATATAAAGAATGTTACTACCTTCACACCAGGGAAGAATGATAATCTTACGAGTAGCATGGAAAAAATTCCCGAAAGACTCTCATGGAAACTGGCAATTGGAGTAGATGCTGAGAATGTCGAAGGAAATGGGTATGATTGGCTATTCATCTACCAAGAGAATTATTTAGGGGGCCGAAATCGGGCAAATGCTGTATTTGGGAATGCTCTAATTATCGCCCATAACCAACCAATATTCGACAAACAGCTAATTTTACTTCATGAAGTTGGGCATCTATTTGGTGGAGCTCACGATAATGAAGGAGATGTAAACGATAATTGGTATCATCCTGGGGAAGAATATAGTATTATGGATTATTCCGATTTAATTGCTCTAGAGGATAGTTGGGATGGGATATCTTTGCCATTGGATAACCACAATTACGAGACTATCAATTCGACAAAATTTCGATTTGATCAGAAAGATCCTGAACTAGATGGGTTACCCAATTATTACGAATATCGATATGGATTTGATCCGACGATTAATGATTCTTATAATGATCATGATAACGATGGCCTTACAAATCTTGAGGAATATCAATATGGTACGAACCCAGTTATTAAGGATAGTGATCAAGATGGATTTTCAGACTGGGCGGAAAACTATGTGGAAACATCACCAATAAATACTTCAGAAGTCCCCGAAGTCAATACTCCCATCATAATCCCTTGGACGACACAAAAAGCAATAGAGGAGAAAGAACCATTTAATCTTACTTGGCGAGGAATTTCTTCAAATCCAAATTATTTAGAAATATATCAGAATGATAGCTTACTTATTCATAGTTCTTGGGAAAGTGAATTAATCCAATACCAATTAGAAGAACCTACTCCTGGATTTTGGAATTTCACCTGTTTAGTAGCTGACAATGATGGGGATAAATCTACTTCCGAAATTTTGTTACAAATCAGAAGTGTTAGTAATACGACAATGATTATTTTTGGGCCTTTATTAGGTATTTTATGTCTAATTATTTGTAGAAAGAAGAAGAAGGGGTAAGTTTGTGAATTTATGGTGGAGAGAGAGAATCATCAATACTCTTGAGAAGGTCATCTAAAATCGTGGCTTCTTTAGTCAAATATTCTTGGATATGATTATAAGAATGATCAACAATCGCTTTAGGTTTACATACATCGATACAATTACCACAATTGATGCATCTATTAATATCGATCTCTATCTTTTTCTCAGACTTCATTATATTGAATTTGAAGACATTCTCTGGACAAACATCAATACACCAACCAGTTCCCGTACAACGAGAAATATCAAAATCGATCCAAACTGGTGCTCCCACTTTTAACTCCGCTCCTTTGAGTTCGAATCGTTTAACGATAAGGTTACTATATGCAATATTAACTTACTATGAATTTATTAGGACTCATTAATTAAGGAAAAAAACAAAAATTATCCTTTGTTTACCTGTTTGAGAAGGATATGATAGCGTTTGGTTAGCTTGAAGAAAGAAACTTCCCGACAGAAATACGTAAATTATCATTATCCGAATCACATTATTCAACATCTATTGTTTAATTAGACAAAATGAATTACATTCATGTTTCCTTTTAGCTCCACATTAAATCGTTTCCATGCATTTCCTATTCCTATGATTGCTAATAGGAATCCAACTTCTGCATCATTGTCCTCTGCTACTCTGAAAAGTACATCAAGAAAACCCCCTCTTCGGATATAGTCGCTTATAACAAGCAGATGCTTACTTCTAATATTCTCTCCGTTCATAAAATATGCAGTAGCTATTAATTCTTGATCAATAAGATATGGATGCTGTGAAATCCTAGAAGGGGTCACGGGGGGAGGCCTGAAAGTAACATTAAACCAAGGAATATTAAGATTTTGAGAAAAAGCGATAGCAATAGGAATAGCTTCAGGATGAGTCAAAATTGCCTCAAATTTCCCCATCAGATGATCTTGATTAATCGCATGAAAAGCTAGCAGATTTACTTTTTCTGGATAAGATAAGAATTTGCTCATGTCCACTTGAATGGGTGCTGCGCTCAGATCAATTTCAATATTTTTTTGAACGAGATCTACTGACAAATTAAGATTGTTATGAATAAATCTTACAAAAATATCTTCCTTTTCATCAGGAATAGGAATCTCCCCTTTGAGATAACGAGTAAAGTGGGAGTATGAAAATTTCTCTCCAGTATCCCCCCATTTAGTAGGTTTAATCATGTTATATAACATTCGAGCTGATCTATATTTGTTTAGAATTAGTCGGAGACTGTCCAATATTAGGTTTTTTCTAAAACAGTTAGAGTTAGACAATTTAATTTCCTTTATATTCGCGGATTAATGCAACAACCCATTTGATTTGTACTTATTAATTCCTTGATTTAAATAATTTATGCGAAATATGAGACATTCCATATTCTATGTGCCTAGAATTCGGAAGAAACTATATAGTCTCAAAATGTATTATTCCTATTGATCCTCCATCTTGGGTGATTTAATATGAGTGATTCACAATTTTCCATAAAGGAAGTGGTAACGATGAGAGAGATTGCTATGACTGCAGCATTCATAGCAATGGTTTTTCTTTCAACTTCACTATTTTATATCGCATTAGTGTCCTCTACAGGTTTTTTTAACATCGGAGAAGCTTTTGTTTATCTTGCTGCATTAATTGGTGGCCCTATTGTTGGCGCATTAGCTGGAGGGATTGGTGCCGCAATGGCTGACATGGTATTAGGTTATGGCTCATTTGCCCCAGCGACACTAGTACTCAAGGGTACAGAAGGATTTATTGCCGGATTTCTCTACAAGAAAAGTCGAGAGATCGAACAAAAATATAGATTACTGATAATAGCTGCCATTTCGCTATTTTTGATGGCCTTTAGTATTTTTGTTACAACACCAGCATTGAATGGTGACCCAGGGTCATCAGTAATTAGTATAGTGTTTAATTTCATCGACTACACACTGAACATACCTGGTCTAATCATAGTGTTCCTAGCACTCATTTTTTGTTGTACTATTTGGTTTGTTGAACTAAAAATGGGTGAAAAAGGCCAAATGATACTTTCATGCTTACTGGCTGGGCCAATCATTGTTGTGGGTTACTTTTTATATGAAGTAATTTTTTTAAGCGTCCCAGTTGGAGGAGCACTAAGTGAAATTCCTTTTAACATAGCACAAGTAGTGTTTGGAATAGTAATCGCGGTTCCCATCGTCTCATATTTAAGAGAACTTGGTATAATTCATACAAAAGAGAAAGAAAAACCCTCATTAGCAGAACAAAAGGTGAATACACTCAGTACTACTGAATAACCTTCTTAATAGCTTTCTAAGTCCTTTTTTTGTTTCTAATTCGGAGTTCTCAGTTTGGTTCTATTGGAAATTAGTAATCTATCAGTAAGATATCAGAATTCATCTCAGTGGGCTTTAGAAGAAGTTAATTTTTCTGTGGAAAATGAAGAATTAATTGTAGTAGTTGGCCCAAGTGGGTGTGGTAAAAGTACCCTAGCTAAAGCCATATTGGGACTAATACCAGCTTTCACTGAAGTTGAAATCTTCGGAAAGATCAAAATTAGAGGGAAGCTATTAGATAAGCTCTCAAGAAAGGATATTATTCAGTTTCTTGGTTATGTTCCTCAGTACCCAGCTGATTTCACTATTAATATGTTAGTAGAAGAGGAAATTGCTTTTTCATTAGAAAATCTTGCTTTTTCTCGAAAGGAGATTCAGTCCTCTATAAGATATACCCTTGATCAATTAGATATTTCCCATCTTCGCTATAGGTTAATGACAGAATTAAGTTCTGGTGAATTACAAAGAGTAGCTTTAGCTACTGCTATAGCACCCAATCCTCCAATATTAATATTTGATGAACCCATGGCTCGTATCGACCCAAAAAGTGAAATCACACTAGCTCGTACATTACAGAATTTGTCTCAAACTGGACATCTAGTTATTGCTTTTGAACATAGATTAGATTATATCTTACCCTTAGCTGATCGAGTAATACTCCTT
The DNA here is from genome assembly GCA_016840285.1 of Candidatus Hodarchaeota archaeon. Next base: position 11,518 of record JAEOSR010000002.1, on the reverse strand, counting down.
GAAAATGGTAGATTGATTGGAGATGACGAACCAAGGTCGCTTTTGGAAAAAATGAGAGACATTGATTTACCTGAAGTTTCAGAGGTGAATCTTCCAGGTATTACTCAACAATTACTGGATATAAATGAGGCTAAACGGTTTTTATTAGCGAATGTATTGAAGTCAGATAATTAATCGAAAGAAGTTACTAATAACAAATTAACGCGATGCTTATGCTATCCATTCACCTAGAAAACATTTGGTTTCGATATCCTTACACAGAGAATTATGTAATCAAGTCATTCAGCTGGAAGAAGGATACTCCTGGAACAATTGGTCTTTTAGGGACTAATGGTAGTGGAAAAACAACAATCCTCAAAATAATCGCTGGAATCCTTTCTCCAACAAATGGAAATATAGTAATCGAACACAAACACACAAAGAAAGTAAAATTAAAAGATGAGGTTGTGTTTGTTCCGGAAAATGCTAGACTCTTTTTAGTGGGGCCAACACCACGAAAAGACTTGAATAGAATTCTCAAAGAGGATTCACAAGTAAATGAATTACTCGAGCGATATGGGTTTAACCCCTTAGCTGAAAAGAAATTGTATCACTTAAGTGAGGGCCAGCGGAGAATTATAGCATTATTTATTGCATTCCAAGTACCCAGTAGAATAATTCTTCTAGATGAACCTACAGTGGGCTTAGATTCTAAGGGAAGACAATTGCTATTTCATTTACTTGAAAAAGCTAAAAAAGAGGGTAAAATGACGTTTATTTCGACTAATGACTCACGGGTTTTTCCACAAATGGATGAACTTGTCGTCATTCGTAATGGTTCCCTTTATGCAAACGGTTCACCAATAGAAATTTTATTCGAGCTAGAAAAAAATACTGATTTAATTCCGAACCAAATTGTTCGTTTAATAACAGCTATAGAAACAAAGATAGGTAAAGAATTACCTCATATACTAACAACAGAAGAGTTAAACCAGCTTATTGCAGGTGGGAGGTTGTTTTAATGGCATTTACGTTAAGAAGAGTCTATCAAGGATTTTTATATCGTCCCACTGCTTTGCATGTACATCCATTGATCGGAATATTGATATTAGGGATTCAATTCGTTCTATTATTAATGAATGAGATTTTTGCGCTTTTTTTTCTGTTATTCATTGTCATTCTAGAGAATACATTCTATGGCAATATTCGAGGGAGTATTAGTTTATTGCGAGCCATCACCCCGTTACTCGCTTTTCTAGGTTTAGTTTCATTTTTATTTGGAGGATTGATTCAGGCTGCTCTTGTAGTATTACGATTACTGATAGGAGCACTTTCTTTTTCATTTTTCTTTGTTGTAACCAATCCTTCGGACCTTACTCGTGTTCTGGAAAAATGTAAAGTTCCTGCAAGAGTAGCTGTGCTCCCTGCACTTGCTCTTATGATGGTTCCACGAGTAGCAAAAGATGCTGAAGATACTTTTGAAACACTTGCGTTACGAGGTGAAATTAAAGGATTTTTTCTTAGATGGTTACCAAAAGTTTTAGCAATATTTATTGCATCTGTCCTTTATCGTTCTGAATTCTTAGCTCAATCTCTCTATTATCGAGGTTTTCTTGTCCAGAAACGCACTCATTACCGTCCAGTCCCATTCCAAAGAATTGATGGTGTGAGATTATTCACGTGGTTGTTTGTTTCAGCATTAATATTTCTATATTTAGAAAAGTGGATTCATCTGTAAGAAATAGACTTGTCTGTTCTTTATACGGAGAATTGTATAATCTGCTTTTTTAAACATAAATATCGGAAAAGAGTTATCAAAAAAGGTTCTACCAAGTAAGCTCAGAATAATTATTGTGAAAGAGCCCCCATGACCTATGAGACCAATTTTCTGATCCTCTTTCCCTTTAAATTGGTCTAGAATTTGCTGTAAACCGATCATTACACGATTCCAAAATACTTGCAGACTTTCACCTAATGGAAAAGAAAATTTTCGGTCGAGCATCAGTAAATTTGCGACAAGAGGCCCTCTTTTATCATATCCTTCTTCTAGTACCCCTTTGAGAGTATCTGGCAGTTGATGGGTGATTTCATCTTTATGACGACCAGTCCACTCTCCAAGATTTATTTCTGATAACCAAGACTGTTCTTGAAGCTGGACTGACTTGTGGCGTCTTACAATTACTTCCGCAGTCTGTTTCGCACGTGTGAAGGGGCTTGTCAAGATCGCGTCAAATTTGTGGTTACGGAAGTAGTGCGCTATTTTTTCGGCTTGATTTAGTCCTTGCTTACTAAGTGGGGTTGTAGGAGAACTCCAGTGGTTTAGTTTTCCAGCGGGGTCAGCGTGACGGATTAAGTATATTTCAAGATTAAGATCTCTTAAATCCATATTAATTCACTATTTTGCTTAAAGATTTAACAATAATTTCCAGAGGATTGACAGAGAAGAAATAGTTGATGCAAGTATAATGATTTAAATTTGATGTTAAGATTGAGTTAGATGACGAGGTAATACGATCATGAAAGAATATAAGCCAATGTGGGGAAGACCATTTTATGATAAGCTTCATTCGACTGACTGTATCATAATGGCGTGCAATACTCGAATAGTTAGAGGTGTGGTAGAAGGGATCCTGCAAGCTGCGAAAGATACTCAATCACCGATTATCTTTGAACTAGCTAAATCTGAATCCGACCTCAAAGGAGGATATACTGGTTTAACTCCTGAAAAATACGCAAATATGGTCAATGAAGCGGCAAATAAGGTTCAGTACCCCTATTATGTCATTCACGGAGATCACATTAAGATTGCTAAGATGGAGGATATTTCAGAGGTGAAGGAGCTAATTTCTGCTCAAATTGAAGCTGGTTATACGTCTTTTGCCATAGATGCGAGTTTTATGTATGATCCAGCCGGTTCAAATGATAAAGAACATCTAGCAAAGAATATTGAGGCAACAACTGAAGTTACTCGCTTCATTGAAGATAAATTGGGACACAAGAACTTTGGTTTGGAGGTAGAAGTGGGTGAAATTGGAAAGAAAGATCCCAAAACAGGATTAGTAAAAACAACAGTAAATGAAGCATCAACCTTTATTGAAGCCCTCAAGGAAAAGGATGTGCACCCCCAATTCTTAGCTATCGCGAATGGATCAGTTCATGGATTTCAATATGATGAACACGGTAATCCACTACCACAAGTTGGTATTGATATAGAGCTTACTAAAGCGATTGGAGCAGCCATCAAACCATTGGGTGTAAAGATTGCCCAACATGGAATAACTGGAACCCCTCTAGAAATCATTGCTTTAGAGTTTCCAAAAGAATTCCTTGGTAAAGGTAATGTTGGCACAAATTGGATGACAATCGCTTGGGATGTTCTCAAGCTCTTTGAACCTGAACTCTATAATACAATTCATGGCTGGACGATTAATAATTATCACAAAGAGAATGTCCCGATAAATGAGACATTCCTGAAGTATAGCAAATTAGCAATTATTGAACATTTTAACGAAATTTATGCGGTAGAAAAAGAGACAGAACACGCTTTGAAGCAAACAGCTTATACTAGTGCATTATTTTTCTTAAAAGCCTTCGATAGTTATAGTACAACTCGTCAGTTTTAATTTGTAATGCTAGGAGTATCAAAAATGACATTTAAACTACTTGGGATTAATGGATCCCCCAAAAAATCAGTTGAAAAATCAAATTCTCATTATTTACTTAAAACTGCTTTAGACTGTGCGGAAAAAGCAGGTACCAAAACAAAATTAGTTAATCTTGCTGATTTTAATCTAATTCAATGTAACGGATGTGAAGTCTGCACAACAAAATCCTGCCCCTTAGACAAGCAGGATGATTATCCCAAATTAGAAGAGTTGATTCTAGACCATCAAGGATTACTTATTGCTTCCCCCTCTTATTGGACTGGCCCACCTGGAATTTTGAAGAATGTAATTGATAGATCCAGAGATAATAAGATGCCTGAGCAGTTATGGGCTGGTAAGATATTTTCCGCCATTGCAGTGTCAGGTTTAAGAGTTGGTGGTCAGGAAAGTGTTATTAATTCGCTAATCACTTTTGCTTTAGGGCATGGAATGATAATTGTTGGTGGAGTTGGACACCCATGGTTCAATGCTCCTTTTCCAATGGGAACTATAATGTATGACACAATAGAAGAAGGGAAACAAAAAGTCAAATTTCGATCTATTAAGAAAGATCCAATAGCGACTAAAGATGCAGAGGTTTTAGGACAACGATTAGCTTCATTTGGAAGCAAATTATTCTCTTGAATATTATATGTGATGATATGCCAGGCCCAAGACATGGAAAACGAAGAGGACGAGGAAGGGGGTTCCGAGGAGGTCGACCCAGAGTACAACCCACAATTGGAGGCGATTATTCTGCAATTGGGGAACAAGCAACCCTCCACTTGACATCAGCAGAATTAGAGGCTTTAAGGTTAGCAGATGAAGAAAATCTAACTCAAGAAGATGCAGCTGTAAGGATGAAAATTAGTAGAGGTACTTTTTGGCGAATTCTAAACAGCGCTCGTAAAAAGGTCACTTCCTCCTTAATGGAAGGGAAACAAATTCGAGTTGTTCTTAAAGAGGAAACAGCAGAAATGGATGAATGATTATATTAAGAATCGTTAATCCACACTTGCGCCGCATTTATGGCAATACTGAGATTTTTCAAAAACTATTGAACCACAAGAAAAGCGTGATAGTTCAGAAGAAAATTTGACTTATGGGATTTTTGAAATCCAGATAATGTCTTCATAATATTTTTGGTATTGGAATTTTAGATTCTGAATTGGAGATAATATTTTAAAAGGTGAATTTAAACCTTCACAATTGATGTTTGTTTAATAAACCAATCAGATTTTCACAAGACGCATAATAGACAAACAAATCATTTTGATAATATTTTTCAAATCCTCGTCATGAAAAATGGGAAAAAAATGGAGAAAGAAACAATTCCCCAAATCATAATAGGGATTTTTGTTGTTCTCTGTGTTTTAATAATCGCAATTATGATCCTTTTTGCTGATTTCTGGCTTCCTCTTTTCACTGATCCTTCGATCTCTCATATTTTCATCACTTACGTACTTCTATCATTAATATTTATTTCTGTAATTACTGGAGCGATTATTGGAAAGAAGTATTTCTCAAAATCCAGAGTTAGGACTTTAGAATCTCGACTTGAACCTAGAAATATGAAGATAGGACTATGTTTAGGTTCTTTAACTAATAGTGGGGCAAGAATCCTTGGAAGAAGTGAGTATTGTCCATTTAATGAACCACAACTTCATTCAATGTTAGAAAATAGTGTAGTTTGTGTTTTACATGGGGACGTAGGAAATTTAATTGGGCCTTTTCCCATTATGGGAAATCTAGAAGACATGTTTTATGTTTCTTTTGGTTTCCGGGAAAGAGATAATCCACATAAACCAAGAGATTTAACTCATTTTATTGAGAGCGGAGGAACCTTAGGTTTTCTCTTGCTTTATTACCCTAATCGACTTGATCCAACTATTTTAATAAGAAAAAAACATATTACTGATTCTTTTAAAGATGCAACCGATGAAATCTCCCATGTTTCTGAACTCCTACCAGAGAAATTGGCCCGTATTGAAGAAGATATCCAATTTCTTTTGTTATTTTGAAATGAGAATTAGTACAAATAGATTGGGAAAAATGTGAAAGATCGCTCTGCATATCTATTAATTGGCTCAATATTGATAATTTTTTACATAATTCCCCCAAATTCCATACCTAGCGGTTTAAGTGGATCTACGAACCTAAATATTATTGGAGATTCTGTAGAGATCTCCTATGGAAAGAGAAACACCCTACTTCACCTTGGTGATCAATCTCTCACTGACTTACGTGTGTCACAACAAGAACATCACTTAACCTCTCCAAATATTACGTCTCCTACCAAGGGAGAAACTTACATTGGGTCAATTCTTATTGAGTGGACCAAAGCAATTGACTCACAAGGACATAATGTTCGTTACACCGTCTTTTGTTCTACAAATCAAATAACATGGAAACCCCTAGAAACAAATATTTCAAAAAACAACTGCACCTGGGACACTAGTCAAGCTGATTGGACTGGTTATTATATTAAAGTTGAAGCAACCTCTTCCGCAGGATTAAGAAGCAACGACATTGAAGGCCCGATCACAATTCTAAATTGGTTACGACCTCCAACAAGGGTCTTTCTGGCATTTTTTCTGTTAATAATAATAGTAGTCATAATAATTGGTGCTATGTTATATCGAAAACATATCAGTTCTGCAACAGGAGTATTAATAAGATTAGATGACCCGAAAATAATGAAATTTGGGCTTTGTTTAGGATCGTTCACTGATAAAGGCTTAATAATCAAAGTAAAAAACAACAATTGTAATTTTTCACATCAACAAATTCAATCAATGCTCGAATACAGTGCGGTCCTCTTTCAAGATGGAAAAGCAGAAACTATGTATGGACCAATTCCACTAGCAAATTTAAAGGAAAAAGAGGATCTTATGGATCCATTACAAACCGAGTGGAATTTTATCTCCTATTGGATGAATGTGAAGGATAGTACTGTTGAAGATTCAAGAATTACTAAGATTGGAGGAGTGGTTCCCGCAGCATTACTCCTTTTTTACCCCAAGCAACTCGATCATATGGTAATAGTTTATAAAAACAAAATTATTAACATCATTAAATCATTAATACACAGTGACACAGACATTTCTAATTTTACGAACGATACATTGAACTATATGGAAAAAGAACTATTGAAGCTATTTATTTGATTAATAATCAGGCTCTATCTCAGAGAAAAGAATGTATATAAGGGGATTCATTAAAACGATAACACTCGAATGTATCCCTCCATATACCTAAATAAATTCATAAAATAAAATTGATACTCATTGGGGGTAAAAAAAATGGCTGGACTCACTATTGATGTGATCATTAGCTTTTTTACTATTACAATATTAATCACTGCAACAGCACAATCGTTCTATCGGTTTTTACAGGTGAAATACAGACAATTTCTTTATATAACATTAAATTGGTGTGGAATTGCCTTATGGCTAATCCTAACAACTGTGTCATCATGTATAAAGTATGACATGCTTATACCAGGAATTAGTGCAATTGATACGGAGATTGAGTTATTTACCAACCTTCCAATAATATCTGACCTCCTATCGATGTATACCATTAATATTGTTATTTTTGTCACTCCTGTATCAGTGTCTCATTTGTTGGGATTATTAGGATTATTTAGTATCTTTCCGACATCAGTATTTTTGATATTATTAGTTGATTCGATCAATAGAACATCAGTTGACCCAATAAAAACAGGATTATTAGGTTTAATCGCTGCTACAGTCATTATCGCAGCCTTACAACCAGGGCAAGGACCACAACAAATCTACGCTTATACTTACTTCGCCCAGCTATTGATCCAGGTTTTATGGACGTTTTTATGGATTTATTATGCTTTAAAACTCTATATCAACAGTCCTGAGAATTTACAGAGATTTGCTCTCATAATATTGGTGGGAACTATCCTTACTTGTGTGGTTCCTGCTTTCAACACAATTACAGGGTTAATCCCACCAGGTCAGGGCCCTAATGAACTATCATTCGCAATAGGAATATTATTAATGGCTGGTACATTTATATATCAACCAGGATTGTTATTCATTCTTCCCTACAAGACTTCACGCCTGGGAGTTTTCAATGAAAAAGGAATCCCCCTCTTCTCTCATCAATGGATCAGTAGTGAGGATGATCTGGCTTTAGAGATGTTTTTTACCGAAATGAAGGAAGGTATTAGTACCATTTTATCTGAATCAATAAAACATAAGAAAGTTCGTGAAATCCATCTGGACCAATCTATTTTGATTATAGAACGTTACAAAAATTTCTCGTTCGTATTACTGACAGCAAAAACGTCAAAATCGCTGATAACTTCTCTGAATACTTTTTCCGTAAAGTTTGTTACCAGATTTGAAGAATTACTCGCAAAGAGCGTGTTTATAGACCCAAAAGATCATAAAACCGCATCCACGCTTGTTGCGGAGTGTTTCCCATTCCTACCTTCCTGAAATTGAGGAGCTATGATTCAAGAGAATATCAAAATTTTCCTTGAAACTCCTTTATAATCGAATCGATGTTCCCCTTTTCTTTGTTATCAGTAACACCCTCCTCATCGATTCCTTCATTAAGTTGACTTAAAGGAGTTTCAGCCTCAGCTTCTTTTTTAAAACTCGCAATTGCCTCCAAAATGTCTAACATTCCTTCACCTGTTTTTGCACTACAGAATATGTGATTGTTAGGAATCTCAGATAAATAATCAGGATTTGTAGTAATTAAGTCAATTTTATTGATAGTTAACATTGAGAGAGAACGAAACGCTGGATAAGTCTCCTGAAAATTTAGATATTCGTTATAGTCATTCTCTTTAGTCACATCAATCACAAAAATGATACGCACTGGATTTTGCTCAAGGGCAACTCTCCAGTACTTTCTGAAGCTTGGTTGTCCTCCAATCTCAATTACTCTTACTTTAGCAACGTTTTCTTCGCGAAAACCAAGAGTGGGCTGAGGATCATGGAATTCTCCAGTCACGAGTCGCCGTAGAATACTTGTTTTTCCAGCTTCGGTTGGCCCGATAAATAAAATAAATCCCTTTATTAGTCGGAGAAAGTCAGATAACAATAGTTGAACCCTCAAGTTTCCTGAAAAATTTTCAATACATTTGTTGTGAATCGCGGGGCAATGTTATAATAAGGAATTGCATTTTGTTGCGATGGAAAAACTAAACAACCATGTTCCTCAAAGAGAATGAAATCTCGCGACTTGTAGTCACGGGGAATATCGGTTTTCAAAGGAAAGAACTGAATCTGGGATTGATTAACGCTATCAGGGATCTGAATATCAGTATTGGCAAGCATTAAAACCTTATGGTCTGGAGTAAAGTTCTGTCGATCTGTCACCAGACTTAATACCCCAGATGTTCCTTCTTTATCTACATATATTGAATTGTCAATTATCCTGATTGTTTTATAATGTTTCAAACAGATTTCTAATTTTAATTTAATCTCAGAGGGGTAATTTAATAATTGGTGAGGAATAATCGAATCATATTCCCCAATTAGAAAATTGCCTAATTCTAATAATAATTTCTTGTTGTACGTGTAGAGTGACTCTAGATAGGTCAACCGATTTTTCACAAATGAATCTAAAGGGAGTTGTGGTCGTATGAGCATTTCTTTGTACTGATGTTTCTTATGTACAATATGGAATATCTCAGGATGAGAAGAAATAATAGAATCACATTTAATTGCAATCTTATCAGGACACTTTTTCCTATAGACGAGTTCATACAGGTTGTTTCGTGGTAGCAATTGATAGAGATAAGTGAATGCAACTAATCGGGGTAAAGCTTCTTCTTTAGACAATTCATCTTCTTCATATTCTACCTTTTTGTTTTTAGGATATAAGGCTTGTATTGCTTGAATAAACATTCCTTTTATTGAGAATTTATCCCGAATTTTGAGGGTCTTTAGAAGAAAACGAAAAGCATTCTGTTGTGCCTCAAATCTATGCTCTAGCTGAGACCCAAGCTCGTCAATACTGAGTATTAGAACTAGAGCCATTGGCATAAGCTCGGGATTTTTCCGTAGATATCCCTTGTTAACGAGTTCAGCTACTCGAATACTTACAGTAGGTTGAGAAAAAAAGGGAAGGTAGTCGGTAAGAAGGTTTAAAGTCGTAAATCCCCCAAGACGGAACATCATCACTAATATCCGAGCATGCTGCTCATTGATATCATCTTCTAAAAGGTCAGTAAATAGAGGTTCAAACCTTGTAACTTCTTTCATCTCGCTTAATTGAATGAGGATCACAACTCCCGAAAGACACGTGGATATAGCATGATTGATAAGTAAAAATATATAGTATTTAAGTCATTTCCAACATTATTGTACATTCCACAAAGTTTTTATAAGGCGTTATTATAATTATTCTTAATTTTTAATAATATATGAAACGGTTTATATGACATGGTTTGGTAATAAAATGATATCTAGGATTAAAAAAAATGGATTACCCAAACCTAGCTATACATTCTACTACGATTCCAAGGAAGATCGCTTGAAAGATTCAACAAGAAAGAAATTACTTAAGAAACAAAAAAAGAAAAGAAAATTGAAGAGAAAAAGGAAAAGAAAGTTATTAAATAGAAGAGGTGGTTAATTAAGACTGGTTTCTTAAATCAATTTTCGCATTACTCTCATGCTCACTAGTTGAGAAATGTGGGTTGATGTGGACTGACATTCTTCAGGTCTAAGAGCCTAAGAGCAGCTTCCTGTCTGAGGGATACTACTTACTGTAGTGAGGGGTCCCCTTATAGGTTAAAAGCTATCATCTCTTAGGTCAAGAGACGACCAGAAATGTCTTTGGAAATAGTATCAGTGCATTATAGACAACCACATCACCCACTCCTTCACACAGGGGGGATTGGATATCCTTCTTTTGGATGATATCTCTTTAGACTTGTTGGATTGATACAAAAATGGATCCAAAAACTATCAACAGAATACCAATTGCTTGAAGTGGTTTTAATTTTTCTTTTAGAACAAAAATACCTACAATGACTGATATCAGGGGATTAATAGATGATATTGGTGTAGCTCGTGCGGCTCCAATCAGCTCTATTGATGAAAAGAAGCTGATAGCTCCAATTCCCCAAGATAGTATACCACCTATACCAAACACGATCCCTACTTTTTTTGTAATGTACGTAAGGGAGGCAGGATCGTCTTTTCCTTGGGTGTAGTTATAAACACTATTTGTACTCCATAACATCACAAAAAGAAGGGTTAAAAGGCCAAAACGAACTGTTGCTAAGGAATAAACATCTACATCTGGAAAATCTAAGAGTAATCTCAAAGTATATATACCAAGACTCCAAAATACAGCAGCTATTACCGCCAGACCTAATCCTATTTTTATGTCCTCTCCCACTTCTGAATTTGTTGCCGTTTCTTTTTCTTGTTGAGCTAAAAATCCCAACCCAACAATTAATATGATTATTCCAGTTAATACAACTGATGAAATTGTCTCAAGGCCGAAAATTATCAATAAAATTACAGTAAATAGCGGATAAATGGAAGCAATGGGCATGGCTTTAGAAACCTCCATTCGTTGGAGTGACCCAAAGAAAGAAAGATCCCCAATACTAACAAAAATACTCGAAATGATAAGAATCGGGAATACCTCTGGAGAAATCAAAATCCCTATAGATACAAATCCATTAATAAAAAATGTCACGATCGCAATGAACGGAACAGCAATGGACCCTCGGATAGCTATAGTCAGAAAAAGGGAGTGTTCTGTTTTTATAACAATTTTATAGAGAGACGCTCCCAGTCCCCAACAGACTGCAGCAACTAGAGCAAAAAGGACTCCGATCGTCTGGTTGTCTATCAAACATATTACCTTCTGAAAACAATTTAGAGAAT
>JAEOSR010000045.1 GCA_016840285.1 Candidatus Hodarchaeota archaeon | reverse complement strand
TCAGGCCATCGTATGACCCAGGGCAGCCGCCAGACTGAAAAATTATACTCGCGGTCTGCAAATATATTTGTCCCTCGTCCAGAAGAAAAAAAGATAGAAAATAATATTGATCATGTAAAAAAGTACTCAGAATTTTATAATATTATAATGAGCGAACTACTCCAAGTACCTAGAGTTGAAAAAAACGATTCTTTCAACTTTTTTAGGCAGTTATATGAGCTTATGTACCAAACTGATGTGGAGATATTGGAAAAGACTAAGACAAATAAATCTGTAGCAGACATTACAACTCAAATTGATATAGATAAACTGAACATAATTAGTGAGTCTGTATGTTTATTAATAGTCTTTCTACGTCATCCTCACCTATTTGAGCAACTACAGAGACTCTATACGATATAATATATTTAAGCTCTGGATTAGAAAAATTAATTGCGAAATTAAGTCTAATTAAAGACTCAACCCAGTGGATTTCCTGGTTGGGATATCAAGAATCGATGTAACTAGATTTAGAAATGTAATAGGAATAAAAAAATAGCCTAAGGGAAAAACCAGGTTCCTAATAAATACAGTAAGACAAACCCTTTTCCAGAGATTGTGTCCTTCTCGGGTTAAATCAATAAAAAACATCTACATAACACTCCATTCTTCTTATTTGGTCATGTAATGATATTTTATTCTCACTTGTGAACTACATCATCAAAGCTTTAGCAGCTTCCATAAGCATTATATCTATTACATCTGGTGGGGCTAACCCCTTCTGATTACGGAAAATCTGTGTTCCACTCACCAAAAATTCTGCACCAAGCTTTACAGCCTCTCTGATGGTGCTTGGGATTATCCCCCCCTGGAGTTGAATTGTACCTCTGAATCGCTCTTTAAAACACTCCACATAAGATCCAACTTTTTCTTTATCAAAAGTCCCCGCTGACACATTCGACCGAGAGGCTGTTCCCGCTGCTTGGAATGTCAGCATTCCGATTTCATGCAAGACTGGTTCGAGAAGAGTAAATACTTCTTCTTTTGGTTTAGGAATCAAGTTTTCTGAACCAACTGTCTCAATAACAGGGCTAGCACAAGCACCAATGTCGCGAATGTGACGAATTAATTGTTTAAGTTGTGCTGAATCCGAAATAACATCCAGTTGAAAACATATAGCCCCAGGTTCTATACGTTCAAATCTGTAGAAGTGACGTTGAGGATAATTAGTCAATAGGTGAAGAGTCAAAAAACTTCTATATGACCGAATAACCTCATTGAGACTTTCCAAAAAAGAAGGAGTGAAAATGGTTACGTTAATGTCAGGACTCTTTTTGGCAAACCCTCTATAGTCCTCAAAATTGACATCAACATGAATCGTGCGTACTTTGTGTTCTAAAAGCTCTATCACGTGATCTTGCACTATTTCTTGAAGAATTTCTGGCGGGGTTGTGTTAATTAATCCATTTGTAATAGTTACAAGGGCTGGACTGATTTTAATGATCAGGCCGTCTAAGATATCATTGAAGGTATAAGATCCCATAACAGAAGTACCATAGAAGGTTTCCCCTTTTGTCACCATTTTCATCAGCTATATGAAATAATAGGAATATATTAGGAAGAGTCTAAATTTTTCTAAAATGACAAGATTAGGGAAAACAAAAGTTGCTATAGAACACAGAATTGTATGCATATACTTACCACGATGAATCTTTTGTCTACTACGATATCTTTGTATACTCCCAACTAAAGTATTCTTGATTCCAAGCGTAACAACAACATTACAGTGAGTTTTTGGGCGGGTAATTGAAACTAAGAATGGAGAGTCTAACAGGGTCTTACTGAAAGGTAAATTCAATTCTCCTTCTGGATATGAAACCTTTATATTAATAGTTTCATCCTCAGCTAAATCTAACAATTCGATTTGAGGATTTTCTTCAGCTATTTTTGTATATCCATATTTTTGGAAGCCATCTTGAGTCTTTCCCCAAGAAGACTTCTCTGCAATTATTATTTTTCCCTTCTAGAACGGCAATATGTATTCAATAAAACTATTAACAGCAAGAAATGGGATTGTTGTCAATTCTACCCTAGAATCAACGAGATTTATTTTAATCACTAATAATGTGATTCGAGACAGAGAATTCTTGACATCCGTTTTTATCAAGTTTAAAGTGTCCTGTACTCCACTGATATGATTGGTACTTTTAACAAGACTGATTCTAGATTTCATCTTTTCTCAATTCAATAGGTTTTATTTATACTGTAATCGACTGAGACCTCTCCGAATTTTACTAATCGAATTCAATCGCTGTTGTTTCAGTACCTAGGGTCTTAAGGGGTACGTTCTCACTGATTTTCTTTGCCTTTCAATTGCATTTTGCTAGTTTCAGTCACATCTAGGTCTAACAAATACTGATATCTATATTCTTTCTCTATAAATCCCTTTTTCTTGAAGAATTCTATGTTTTTCTTTCTTCTTCGATTCTCTCTAACTCTTTCTGCCGCTTATCTGTAAATGTTATGGTTTGTTCCTACCTGAATGATCCCTATTCTGGAAATTACTATCAAACTTAACAATTACATGCATTAATAATAGTTTACGAAACAGTATATTAGTATTACCTTAATGGCGAACTGATGACCTTACGATACAATTATATAAGATGACATAAAACGAATCAATAATTGGCTGGTGTAAAACTTGTATTGTGGGGTTCTGTTGAAGCACCTCAACTTGAAGGATATAGCACTATTTCCTATCTAGCTGCAGTAACACAGAAAATCAAAGTTGTAAAATTTATTGTATAATTTATTGGAATATCGTAACATGTGGAACGTCCATGAAATCAAACCACTCGAAATTCTTGGGAATGAAGTCATTTCAACGGTAGCTGAATTTGAATAACCTGATTAGAATGGATGTGAGATGAAGATTGGGTTAAAAATATATCATTTTGACAGAAGATAATGAGGAGGATTTTCTAGGAATAGGAGATTTTATCATTTCTAATCACATTTTTCTACTTTACTTCATTGGAGAAAAGGAGATTTAATCGATGAAAATTTTAGTTGTTCTTGGTCATCCAAAGAAAGGAAGTTTTAATCACGCTATTGCAGAAACAGCAATTAAGACTCTTAATAGAAAGAGGTTGAAAAGAAATGCACTGTTCTTTATCCTACTAAATCTCTTTTGGTTAATATTCAGAACAGGAACTAAACCCACAAGAATAACATATCCATGCCAGCAAACAGCAATAAATAACCTTTCAATATCTCTAAGTGCTTTTATTCCAATTTCAATAATAACGCCAGTTCTTACAACGATCAAGACCTCTTTTTTAAGAAATAACAAGACTATTTTAGTAATACTCTTAGTAGGAGTGTTTAGCGGTGGTTTATTCTTGAGAACACAGGTTCCTAATCCTTCTCAAGAATTTCAATTAATTATTGAACCTAACAATGCAACAGTTCTTCCTGCGTCTGATATTTATGTTGTGAACGGACGAGCAGCAGCACACATCTCTGAATTAATTGATCTCATGAGTTCAAACGATTTATTCTTCTACAAATCAAGTATTGGGGGAGGAAATCAAAATTTCAACGGTTTGATAGCACAGAACGACGTTGTTCTACTTAAAATTAATTCACAGTGGCCATCACGCGGAGGTACAAACACAGATCTATTGAAAGAGGTAATTCAAGCTATAATTGATCACCCAGATAGTTTCGTCGGGGAAATCATTGTTGCAGACAACGGACAGGGTTTTGGAAGCATGGATTTCTTTTCTTGCAACGCTGAAAATACCAGCCAGTCAACCCAAGATGTTGTTAACATGTTTTCTTCTATATATCAGGTTTCAACCTATGATTGGCAGGACATTAGAGGCAAGTCTGTTGATGAGTATTCCGAAGGAGATATAACGGATGGTTATGTAGTTTATGATACGGCTGATCCTGAGACAGGGATCTACGTTTCTTATCCTAAGTTTAAAACAGAATTTGGCACTAATGTTAGCTTCAAATATGGTATATGGAACGGAACTGGATATGAAAAACGACTCAAAGTAATCAACATGCCTATTTTAAAATCACATCATTCCTATGGAGTTACCGCAGCCTTAAAGAATTATATGGGTGTGCAATCGGAAGGACGAGCTGTGTATGGGGGATTAGCCAATGGGCATGAATCTGTTGCAACAGGCGGGATGGGAACCTTAATGGTCGAATATGGATTACCAACACTCAATATTATTGACGCGATTTGGGTAAATGCCCATACTAAGTATTTTATTGGGCCGAGTACACGGTACAGGGATGCAACTAGAGTTAATATCCTTTTAGCAGGAGTAGATCCTGCTGCTCTTGATTATTGGGCAGCTAATCATATTCTTATCGAGACTGCAAGATTAATCGGATATAATGATACTCAAATTCTGGAGCCTGATAATATTGAGAAAGGGAATCTAGAGGAAGCATTTGGTGTCTGGTTAAACCTAACAAGAAATGAGATCCTAAGAGGGGGGCACAACGTTACAACTGATGAAAATCGTATGAATATTTTTGTTTACGAAAACCACACAATTATACCTTCTTCTTCGATGAGTTCTACCAGTTTAATAACATCTCAGATATCCAATGGTTCTTCTTCAATTAGCAATTCAAGCTCTACAAATCTTGTGCCAAATTTTGGATATATATTCATAGTTTTAAGTTTGATAACCCTTGTCCTATTTTTTCAACGACGAAAAAAGTACTGAAGATCTAAACCTCAAGTTATGTTGGCACTTTATGGGGATTCCTTGTTGCACCAACATATATTACCTTTATCACAGGATTGTTACTCGTTTTTCGCTATCAAATCCAAACCCATTTGCATGTGAAATCGGATAAAATGCTCATTCTCTCTGGAATAATGACCCTAATGACATTTTTTTCCTCTTTTTTTATGTATCCACTTACACAAACGTTAATTATGGAATTTCAACAAGTTATTACCCGTTCAGGAACTATAACATATCTTGATGTGGAAACTGGAGGCCTATTCACAAATTCTCTATATGGCTTGGGTCTTTATTACCTTGGACTGGGGATTATGCGTTATTATCGGGATGGTATAGAAGATCTGAACTCAAAAAAATTATCTTTTTGAAATCCCTCATTGTCTCTACTAAAAGAATCCAATTGTTTTCTTTTGGAACAACCTTAAACCTTTAAAAGTTTCTTTCATTAAGTCAGAAATATCAACAGACTTTAATCTTGATGAAAGTTTTTCTTATTATGAATATTATTTTCATTTAGAAATTCAAAATAATAAAAGTAATGAACCTTATATTTTAGTAGGGAACTGAATAAGAAAATCTCTTACTCAAATTAGAAGATTGGGATTAATTTTGTCATCTATCTCCATTTGGAAAACAAAGAATCCTATGCACAAAGTTTTTGCAGTTGTTCCTGGAGAGATGATTAATATCCAAGTGACTTTTGGTGATCAGATTCCCTATCAATACCGCTTACAGGTTCTAGACCAACGCAATAATTCCCGATTAAATCGATATGGAAAAGGATCAGATCAGGGAATTGAATTATCTTGGCCAATCCCACGAACAATTCGTGCTGAACATCATGGTGTTTGGCAGATTCAGGTGGAGACTGATATTGATTCTTTTGGCCAGAAATTCTATGTAGAACACCTGGAAAGAATTGAACCACCTATGCTTGTTGCTGGGCCAAGTCCATT
Source organism: Candidatus Hodarchaeota archaeon (assembly GCA_016840285.1). Next base: position 167 of record JAEOSR010000045.1, on the reverse strand, counting down.
GGAATTTATTGAAGAATATGGAGTGACTCCAGCAGTTACAAGAGAGCCTTATATTCAAGCGGAAGAACCAATTTTTACAAGTAAAACGTCTATCACAGCGATAAAGGGGATTGGTAAAACTTATGCAAATCGTTTGGTAAAAATCCAGGTTTACTCGATCTCAGAAT
>JAEOSR010000044.1 GCA_016840285.1 Candidatus Hodarchaeota archaeon | reverse complement strand
TTAAAACGATGTTACAATTCATTGGTACTAAGTTTTTGGACCTGTATCTCAGTAACACCGAAGATTTTACTTTCGATTGGGATCAAATATCCAAACAATTTGAGAATGAGATAAAGAATTACTTTCAAGATAAGGACCTATTAGAGGATATTAAACGAGAACAATTTCAGAATCTCTTTAATGAAGCCATTTCGGGAAATTTACCTATCGATTTATTACATTGGAGAGGAATTCAATTATTCTCCAATACGTCTCCTGAAGTCTTGAAGGATTCATTAAAAATCATTTCCAGCTTAGTGGAGGTTTCATCAACCTTAATAAACGATGTTCTTCTCGAATCAAAGATCACAGAGGTCTTGCATCGCTTAACACGAGATTTAAAATCGAATATTTTGGAGCAGGAGCCCAAAAAGCTTTTAATTCTTTGTAGAAGTGATGAAACATTTTTAGAGCTTTACAAAATATTCCTGCCTCAAAAGATCCTCTCCATCCATTGTCCATCATTTGATTACCTCCAAGAAGTCATTGAAACTTGGAATGATCCAAATCCATTTGATATTCTTGTAATAGATACACAAGTTTCAACCAAAGAGATAAGGACTTTACATTCAATGGATATGAATGACAAAACAAGAATCCTTATGGTGATCAACAAGATTCCTAGACCACCTCGGGGAAGATTAATTCAGAAAAAAACGATATCTTTCATTGTTCAAGAGAATATTGATGAAATTGACCAAAATAGTCCCTTGGTAGATTATCTAAAGACTTATCTTGTTCAGGACTCATGAGTTTTGAAATCTCTCTTTCTATCACCTCAAAAGCAATCAGGGGAAAATAACATGAATATTATAGCCTAGGAATAAGTGGAACTTGCCTTGTGTACGCTGCTGAATTAAAATAAGTATTGATTTTCTCGATTATATCAATTGGTAGCCCTGTGATCTTACTTACTTCTGTGGGAGGAATACCATTTTCCAAGCGGATCAATATCCTGTCAACATCAATCGCAGGCAAGTCAAAAAAATACATATATTTGTTTTCAACACCAGGCATTAGATCAGATTTAGCAAGATTTCTAATAGAGTCTGGAAGCTCAAGATACTCTGCAAGTTGGAAAATTTGAGAACGATAGAGACTCCCTAGAGGCATAATGTCAGCACAATGTCCATGTCCCCATTTTGTAAATAATCCTGTTGATAATTCAGTTTTATTAATGGTACCCACAAGAAATAGATTTTCTGTCTCTGCTGTTAAATATGCAACAGCCATTTGGAGTCTTGACCGTAATTTGTTATATGCAATAACCTTATGTATCCATTTTTCCCTTTCAGAGTTTGCTTTTCCAAGCATTCCATAAGTTTTTTCTTCAATTTCCTTCTTTGCAGTAGTTTTCAATAACGAATAACTTAAAGGCTGGTAAAGTGAGGGGACTTCTCTAATAGAACCAGGAATAAGGTCTTTAGATCCTAGACTCTTAAGCATAGGTTCTATATCGCATCGTACAATGTTTTCCTCACTAACTCCCAAAAATTCAATAGATGTTTCTAACATGTCATCTTGCTGCTCAAAGAATTTGTTTGTTCTTATTAGAAACTTTACTGCGTTCTCACCTAATGCTTCGAGTGATAACTTTGAGACAACTGTAGAGTCCATATAACCTGAAAACAATACTAAAACCCCTTCAACTCCCCTTTCTGCTTTAGATGTTTCGATGAAATGAATTATGCCTTTAGAAATCTTAGCTACATCTTTACTAATATCTAGCTCTTTCAAGAATTCGCACCATGAGTTTAATTTTCTTTAATCTAGTATTCATGTGAGGAAATCATTTCTAAAAAGTAAATGGTTTATTTGCTGTAAATCCTTTTTAAATGTGAGAAAAGTGAATTAGTAATTTTCTAGCTGAATAACAAAGAGACTTATCTTTTCGTTTTTTTATAAAAATATGGGTGTGTGCTTAATGTAGAAAGTGTTGAATAATTCCTTTCTATATTGCCTTATTGTGTTATATTCGAATGATTTCATGTGTTCTCTTTAAAAACACCAGAAAAAAAGGAAGATATTAGTTTTTGTCTTTTAACATCTTCAATTCTCAGCTTCAAGGAGTCTTAGAAGAATTAAACCTTTCACCCACCCCTGGACAACTTGAGTATCTTGAAGCTATCATTAAAAAAAAAGATGTTTTAGTAATTGCTAGTACAGGTTCTGGAAAGACATTTGGAACAATTATAGCATGTTTTCATCGAATCCTTTCAGAAAAATCCATTCCTATTACTACTGTTGTGATTACACCTCTAAAGGCCCTTAATCGTGATATTTTCCGACGAGTTTTACCCTCATTAGCTGAAAAACTGGGAATATCAATTGCAGTTCGTCATGGAGACACTACTAGCGCAGAACGACGAAGACAGACCAAGGATCCTCCACAGATATTAATTACCACTCCTGAATTGTTTCAGGCCTTATTACCAGCAAAAATCCTAGGGCGAGAACGACTTAAAAACGTTCAAACTGTAGTTATTGATGAAATTCATGAACTAGTTGAAACTAAACGAGGAATCCAACTGTCCATTGCCTTAGAACGTCTTTCCATACGTACTGGTAGAAAAATCCAACGAATTGGTCTTTCTGCGACTCTGGGTAATCCAGAAAAAGTGATGAAATTCCTTTCCCCACAATGTTCTGACTGTAAAATTGTTGAAATCCCCTCTCTTAAACAATTAAATCTTTCAATTGAATACCCAACTCAATTAGCTTCTAATCTCCATGAATTCACTAAGATTCTGCAAACTACTGAAGAAGCAGCAGCACGATTCTTTCGAATTATCGAAATCATTAAAGGAGAACTAGGGACGGTACTTCTTTTCACAAATACACGTCAACAAGCTGAAATTCTTGGGTATCGATTCAACCGCTATAATGAAAGTGTTGAGCTTGATGAACGTGTTAATTTTGAGGTTCATCACTCAAGTCTATCAGCTCAATCTCGCTTAAAAGCAGAATCTGAAGTAAGAGAAGGAAATTTAGAGCTAATAATAGCTACTTCATCTCTTGAATTAGGGATAGACATTGGAGCAGTTAGCTTAGTAATTCAATATATGAGCCCACGGAGAATTGAAACTCTTATTCAACGAGTAGGACGAGCTGGACATGGATTGGACCGAGTTAGTAAGGGTATTATAATCACGGAGACTCCCAGAGATCTCTTAGAATCTTATTTAATCAAACAATTGGTTTCAGTTGAGAAAGTGGAACCGACAGAAATTCATTCATTCTCCTTGGATATTCTGTTTCATGGCATTGTGGGAATCTTACTTGACTTTGGAGAAACTACGATACAAAAAATACTGAGAATAATCAACAACTCATACCCATTCGCACATTTTACTCCTCAACACCTATTGCCTTTGCTAGAGTATGGGAAAAAAAATCACTTTTTTTTCATAAATCAAAATCCAGATACAGGTGTTATCTCTTTAAAAGCTAAACGGAAATCTTTCCAGTATTATTATTCAAACCTTAGTAGTATTCCTACAAAGAGAAGTTATATAGTCTTTGACATCGGAAGACAAAGAAGGGTGGGACAGTTAGATGAAGCCTTTGTTTCAACTAGAGGGGAAAAAGGGGCTATCTTCATTTTGAATGGTCTTCCTTGGGAATTCTTAGCTCAAAAAGAAGATCGAATAGAGGTTCGTCAAGTTAAGGGTATAACAGAGGCAGCTATACCGACATGGGAAGGAGAGTTAATTCCTGTTTCTCAGATGGTAACGGAATCAGCAAAAGAACTATTTGAGAATAATCATCTAGACAGTATGAAACCACAAGCAATTCAAAATGAACTATTTGCATTCATTAATGAACACAAAAAACTTAAAATCATTCCTACGAAGAATAAGGTTCTAATTGAGACTGTTGGAAGGCAAGCAGTCATCCATAGTTTTCTTGGATCAAAAGGAAATGAAACTCTTGGGTTGCTGGTTTCCTCGATAGTTGGTGCCAAACAAGGCCATTCTATAGAATTTCGATCTGATCCATATTCAATTTTTCTTGCGTTAGCCCGACCAACGAAATTGAAGCCCATCCTTGAAACTATTGAGCCAAAACACATTCCACCATTATTAGAACATCGAATTAGTAATAGTGATCTGTTTGCATGGAGGATTCGTCAAGTAGCTAAACGTTTTGGGGCGCTTTCGGAGCCAGTTGAAAGCTCACTAATGATGACAAGGTTAATCGTTTCTAGATATACAAATACAATTATCGGTGAGGAAACGATTAACGAAATCCTTTGTGAAAAAATGGATATGCAAGCTGTGGTTGATTTCTTTACCAAGCTTCAGGAAGGGGCGCTAAAAATTGAAGAGATTCCTGTAAAGCATTTTGAAACACCGCTTTCGTTTGCTGCAACACAGCCAATATCGCTACATGTGCTTAAATTACGTCCATCACACCTTATTTTAGAAAAAGTGGAAAAAAGGATAAGAAGAACTTGGGTAAGGTTGGTGTGTATGCGTTTAGAGTGTAAATTCGAGAAAACTCAGCGAATTGAGAGCTTAAGTGAAGACATTCAATGTCCCATCTGCCACTCACGCTTTATTGCAGTTGTACATCAGAATAAGACAGGAGTAAAGGGTTTACTAAAAAGATCGGTTTCAAAAAACGAAAAATTAGATCGACAAGAGAAAAAAGAACTCAATACAGCAAAAAAATCAGCCGATTTAATATTATCTTTTGGAAAAAAAGCTGC
>JAEOSR010000043.1 GCA_016840285.1 Candidatus Hodarchaeota archaeon | reverse complement strand
TATATATTCGATTACCCTACTCATTATAGAAGAGATTTCTGCAAAATTATTGAAGGTGTGTTTTAATTCATGGTTCAAATGACTGGTGGAGAGCTTATAATAGACTGTCTTAAACAAGAAGGGATTAAGTTCGTATTCGGAATTCCAGGTGATCAACTCTATCCAATCCTTGACGCTATCTATCAAGAGGATTCCATTGATTTTGTAACATTTCGACATGAGCAATCAAGTGCAAATGCCACTGATGCCTGGGCACGGGTTACAAACAAACCAGGTGTGTGTTTAGGAACTGTAGGTCCTGGTGCTGCTGATTTAGTTCCTGGAGTATACACTGCTTTTGCTGATTCCATTCCAATGGTTGTAATCACTGCTCAAAATCAAACATGGAACATTTATCCTGGGCATGGTATGACTCAGGACCTTGATCAAATTAATTTATTCAAGCCAATTACAAAATGGCAAGCTGTAATTTCGCCTTGGAAGCGAATTCCGAGTTTGGTTCATTGGGCTTTTCGGTCAGCAATTTCAGGAAGACCTGGTCCTGTTTTACTTGACGTTCCCTCGAATGTTTTGTTTGAGAAACATGATATCTCTGAACTCTTGATACCTGTAAGTAAACCTGAGAATTATCGTTGTCTAATGAATCCTGTAGCATCGCCTGCATTGATTGAAAAAGCTGCTGACTTAATAGCCAAAGCAAAATATCCATTAATTCATGTGGGAGGGGGAGCTCTTCGTGCCAATGCTAGTGAAGAAATTCGACGCCTAGCGGAATATTTGCAATGCCCAGTAACTAGTTCGGTATTTGCTCGTGGAATACTACCAGAGGACCATCCACTACTCTTATTACCTGCAGGTTATGGTGCAATTGCAGCTCAATCTGGTGCTGATTTAATCCTAATAATTGGTGGCCGCTTTGGTGATCTAGATAACTGGGGGCTTCCACCTTTTTGGGGAGAACCAGATTCACAAAAGGTTATTCAAATTGATATAGATCCTGAAATAATTGGATTAAATAGACAAGTTGAGTTAGGTATCATTGGAGATGCAAGAAGTACAGCCGATCTACTATTGAAATCGATAAAAAAACGAAAGTCTCCACCTGATCTCTCAGAATGGCTAGAAGAATGTCATGGTGCTCAAGAAGCTTGGTTAACTGATTTTTTAGAACAGGGAAGCTCTAACCAGGTACCTATTCACCCTCTGAGGGTTATTAAGGATGTTCGGGAGTTTTTTCCTCGTGATGCGATCTCCATTGTCGATGGAGGAAACACGGGAGTTTGGGCTCACTATTTAAATAGGATCTATGAACCAAATACGTTCTTATGGCCTTGTGATTCTGGACATCTTGGAGTAGGAATTGGTTATGCTATCGGCGCACAATTAGCTAAACCAGATAAGCAAATTTATGCTATCATGGGTGATGGTTCCTTTATGTTCAACGTTCAAGAGTTGGAGACAGCGCGCCGATTAAAACTTCCTATTATTATTATTGTTGTAAATGATCAGGCATATGGGATGATAAAAGCAGGTCAAAAAATGGTATATCAGCAACGGTACATTGGTGTTGACTTCTTTGATGTTCGATATGACAAATTGGCAGAATCTATGGGTTGCTTTGGCATTCGTGTCACTCAACCACAGGATATCAATCATGCTTTAGAAAAAGCACTCAAATCTGAAGTACCAGCAATACTAGATATAGTTGTTGACAGGGAGATAAATTTAGAACCTCCTGATTTTGAAACACTTGCAGGAATCTGGTTGGAAGGATGTAATCTACCAGATTAGACTTTAAAAAAAGTGATGACAATAAATGAAAGCGGCTGTTTTCCAGAAGAATAAAGATATTGTTGTAAAAGAGGTACCCGATCCAGAAATTGGTACACACGATGTGTTAATTCGTTCGAAATATTGTGGAATAAGTAGTAATGATTTGGGGTTCTATCAATATGGAAACGGAGATGAAATAATACTAGGCCATGAATTTTCTGGAGAAATAATTGAAATGGGTCAGAAAGTTACGGGATGGGAGGTAGGAGATCGTGTAGTTCCAAGTTCAGTTATTCCATGTAATAGGTGTAGTCTATGTCAAAAAGGGCGTCATAATCTATGTAATAATAAACAAATGCCAGGGATAACCGTAAATGGTGGATTTGCAGATTTAGTTGTATTACCTCAAACAGCATTGTATAAAATCCCTAAAGAAGTAGATTACAAAGAAGCTGCATTAACCGAACCCTTAACTACGGTTTTACATGGGTATAAACGAATCAGGGAACCAATTCTAGGTTCAAATATATTAGTTCAGGGAGCAGGAGCAATTGGACTATATTCTATCCAAATTGCTAAGCTTCAAGGTGCAAACTTAGTTGGGGTAGGTGAAAAAAATAAGACACGAAGTAAATTAGCTGTGGTCTTGGGAGCTGATTTCGCAATCGATCCTTCTCAAGAAAATGTTCAAAACAAGTTAGAGAACTTAACTAATGGAAAGGGAGTTGATACAGTCATTGAATGCTCAGGTTCTCCTGAGGCTATATCAACATTTTTCTCTTCAGTTAACAAGGGAGGAAATTATTTAGTTTTAGGTCTTTATGAACTTCCTGTCGAAGTTGATTTTTTAACAGCTGTAAAAAATGAGTTGAAGCTATTATTTGCATACTGTGGTTACACTGAATTTGAGACAGCTTTACAACTCATTGCAAAGAAAAGAGTTCAACTCAAACCAATGATATCCCATATAATCAATCTTGAAGATATAGTGGATCAGGGTTTTGAAGCTATCTTGCGTCCTGATTCTACAACAGTGAAAGTCTTGATAGATCTTGAGAAATAAATTACGAATCAAATGAAAAAATTGCCTTAACCACTCCATATCGTCCCTTATTCATTGAATATTTAAATGCTCTTTTATAGTCCCGAGGAAAGTCGAACTTGTGTGTAATCATCCACGATACATCGACTTCCCCAGAAGACATTAATCCTAATGCAATATCGAAAGCATGTCTTGTTTCAACTTCCTCTTTCTCCAGGGTTGACGCAAATGATCCTAAAACCTGGAGTTCTCTAGACCATATTAATGACCAATCAACACTAATTTTATGGGGATTGCCTATTAGTATCATACGTCCCCCTGACTTGGTAAATCGTAAAGCATCTTCTATAGTACTTGATATTCCAACGCACTCAAACACGATATCAGCACCTCCTCCTACAATAAGCTCTTTTTTCTCCAAAATAGGCTTGTACAGTCGAGCATTGAACTGTTCTGTAATTTTCTGATAATACCCTTCTTTGACTTGAATAAAAGAATCTGCTCCAGCTTTTTCTAATGCTAATTTTCCTTGATATTCACTTTTATCGATTGCTATAATTTTTGCTTTGCTACCAAAAGCTCTGAGGGCTATTATAACCATCAGACCAATAACTCCTGTCCCAATAACGATAATGGTTTCACTATCCTTAGGAAAATGTCGTAATACTGCATGGATTCCAATAGTAAAAGGTTCTACTAAGACTGCGTTTTCATCACTGACATTTTTAGGAACTTTGTGAACTTGAGATTCATGAGCTAAATAATATTGGCTAAAGGCACCACCAGTATCTCTGCACCAACCTGTGTCAAAAGCAGGACTAATATTTCCTCTATCAAAATTTTCACAGCGAATATTGTCACCTTTTTGACAATTCTGGCAAACAGGTTCAATTCCCCTTGTTATACAACTAAGAATGGGATCTAAAACAACCCGATCACCAATATTAACATTAATCACTTCTGAACCAATTTTATTGACTATTCCAACATTTTCGTGACCCAGAACCGCAGGAAAAGAACACAACGGCTCTAAGAGAGGACTTTCCTGCAATAGGATCGTATTAACATCAGAACCACATATTCCTGCAAATTTTGTTTGTATTTTCACCCAGCCTTTTTGCACAACTGGTTCTGGAATTTCATCTAATCTTGTCGGAGGAAAAAAACTTAAATAAGCAGATTTAGTTATTTTTCCGAGAAATTTTGTAGTAATGTATCTAGGAATACTTGCATGAAACCTAAGAGCTTTCATACTCAATTAATCCAACGGATTCTTAATTAAATTATTCGTTGATAATATCTTACAAAAATTTATGATAATACAATTTCATTCAATTAGTCACAACAAATAAATGATTAGAGGTTTTCAATTTGAATACAAACTTTCATCATGTAGGGATTGTTGTTCATAATTTGAAGTCAGCTATCTCAAAATATTGCAACGCATTTGGACTGAATAGCAATGAGATAAAGATCCATACACAGTTTTATGCAACAGGTAAGGAAGAAGAGGAATTCCAATATGCATTCATTCCCCTCGGAAATAATTGTTACATCGAACTTGTCTCTCCTATAACTGAAGGTCCAACTAAGAGATTTTTGGAGAAAAAAGGCGAAGGGTTATTTCATATCGCCTTTGAATCAGCTGATATCTTACGTACAATAGATGATTTTGAAAAAGCGGGATTTCCTCTTGCAGGAAGAACTCCCACGGAAGAAGCACTTTCAGTTTTTTTCCATCCAAAATCTACTCATGGGGTTCTCATACAACTACTGAAAAAGAACATCCTTCTAGCTGATGGATCACCTAATTTTGATGCTATCAGTTAAACTTAACAAATCTAAAGCGCAATTAGGAATAAAAGCGAATGAAAGGAAGTGAATGGATTGAATGTTGTAAGCATATAGAAATAGACTCTGAAAATTGGCCTCAATTGAAAACCTTTTTCAGACTAACACTCAGTCTTCTGTTTCTATTCCCCAACTTAAGTCAATCTTTATTCATAGATAAACATAACTTTGTAGAACAATTAAGTTTCAAATCAGATTTATGGGAAATACAATGGTTTAAGCAATTTTTTGAGTTCCGTATGAAAGATTCATTTAGAAACTATCTACAACAAGAAGAGTGGTGGTGGTATTTTCTAACAATTATTAATACTGAAAACAACATTCTTGAGCCTTATATCTTGTCAAATTTCCATGAATCCCTAAAAAAACCAAAAGAACGAAAATCTGCTGGAATATTTTTTACCCCAAGGAATCAAATTAAAGTATTATGTCATTACGCTTTATTTTTCTATCTCAGGAATAGAAACGACATATCTATTGATGATAAATCACTTTATCAACTTGTTTTTCAACGTAAATACCCGTTGAATTTTCAACTAAAAGATAATCATCAAATCGCTAATGTTCTTTCAAGTATTAGGATTTTAGATCCAAGTTGTGGAACGGGAATGTTTCTTGCAGAAATGAGTAGCCTCTTATCGTCTATAATACTTGCTAATCCTATATTTGTTAATATTCCACCAGAGGCAAGATTAAGAATTATTAATGAGACTTTTTCTCGTCTTTATGGATATGACATTGACTCAATTAGTGTTCAGTTTGCAAAGATTATACTTTTGCAACAATACTTGCAAAAAACGCAGAATGGCACATTTTCAGAGAAAGAATTAAATTTCTTCTTTAATGGACTTCAAATTTACGAAACTAATTTTCTTAGTGAAAATAATACATCTTTTCATAAATTTGATATTATTATAGGAAATCCCCCTTATGTTCGACATCATGGTTTACACACTACTTTTATTAAAGGATTAAAAGATAATCCACAGTTTTTTCAAGATGTTTTTCCGAAAAAAAAATTCAGATGGGATAGGAAAGCGGATTTGTATATCTATTTTTGGTTAAAAGCCATGACTCATGTGGTTGAGGGAGGTGTTATCGCTTTCGTCTTATCACGAGCTTGGTTGTCTTCTCGATACACAAATCCACTTAAACAGGTCTTTGTGACATTTTTCTTTCTAGATCTTGTATTAGAGTTACCATTCGAAGTTTGGGAAAGTGTAGAAATTCGTACTCATATTGTTGTTGGGCATCGAGCTAATAAAAACACTAAAGCAGAAAATGCAGCCATAATTGTATGGAAAAAATCTTTAGAGTCTTTATTGCAATTTGAAACACAAGAATTCACTCAGAAATTAGAGAAGTTCTCCATCCTTTATGATAAATCAAAATTAGAATTAAAAACGAAAGAAACCGACTCATATAGAATTACATTAATTTCTGATTTAACTCCTTTGATGATGAATTCGAGGAAAGTTTTCCCTTTTTTAAGGTTAGATTATTTTACAATGTCTTCCCATCTTGTGAAAATACTCACTGATAAAAAGAATCAATTTTGTTTATTAAAAAATCTTGGAAAACTAGAAATGGGATCAACTACAGGAGCAAATCGATATTTTTATCTCAATAAGAAATTAGTAAACAAAAAAAGAATTCCTAAAAGGAATTTACATCTTATGACAAAATCCCCAAAAGAATGGATAACCATTTTCTCGCCATCCAAGGAATTAAAATATTTTCTTCATATTCCTAAACAAATCTCAGAAGACAGTGCACATGAACTACGAGATTATCTTAATGAAATTCAGTATAACATATTAAAACGACCATATTTTAAAAATAAAACCAAATATAACTGGTATCAAGTGCCTCTAGTTCAACCAGAAATATTAATACCAAATATGATCTTCAAACGATCTTTTGTTGTTTATAATTCTGATAAGCTTCACATTGACAAACAATGGATTGGATTTTGGGCAAATAACGAAGATTGGCTATTTGTCCTTCTTGGTTTCTTAAATTCAACTTTGGGGGTATTACTTAGGGAAATACAGGGCACCCGAACTCTGGGTCTTGGGTCATTAAAACTCTCCCTTCAAGAATGTCAAAATTTATTAGTACTAGATCCCAGAGAAATTTCCGAGAATCTTTTTACTCAATTTAAAACTTGTATTTCAAGACTCGGTGAAAAAAAAATAGAATCAATCAATCAAACTCAAAATTTAAGTTCAGAATATTTTAAGATTCAGAAAAAACTTGATTATCTCGTTCTTGTAGAGTGTTTAGAATTGAATCCTACTGAGATTGAAAAAATTCAAGAGATCTTGAAATTTGAATTATCTTGGCGATTTGCTAGAGAAAAAATAAAGAAAAACAGAATAGAATTTCGGTAAGAAAGGGCGAATGCCAAGAATTTGGTGAAAAAAATAAGAAGAAGGATTACAAATGAAAAAGCAAGTCATTTTTCATCAAGACTATTATAAAGTTTATACTTCTGACCCAGCTGCTGATTCAGGCCGTATGGAAGCTATCGTTGATGAATTACGGGATTTCAAATTTGTTAATCCTGAACCAGCTGTAGATAAAGACATTTTACTAGTTCATACCGAGAATCATCTTTTACGTGTAAAAAGCTCTCGTGAACAAGTTTACCCGATAGCACTGCTCGCTACAGGAGGCGCGATCTTAGCAAGTGAATATGCTTGTGATCGTAGTGAACCCATGTTTGCCCTAATACGTCCACCAGGGCATCACGCTAGTCCTGAAGGATTTTGGGGATTTTGTTATTTCAATAACATTGCTATTGCAGTCACGAAGCTTCTATCTGAGAAAAGAATTACTAAGGCTGTTATTATTGATTTTGATCTTCATTTTGGAGATGGAACACACAATACATTCCGTGAATCCCCAGATGTAATATATTATCATGTGGAAGGGAGAACACGAGCTCAATTTATTCAAAATGTAAAAAATTTTTTCCAGGATCTCGAAAATGTTGATTTAATTGGTGTTTCTGCTGGTTTCGATAGACACGAAAATGATTGGGGTGGATTATTAACAACTGAAGACTATAAATCAATAGGTAATATTATCCGTGTGTTTTCTGAAGAGCAATCCCCCTGTGGACGGTTTGGAGTTTTAGAGGGGGGGTATAACCATAATGTTCTTGGAAAGAATGTACGGGAATTTCTTAACGGTTTTTATTAAGTTTTTTTTGTGGATTAACTATCCTAAACGGTAAGAAAAACTGAGTAGCTTCATTTGGAGATGAATATAAACTAGGATTGAGATAATTGATTCAAGATATATGGCTTTACATTTTCATTTCTTCTTGAATAGGAATAACCTTTCATGAAAGAGATAATAAAAGTATTTCTGGTTGATGATTCGGCAGTAATACGACATCAAATCACCAATATGATTGTTGATAGTCAAAGAAACATAAAAGTCATCGGGGGAGCTCCAAACGGGAAGGTAGCTTTAATAAAAATGGCAATACCAAAATATAGACCTGATGTTGTGCTTGTTGATGCCATAATGCCTGAAATGGATGGCTTTGAGACTATTAAACACATTATGGATCAATTTCCAATCCCTGTAATATTGGTCTCTGGTTTAACAAAACGAGAAGTAACTCGTTCACTTTCAAACTTAGGTATGTCAATTTTTGAGTCTGGTGGGGTGGAATTTGTGAAAAAACCAGATTCGATGGTTCCAAATGATATTAACCGATTTAGGAGGGAGCTTTTATTCAAAATATCTAATCTTTCTCAAATAGATTTAGCCCGTGCCTACGCTGGTTTTGATTTCAAATCATTTTTACAGGAAGAAGAAGTCAAAAAACCTACTATAGAAAAAAAACTTGAAATAAAAACAGAAGGGTTCAGTGATTTACTAGTAGTAATTGGAGCCTCTACTGGAGGACCAAGAGCAATCTCCTTAATACTCTCAAAAATTCCAGTTAAGTCCCCTCCTATTATAATTGTACAACATATGCCTGAACCAATGGTGTATCCATGGGTGAAAAGATTACAAAGTTTATACCCTCATTTGAACATTAAAATTCCAATAAACAAGGAAAAAATATTACAAAATCGTATCTATATAGCACCTGGAGGAAAACATTGTGGTGTTAAAAGAGATAAGACTTTTCATTTATTCGTTGGGGAAAGAATAAATTTTGTTATTCCAGCTATTGATGTTACATTTACTGATGCTGCAAACGTATACAAACAAAATGTCCTTGGTGTTGTTCTCACTGGGATGGGAAGAGATGGATTTTTAGGAGCTAAGAAGATTCAGGCTGTTGGGGGAAAGATTTTCGCTGAACATGAATCAACATGTGTCATCCCTTCAATGCCAAAGGCCGTTATTGAGGGAAAATATGCAGATGAAGTCGTACCTTTGCATAATATCCCAATAGCAATCCGTAGATATGGTTGGATTTAATCTTAAGACTCCTTATTACCACAATAAGATGTGTACAACAGGAGTAAGGTTTTATTTATTTATATGAGGAGCTATTTAATTACAACCTTCAGGTATTGTCATAAAAATAGTTTAATTGGATTATTTATTGGAACTAGTGAAAAAACGATGCTATAAAGGCACAAGAAAAAAGAATTTGTGAATGTTTTTATATAATAATACAATTCATAGTATTGTACAGGCTTAAAAAAATACTTCTTCATGTGATATATTTAATAGAGTAAATCTACTTAGTACACCGAAGCTATAATCCGAATCTGAGTACTAATGTTCCTAAATGATATATTGTAGTGGTGAAAAGGATATCTGCTGAAAAATTAATTGGAAATCTAACTGATAAGCAAAAGGAGGAAGAAAACATCACTGTATCTGTTCACGAGATCTTACTTCTAAACAAGAGTAGTGGTCTCCCTATTTTTTCAAGGGTTTATAAAAAAACTTCGGGAAAAGATCCAACGTTAATTGCTGGACTGATGGCGGCTATCGTTCAATTTGGCGAAATGATTGGGAATAATATGGAGTTGAATGATATTGGTACTCGTGAAGGTACACGAATTTTTGTCAGAAGTCAGAAAGACTTGGTTTGTTTACTGACCATTGGAAAGTTTCCCACGAAGATAACAACCTCAGGAAAATTTGTCGATATTGTACAAGAATTATCTTCTCGAATCTTTGAAACTATAAGTATGATGCTATCAATACCAGTCTATGAGACGAGTACCCCTCTCGATTCAGTTAGTATCGTTGTTAGTGACACAACTTTGGATGGGCCAAATATGTCAATCTTCCCTGAGTTAGGACAGATCATTGATAATATCGTCTTGGAAACAACAACATTATTTTATGAATATGAAGAGGAGGAGGATATCGATTTGGATGCTATGGTTGAAAGGGAATTATTTGCAATGGAAGAAACTGATTCAACATATCTTAAGTCAGAATATTCAGGAACCACTCAAGAGATTAAAAAAGAGAAATCCTCAGAACTCAAAAATTTTTTTTCTATCTTTTCAAGATTTAATGAAACACAAAGGTGATTTAAGGGATGACAACTGTATTACAATCTGGAAAAACGAAAAATAGGCATCTTATATTTGGAATTGCTGATGATCTTTATGGCCTCGAAGTCCATTATTTGAAGGAGGTTTTTCAATCTGGGGATATTTTAAAACTTCCTAGGACTTCATCGGTCTTGGAGGGAATTGTTAATCTTCGTGGGTATATTGTTAGCATATTTAACCTCTCGGTACTTCTATGGGGAACAGAATCTAGTAAAGAAGAAGAAACAACCAGTAAAATTGAATCCAATTCTAATATTATTCTACTGGTAACAGTTAAAAATCAAGATATAGGAATTTTGGTGGATCAAATCCATCAATTAGACACAATAACAGAATTCAAAGGCAAAGATGATTCTTATTTCCATGAAAGAGAATTGTTAAATCCATCTTTAGTTTCGAAAATTGGGTTACTAGACGACAAACAAGCAGTGTTCATTTTAGATTTAGAGGGACTCTTAGAAGATTTTGTTACTTCAAGAAAATCAGAAAAGAAAAAGATAACAAGTCGTGATGAAGATTTTAATTTTGATTTTGATCAATACACCCTACCTGATCCTGATGAATCGCCAGAGAAGGCCCCCACAGAAGCTATTGCTAATTTTGATATAGATCAACTCAAATTTCCAGAGAATCTCAAAACTGATGAATTTGACCAGACTGTTCTTGACAAAGTTGATATCGAAAAGAAGGGGGGGAAGGGGAAGAAAAAACCTAAATCTAAGAAGGGTGAAACTAAAAGCAATCCAGAAGACACATCTAGGACAAAAAAAACCAAAATACCCAATGAAGTTAAAAACGATGTTCGAACTGAAGAAAATTCCAAAGAAACAGATGATTCCAAAAGAAAAGATGAGATAGAAGAGATTAAGAAGAAGAAGAAGACTAGTAAGGTTGAGAAAGGTAGTAAAAACGAAATTGAGTAAGAACTGATAAAAAAATAATTAGCTGTAATAACAGGAAAAAGAAAGTGAAACATTAGAAAAGGGTGAAGATAATATCTAAATCTAAAAAAGGCAAAAGGATCACGAGTATTCAAACAGAAGGTAATCTCTTTGTTTTCACTTTACTTAGGAACAATTATGCATTAACTAGTTCATCTGTCATTCAGATCGTCCAATCATTGACAATTACACCATTAGCCAACAGTCTTCCTTATTTTATTGGTTCTACCACTTTTCGAGGCGAGGTTGTCCCAGTTATCGATTTACAATCTTTTTTTTATGGCGGACAATTGAATGTAACTACAAAGCTTTCCGAAAAGAAGAAGAATTACATCGCTTTAGAACATACGGGGAGAGTTGTCATCTTTCAGGTTGAAACTGTTCTGGGATCCGTGGAAAAGCCTAAAGAATCACAAGTGACAAATTTAATTAATTTTGCGAATCCTAAAGAGAATCCATACTTTATTAAAGCTTTTCTCTCCAATGACTCACAAATAATTGTCTTGATTGACAATAATCAAATCCTTAAGAGGATTGTAACTGAGCTTGAGCTTGTACAAAATCAGTTTGTTATAGAAAACCAGGCACTCCTAGTTTCTAAGAAATCACCTGAAGCATCTGAAGAATATAATATCGATCTCCGTCAAAAGCTTTCAGTACCAGTCACAAGCAGTGCAGATAGAGGAATCCGAAGAACAGTTAGGGATATCAAAAAAACCACAAACACAGCAACACTGGTATCTGTACAGGACTTAGATGTTCTGATTCCAAACAATCGTGTCGTCGAGATTTTTAATGTTCAAAGCATAACCAAGGTACCAAATGCGCCGAGATCTGTTGTAGGGACGATTAACTTTCGAGGTAAGGTTATTAGTATTCTAGATCTCTCTGAAATACTAGTACCCACTTCTACTAAATTGATAAAAAGAGGAAAACAGCAAAAGAATGTTATTCAAGCATTGGTTCTTGAAGCTGCGGATCAACAGATTGCTATCATTGTTGATGAATTCCGTGAAATAGTGGAGATGATTGAGACTGATCTTCGTCCTGCTGTTGGATCAACTAATAAAAAAAATTTATCTTATTTTTTCCAAGGGGCTATGTTAGATCATTCAGGGCATATCATACTAATTTTAGATGTTGATTTTCTTTTTCAATCAATTTCTAACCATAATATGCTAGAAGACGAGAATTTGCAAATCATTTTGTTTCCTACTCCCACAGAAGGATATGTTTCGAAAAAGAAGGCCATTAAGCAGGCATCTCTTGATAAGAATACTCTTGTGTTAATCATATTGGAAGAGAATATTTATGCTCTAAAGAGCTCATCTGTGATTGAAATCCTCCAATCACTGACAATTACACCAGTGGCCAACAGTCTTCCCTATTTTGTTGGTTCTGCCACTTTTCGTGGCGATATTGTTCCAGTTATCGATTTACATTCGTTCTTTCATGACGGCCAATTGAATTTAACAACAAAACCTTCCGAGAAGAAGAATAACTACATTGTAGTAGAGCATGCGGAGAATATTGTCATTTTTCATGTTAAAACGGTCTTGGGATCTATCAGTATGCCTGATGAATCACAAAAATCCAGATTAATTAATTCAACAAACCCTAAAGAAGCCTCATATTTTCCAAATGCATTTCTATATAATGATCAGATTGTAATCGAGATTAATCATCAGGAAATCCTAGAATGGGTCACTTATGAACTGGAACAGACACAAGCTCAGTTTATTGCAGAAAATAAGGTACTCCTAGTGCCTTTAGAGCCACCCAAGGCTTCTGAAGAATATAATATCGCTCTCCGTCAAAATATCTCCATACAAAGGTCAATTACAAACCTAAATCTTACAGAAGTTGTAAGGACTTCTCAAAAGTTAAACCATAAAGGAACTTTAGTTTCAGTTCATAATTTGGACATCTTAATTCCGAGTAGTTATATTAGCGAGATCTATAACATAACTAGTATTACTAAAGTTCCTAATGCACCAAAAGCCATTATTGGATCAATAAATTACAGGGGGAATGTGATCAGTATTCTGGATTTAGCTGAAATATTAACACCTAATTCTAAATCCTCTTATCAAAATTCAAATAGGGAAGTTTTAATCCTTGAGGTCAAAGATCAACAAATTGCAATCTTTACCGACAAGATCCTTTCAATGATGGAGATTGATGATACTTCTTTTCGACCTATCCTTGTATCTTCTGAGGGTCATGATACCACTCATTTCCTCCAAGGCCTCGTGCTTACTCCTACAGGGCAAATCATCTTAGTTTTAGATGTTGAATATCTTTTCCAAATAGTTTCGAGTCCTTTTTTATTAGAACAGGAAAGCAATCAATTACTTTACTTCAAGAATCCAGTTCAGAAATCTTCCCGTCGAATTTATGAAAGAAATAAGGAAGGACTCTTATTTGAAGATGGAGGCCACATTTACTTTTTAAGTTCTGAACATGTTATTCAGGTCATAGAGGGTAATTTCTTTGTTTTCAAAGAATATTCTCACGATGCAATTAAAGGGGCAGCTATCCACACTGATATCGTTCCCCTGATCGATTTTGATATTATATTGAAAGAAAGGAACGAACAGGCTCTTAATTCGAAAAAATCTGTTGGAATTTTAATAAAGGAACCTGAAAGGAACATAGAGGCCGTTCTACTTGTCGATAACGTTAGGAATAAAATTGCAATTGGCGATTGCGAAATATTCCAAACGGAATTAGGAATTTCCACAAACACACTTTCGCCAATCATTTCTGGATTCTTTGCATACCAAGATAAAATTGGTATGATTATGGATCCTATCTCCTTATTTTATAAGATTGAGGCCGTACTTAAGAATACTTTATCATTAAAAGACACAGAAGAGTTTTCATCAACACTCCTACCCGCTGAGATTAAATTCCTTGAAGAAGTTAGAGCGAAGCGAAAGGAGCTAGAAGTACTATTATTTTATCATCACGAAGGTATCCGCTTAGACTACTTTGTCTTCAAATTAGAACAGTTCACACTTTCAATTGATGTTGCTTTCGTTAAAAGAGTTTTTAGTACACTTGAATGGCAAACTGTTGATGCTAAAAATCATCCAATAATCGGTATCACTACGGTAGACAACGCCATACTTCCCGTCATAGATCTAGCAGCGTTAATTTTTAATATCCAGAACCAGACTGAATTACGACAAAGTAATTTTTTCTTTTTACTAGAATTTATGAATCACTTATTCCTAGTACCCGTTAACGATATTGAGGGAGTAGTAACAAAATTTAAAGAAGAGTTAATTCCTTGTGAGGAAACAGAAATATTTCGGGAGGGAGAAGAAACTTGTCAATATGTGTTTTCTCATGAAAACATTTCGTCTTCGATATATATTATTGAGAACGAGTTTATAAAAAAGATAATATCTAAGAAGGATCTTGATACACTACTAAAGAACATAAAAAATGAAATAAATGAAAAGGATTGAAAAACTATGGCAAAAGTATTGATTGTAGATGATTCGAAATATCTACGGTTGATGATTCGGAAAATACTAAAAAAACACGGTCATACGGTAGTAGCAGAAGCAGAAACAGGGATAGAAGCGATTGACAATTACAAACAATTCATGCCAAATGTTGTGACCATGGATGTGGTTATGCCAAAGATGAATGGATTGATGGCTGTCAAAGAAATCATGGAAATGGATCCAGAAGCAAGAATTGTAATTGTTACTGCGTTAGGACATGAACCCCTTGTACGCCAAGCTTTGAAAATTGGTGCTAAAGACTTTGTTATTAAACCCTTTAAAGTTGACCAATTAGTCCAAGCTATTGAAGGAGCGCTTAATTAAAGTCTCTGGGAATGAATCCCAGCTTATATTAACAATTTGTATTTTTCGAATAAGGTCGTGATACAATGAGTGAATTTGAATCAGAAGAATTCAAAAAAGTCATGATCCTAGAGCTAACTGAAAGAATTGAGGAATTAAATGAAGGATTGTTGGTTCTTGAAAAGGATCCAACTAAGAAAGAAGCTTATGAAGTTATTCTTAGAGTACTTCATAATCTAAAAGGTCTTTTCTCTTTATCAGGATATCCAAAAATTAGCACCCTAACTCATAGTATGGAGAATTTAATTTCTGATACAGAGGAAATAGAGATCTCAAATGTACTAAAACTGATGTTTACGTATGTCGACGAACTAGAGAGGTTTGCAAAATCACTAAAAGGTGGGGACACTCCTAAATCCCTTCATTTCGATGAATTAACCCAACAGATGGCCTCAATTGATGAGCTTATGATAAATTTAGGGAGCAAACTCCAGATCAGAGTTCTATACAGCCCAGATTGCAAAGTAGTCAGTGCTAGAAGTCTAGTTCTAATAAAGAAGCTTCAAGAGAAGGCAAATGTAAATGGTACCAAACCTCCACTTGAAGAAATTGAAGCAGGGATTTCTTTCAAAGAGTTGATCATTGAAATTGCTACTCAAGAGGACGAAGAAATTATTAGTCAAATAGTTGAAGAAGCCCCTGACGTTGTTTCAGTTAATGTATCACGCATTTTAGAATCAGTCACTACTGCTGAAAAATCCGGCAAGTTGGAAGAAACTCAAGAATCACTAACAGTCAGAGTTAATCTTGAAGATTTAGACCAAATAATCAGGTTATTAGGAGATCTTGTAGTTTCTGGCCAGTTTATCAGGGAAATTGGGGAACAACAAGCATATTCTAGGTCATTTAAAGAAAATTTGTCCAATTTTGAACGAACTATAGCAAATATACAAGACTTAGTTATTAGAATGCGATTGGTTCCACTTGAAACCATTCTTACTCGATTCCCACGAATGATTCGTGATTTAAGCCAAAAAGAAGGAAAACATGTCGATTTGATTATCACCGGTAGAAATATAGGTGTTGATCGCTCAGTCATTGAGAAACTAGTTGATCCTCTTAACCATTTACTTAGAAACGCACTCAGCCATGGGATAGAAACACCTGAAGATAGAACCAAAAAGAACAAAGATCCAATGGGAGCGATAAAACTTGCAGTGACCCATGAGCGTTCTGATATCATCATTGAAGTACGGGATAATGGTCGTGGAATTAATTATGAAAAGATCAGAGCAAAAGCTGAAAAAAAGAGTTTAGTTATTCCTGGGGCTGTTTTAACGAAAAATGAATTACATGCACTATTATTTAACAGTAGCCTCACTACTGCTGAAGAAACAACTGAAATTTCTGGTAGAGGAGTAGGACTCAGTGTTGTAAAAGCAACTATGGAGTCAATTGGTGGAAATATTGAGGTTGATTCGGAACCAGGAAAGTTTACTTCCTTCCGACTCGTTATACCATTATCAGTAGCCATTACAAAAGTTTTGATGTTATCAGTCAAAAAACATCAATTTGCTATTCCTATGGCAAACATTGAACAAATACTTTCCGTTCCGGTCAGTAAAATTCTTTTTGATACAGAAACTACCTCAAAATCCATTATTGTTGATAACGCATCGGTTCCAATTATCGACCTGCGAGAACGTTTGACATTTCATTCATCAGAAACCGGATCTGATATCGAAACAGATTATCAGGATACACAGAAAGAAATTGTGGTTTTGTGGCGAAAAGGAAACCGTAGTTTAGGATTCCTAGTGAACGAATTATTGGGAGAACGTGAAGTAGTTATGAAACCCATTCAAAACTTCCTTAGCCAAATAGGTGCATTCTCGAGTGCAACTGTTTTAGAAGGTGGAAAAGTAGTGTTGATAATTGATCCAATGAATTTCTTGGAGGCAAAAGTCCTTGCATGAACCAAATTTTAAAATGGATAAACTGTCTGATTTCCACCTAGATGCTCTTCAAGAAGTCGGAAATATCGGTGCAGGACACGCAGCTATTGCCCTGACTCAATTTCTGAACAGGTCAACATATATGAGTATTCCTAAAGTAGCCCTCCAGCAATTACAAGATATTCCTGGAATTATTGGAATGCCTATGGATCAAGAATTAGCAATTATTTCTTCAGTTACGGTTAGTGATCTGTTATACACCATTTTAGTTTTTTTTGACTGGGAGAGCGTCAAAAAAATTATAGATCTCATGACTTCAAATCCAACAGATGAGATTCAGAATATTGGGGGATTACCTCCTTTATTCCGCTCATTAATCAAAGAAACTGGGTCAATTCTCTCATTAAAATATATTGAAGCTCTAAATTATTTTTTAAAAGCGAACTCCTTTCCCTCACCACCTAAGCTCCGTATAGGTACCTTGGTATCTTGTGCTGAACATGAATTAAATGATATTCGTAAAAATGTCAATTCAGTATTATTTATTGAATGTGATGTTTTTACTTCTGAGAGAAATATTGCTGTAGATTTAGCCATTGTTCCCCACCTTGAGACATTTGAAGAGTTCATGAAATCTCTATTTGGAGAAGAGAATTCAATGCTATAGAGGCCTCCACGAGTTTGTATATAAAAAGAAGACTAATGGAAATCTTAAATTTTTTTTCTTCTCTAATTTCCCTAAATAATGTTTCGACATTGATGAGTTTCACTTTGAATCCTTAAAAAATAAAGAAGGATCCCAATCAAGGAAACTATATAATGCAGGACGATTATAAGAAGTTTCAGATTAGTTTAGAATCAGATGAAGGTTTTGATGATCTTGTTAAATTCGTTTGGCAAAAATCTAGTGAATTTCCTCGAGATGAGGAAGAGATCAAGATTAAGTTGCTGTTAGCGAAGAGAAAGATGGGATTTAAGAGCTATTCTGAGTTATTGGATCACGTCGAGAAGAATCAGAAATCTTTAGATGAATTATTCAAGTTGTTAGAAAGAGATCATATAACACAATTGCCTCATCAACATCCCAAAAGACAAAGAAAAAACCTAAAGGAATATGTAAATATTACTCCAGAAAAAAAGAAAAAGCGTAAAAAGATAGATCTGAAAAAAGTACAAGAGCTACTTAAAATAAAAGAGCCACCTGACCAGCAACACCTCCCTTTAGTCCTTGATTTCCTTTCAAAAAAGAAAATTAATTTCCAAGCCTATAAGGAGAACTATTTCCTTAGACGCTTACATATACGGATGAGGAAAGTAAAAACACCCTCTTACATTCAATATCAAAAATTCTTGGAAAAGAATCCTGGGGAACTAATCTCACTAGTTGATTGTTTATCGGTTAATGTTACAAGATTCTTCCGTGATAAAGAACTATTTGATGTCTTAGAGAATGAATTTTTACCGAATCTCTTAAACAAACCTGAGCAGGTTCGCATTTGGAGTGCTGGCTGTGCTATCGGCCCAGAACCTTATAGTATTGCTATGATGATAAAAAGAATTGACAGGAATTCAAAAGGCGATTTTCACATTCTGGCAACAGATATCTCCCAAGATTTCTTAAAAAAAGCAAAAGAAGGACGCTTTACAAAAGAATGTTTAACGGAAATGAATCAATTAGATATCCATGGGTTTTTTAGCTTAACGAAAAGTAAAAAATATGAATTATCTCCACAAATTAGGAACTTAGTGACCTTTAAAAAGCATGATCTTCGGACTCCTCCTCCAGCGAAAATGTTCGATTTAATCATGTGCAGGAATGTTTTGATATATTTTTCAAAACCTCAGAGTATTTCACTTTTTCAACGGTTTCATTCTGTTCTAAAAACCTATGGATATTTAGTGCTTGGGAAATGTGAGCTCCTCCCTAAGGAAGTTAAAGATAAGTTCGAAGTTGTAGATGCCCATAATAGGATATACCAACGAAAAAATTAGAAAATCTGAAAGAAGGACTTTTCTTTCAATAAGAAAAAAAAATTCTCTTTAGATCCATCCTAATCCTCGGATTGATGTAGGAATTTTATGTAAAGGTGAAATTCTATCTGCGAGGTTAGCTTCGATAATAGCTTTAGGCATTGAAGGAATAATACATGTAGATTCATCCTCAGCAATTATTTTACCACCTGAATCCTTAATAATCCCTGCACCTATATAGCCATCCTGACCCATACCAGTAAGTATAATTCCAAGGGTATTTTTTCCAAAGACTTCAGCAACAGATTCAAAGGTGACATCGGCTGCAGGGATAACGAAGTTAACTCTTTCTCCTGTTTTAAGCTTTAATCTTTTATTCTTATTCACAAAACAGTGCTTCCCCGAAGGAGCAATGTAAATATGATTAGGTCTAAGAAGTGTACCATTATTCGCGACTTGAATTGCTAAATTGGAATACATCTTTTTCAATCTGGTCACCCATGGTTTCACCATACCTATTGGCATATGTTGAATAACAAGAATTGGAGGAAATTTATTAGGTAACATTGAAAATATCATCGAAATAGCTCGTGGCCCTCCTGTAGATGCTCCTATTACTATTATTTTAGTACGATGTCTGTCTAAAATAGCCTGTGCGGGTTCCTTTACTATAGGTTCTTCTTTCACTAAAGATTCTATGTTAAATATTGAAAAAATTTTTAAGAAATCAATTTTTGATAGGTTCTCGATTTTATGAATTAATTCTTTTTCAAATCGTTTTTTATCATCTGAAATCCGAGGATCTGGTTTACTAACAAATTCAACGGTTCCAGATTCGAAAGCTGCGACTCCAAGTTCTGATAATGCAACATTAATTTCTTCTTTTTTTCTCAAAGCAGATATAACTATTACAGGAGTTGGGAATCGATCCATAATATGGTTTATAGTCTCTATTCCATCCATTTCAGGCATAACAACATCGATTATAACAACATCTGATTTATTTCTCGGAAGTATCATTTTTTCTAATGCTATTCGCCCATTCATCGCGGTACCAACAACTACTATGTTCTTCTCACTATTCGTAATCATATGGGAGACTTGTTGGCGTACTATCGCTGAATCATCAATTAAGAAAACTCTTATAGCATTTTTCATCATTAAAGAATCCTTTAACAAAGGAAATAGTATAAAATCCAATTTAGGGTATATTTCAGGTTAATAGTAAATTTAGAATCATACATCGAAGTTCTGGTAATTGAATAGTAATATATCACTATTAAGGTTTGCAAATATAAAAAGAACAGTTATTCCTTAGAAAAAGGCAATTATGACAATGGAAAAGATTTGACCATTTTACTCGAAATAAAATGCAATAGATTAATTTAGGAAAAAAATTCATTCAATTTGCTGTTTTAAAAGAGTAAAGAAATCCGTTACATCGATATTACCCCCAGAAAGGATTATACCTATTCGTTTTCCTTTAAGGTAACGGTAATTGTCCTTTCTGATTTTAAAAATCCCAGCTAGTGGAACAGCTCCAGATGGTTCTACCACGAGTTTCATACGTTCCCAGATAAATCTCATTGAATTCAAGATTTGAAGTTCTGAAACAGTTATTATTTTAGCTACATTTTTCTTTATTATTTTGAAAGTGATGTCTCCTAGTGATGTTCGGAGACCATCAGCTATTGTATTTGGATTAATTGAGGGGTGCACTTTACTATTAGAAAAAGAACGAAATGCATCATCAGCGTTTTTTGGTTCGACGCCAAAGACTTTCGCTTCAGGACAGAGTCCTTTTACTGAAATAGATGTTCCACTAATAAGCCCACCTCCCCCAATTGGTGCAAGTACTAAATCAATATCATCAATTTCATGAATTAACTCATATGCTGCTGTCCCTGCTCCATAAATTGTAGGTAAATAGTTATAAGGATGAATTAATGTAAATTCATTTTCTTTCATAAGTAAATCAGTCATTTCTTGTCTATCAGTTGGATTATTTCCACATTCTACAATTGTTGCTCCATATTCGCGAGTTGCCTTCTTCTTTATTTGAGGAGCATTTTTAGGCATAACTATCGTTGATTTAATTCCTAATTCTTTCGATGCTAATGCAACAGCCTGAGCATGATTTCCAGAAGAATGAGCGATAATTCCTTTTTCTCTACTTTCTGGTTCTAGTTGGAGTAATGAATTAAATGCTCCACGACACTTGAAAGATCCTCCTCTTTGAAAATTTTCACATTTAAAGAAAATTTCTGCTCCTATCAAAGTGTTTAAGGTACGGGAGGTCATAATTGGTGTTTTATTAACATATTTTTCGATTCTCCCATATGCTAAGTTAATTTCTTCAAACATTTCGACCACTAAATTTAATAAATTTAATTAAAGCTCTTTACATATACAACGTACAATTTTGTGGTTAAATAATGTCTTTTTATGTTGACGTATTTCATCATCTCTTCGTAACTGATTAGTAACCTGACGTATAATCTTCAAATTCGAATAGATCACTAACGATAACCGTTCTCTATCAGTTTCAGATTCCTGAAAAAGGATTAGATCGAGAAAGGATTCAATATCAATAGATTTCAAGTACTTTCCCACACTAACTGCTAGGTTGGATGATATTCCTAAAATTTCTGGGAAATATAGATCATAGACTAAATAGTTCGCTAGGTTAAGTAAGTAATCAGTTCGCTTATCATAAGTTATTTTTCCACAGAGATATGCTTGGTTGAGGAAAAGGAGATAACTTGCTAGGTTTGTAAATTCCTGTTCGAATTCATGTGGGTACTTAATAGGAATTAGTCTAGTATAGTATTTATGAAGATAGACTGTTAAATGACTAAAATTGAGAATATATCTCTTTAAAAGATAATTAATGAGATCAGAGTTTAATAGAATTAACATTGGAAAAAAATGGTAAGAGTGGTCAATTTCTAGAATAGATACATTAGTACCAGGCACAATTTTTTCTGGTTTATATGCTACTCTAAATCGATTACCAATGGCTGTATTCACAAGCCTAGACTCTCGAAAATAAGTAGAAAATCGCTCATTTGTAGGATGAGGTTTTGACCATTGAAAGTATTTCGGATTTAGTGCATATTTTGCGACACTTCGTCCTGAGTGTAAATAGCAAATTGGGTACTTTTTCGAACTTTTTGAACTCAAATCCTTTTTAAGGATCCGATGGTCAATTCCATAATCGCCACTCACCACTCCATCCAGTACTAATCCCTGACTAGCTGTTTTATCCCAAAGCTCGTTGTAATAAATCATGAAGCGGTTGTATTTTTTAAAAATATTAATTGGAACCGTCAACTCTGCGTTAATGCTTGGACGAGGACTTATGGAAACTTCATAGTCCGATTCAACTTTTTTAGTCAAGAAAATGGAACACATTTCCAAGGTAACATCAGCAAAAGCTGCTGATTCATCATTAATTTTCCATATCATGGTTCTTTCTAACATATATTCCCGCAGAGTTTCAAATTCCTCAACTCTCAGAATTGAAAAAGGCACAATTAGACCTAATGTTCCGTTATGTTTTAGAACAATAATTGACCTTTCAATGAAAGCACTAGCGGCATTCAGGCTATATTTTTTTGGATTCTTGCCTGAGCATGATTTATATATCAATTTCAACGTTGATTTTTCATTTTTGGAGAGGATTGACCTTCCATAGGGAGGATTTCCTAATACTACATCAAAACCACCTTTAAGGATCACTTCAGGAAAGGCAATACCCCAATGGAAAGGTGTAATTATTCCCAAATCATTCCTTTTGATGGGTGCTGGACGTGGATAGGTACTTAAGCGTTTTTTTAGCCAATTTTGGTAGAATGTATCGATAAGAGACAGGAGGTCTTCTTCTGCTCTTTGAATTGCTTTTTGGTGAGAACTCTTTAGGAGAAATCCTTTTTTTGCGTCTTTTACGTGAAAACTAGTCTCAAGCCAGTTTTCCTCAGCCTTAGAAAATGATTGCTGCTGTTTTTCAAAATTTAATTGTCTAGTTATTCGTGACAAAACTGTTGAATAATCCAGAGGATATTGAATTCTTTCGTTATAAAGCCCAAATAAACTGTTTCCAACACAAATATTTCTAAATAACCAATTGGGAAGTGAATCAATTGTATTAGGATCGAAATTAAGAATCCAAAATAATAGTCTGAATTTAGCTACAGTTAAACTGCTTTGAGACAGATCTATACCATAAATACATTCTTCGATAATTTTCTGGGGGATTATATTTTCAGACTCATAATTACTTTTATAACGTTGAAAAATGCTTTCTGCAGTATAAACAAGAAAAGAACCAGTTCCACAGCTCGGATCAAGGATTTTTATATTCAATTTTCGATCTATTATCGAATGAGAGTTAATATTAATATGGTGGTCAAAACACCTGTCTGTGATTTCACGAATAATGCGCCACGGAGTATAAAAGATCCCTTTATGTTTTCTTTTGGAAACTTTAGGAGTTAAACGAAAAAAATTCTCAAAATCATTTAGAACATTCTCATAAAAAAAAGATAAAAATTCTGGAGAGAGCAGAGTTTTTTCTTTATGAACATCGTTAAAATCTTCAGTCAAAGTCCATTGTTGTGCTAGAAGTAGCTCAATGAGTATATCCCATTCTTCAGGGGGTAAAGAATCCTTAAATTGTATCTCTTGATGAGATAATTCAAGTAATTCATACAAAATAGGAGGTACACCATTGGGGAATAGTTGTGGAGTCAGTAAACCTTTCTGAAATAAGATTTCATGAATTGCCTTACGAATCTTTTGAGAATCCATTAATGATTTCTCCCGTTCCCTAATACTCCCGCTAGATGTTACAAGAATAACAACACTAAGAAATTTAATAAAAAGGTTTAAGGCCATTTCATGAATTTTATGCGGGGATAGTCCATAAGATTGACCCCTGATAAGAAATTTCTCATAAAAGGGCTTCAAACTAGAATATAACTGGATCATATCTGAAGACTCAAGTTAATCATCTATAGATGAATTTATGTTAATTATATAATCTGTAGATAATTAGTTCTTCTTACTAATTATTAAAAACTTATATACTTAGAATATCTAAAAAGACCTTTTACTAAAAAAAATCCTGGTAGGTTTCTAAAAATGTTGGCAAAGGATAGAATACCAATTGAAATAATCAATATTTGCCAACTACTAATTAACCATGGATTTCAAGCATATATTGTTGGGGGATCCATTCGCGACATTATTCAGGGAGCTTTTTCTCCCCAAGATTGGGATATAGCAACAGATGCTAAACCTTCTGAAGTAATTAAAATTTTTAATCAAAAATTCCGTGTAATACCAACAGGAATTAAACATGGAACAGTTACAATTATATACAATGATATAGTAATAGAAATAACGACTTTTCGAAAGGAAGGAGAATATATAGATGCACGAAGACCTGCAGAGGTTCATTTTGTGGAAAATATCAGTGAAGACTTATCCCGACGTGATCTCACAATAAATGCTATTGCATACGATCCTATTAACGATGAACTCTCAGATCCATTCAATGGAATTGATGACATCAAAGCTCAAATCATCAGAATGGTCGGTGATCCGCATGAACGGTTACAAGAAGATGGACTCCGCTTAATTCGAGTTTTTAGATTTGTTTCTCAATTAGGATTCGATATAGAATCCAAGACTCTTAGTGCAGTTCCTCACCATTTTAGTGTATTTGTAAAAGTAGCAAAGGAGCGAATACACACAGAATTCCAAAAATTGTTACGAGGAGCATTTTTTCAAAAAGCTATTTTATTACTTGAAAAAAGTCGGTTATTATATCAACTAATACCTGAATTCAGTTATGATGAATTCCACAAAATTATTCCAGAACTTGAAATAAATAGAATAGAACTAACATTGAGAATCATCTCACATCTCCCAAAGGATTCCTCACCAAGATTACGTTTCGCTACATTAATTCATCAATTACCAATAGAAAAGATGTCTAAGAAGCTTTTCCCTCCATTCCGAGAGAACAATATTCGAGAATTTATGAAACGAATGAAGTGTTCTAATAAACAGATAGCAGACGTAACTCATATCTTATCAGTTCATTTACTTCCTCTTCCTTATTCTATGACGGAAAAAACCGAGGAGAGAAATTATTCGATAAGAAAATTTCAACACACTATTAGACCCGAATATTTTCACGATTATCTAATGTTTTATGATGCTAAGGAGAGGGGATTACAAGAAGGAAAACGATTAACAGAGGAGCTTAAAGCAGATATTCTAAATAGAGCTGAGACTCACCCACCCATCGAGTTAAACACTCTTGTTGTAAATGGCGATGATATCATTCAATATCTACAATTAAATAAGAAGCATGCTTCTCAAAGAGAGTTAATTGGATTATGTTTAGAAATTATCCGTGAAAGAGTAGAAACTGATCCTCAAATCAATCAAAAACGTCATCTCCTTCCTATTCTTGATAACCTCAATAGAATTTTATCTCAATGCACAACACGCATTACACGACGAGTACGTGTGGTTTCAACTGATTTCATCAGAAAATTATATCGTAATGGTTCTCCTGAATATTTACGATGGGAAAATGAACACACGTACGTTTTAGCTAAATGGCTGGCTCTCTGTCTTCTTCGTAAAAATCCTAATTTCATCGTCATTTTTGATGGTACAAATTTTAACATGCCTGCTCATCAAGATCACAGAGAGTCATTAGGCAGAAAGTTTAGGAAATATAAACCATTATACATTAACACTAGTGCTACAGAGAACGAGGTTAAACTTAATTCACATACTCGTGACCTGGAGAAATCATCTATTAAAAAGAGTGATGCTGATTTTTCCATTTTTCGGCGTTATCAGGAGTTACTTCAAAGATATCCAAAAGCTCTATCTACACCTAAAGAATATGCACTAATTCAAATATCAACACGTAATCCGAATTTCAAGACAAAAATTCATGATATTTTAAATTTAATACAACAAAATAATCATCGTTTCATTGTAATGAGCGGGAATGTACTTACTGGTAAAACTTATACAGCTTATGTTCTTCAGAAACAGTTGGAAGTCCTATAGATTTAGAGGTTGGGACAAGAATCCGAGAAATAGATATGGGACTGAAAAAAAAGGCCAAGGGACAGTTTTTTACCCCTAAACCACTAGTACAAGCAATTTTGAAGCGTGTTATAGATCAGTTTCCCTATGATTATCAATCAAGACCAATAACGGTATTAGATCCAGCAATTGGTAAAGGTATTTTCTTTATTTCGTTGATTCCAATGATTTCCTCATTTGTCTCTGATGTAAAGCTTTTCGGAATTGACATTGATCCTTCTCTGCTTAAAATTGCTAAAAAGGAATTAATTCAGTTAGCTAAAAGTACTTCTTATGAAGTTAAGCTAAAACAAGGTGACTTTTTTCTAAATTTCCCCTCAGTTTTACCTACCAAATTTGATATAATTATTGGCAATCCCCCTCATAACGCTCTTTATTCACAACTCGAATGGACACAAATTCGAAAAAAATGCCAATTTGGTCAAAATTCTCTAATTTATTCTGAAAGTTCTATTTTTTTTACTTTGCATTCACTTTCTCTTCTAAAACCAGGTGGTATCCTCTGTTTTCTATTACCTAAACCTATAATTTATTCCAAAAGATGGACTGAGTTCAGAAAAATCCTTTTAACTGATTTTTACTTAGTTGAAGTTCTTGATCTTGGTAATCAATTCACTGGACAATTACAAGAACAATGCGCAATAATTGCAAAAAAAGAGAACTCAGATATTAGACCTCAAGAATATCAAACTGGAATATGGAATTCAACCGGAAATGATTTTGATCAAATAAGTATTGTATCATCTTTTGACGCCTTAATGGTAGATAACTTACTGGTGGGAGTTAGTACCCCAGAATTAGAGATTATTCGTCGTCTCTACAGTGATGAGTATCAATTTTTGGATCTGGCGGTTTTTCGAGGAATGAGCAGTAAATTCCGCACAAAAAAAGGCACTATACCACTAATAGAAAAAGCAACGATATCAACTGGGTTCTTATTTCCAGCACGTAGTTTTTTGCATGAAAGAACTCCAATTGAAAAGCTAAACCGACAACAAATCCCTAAGATTATTGCTCAGCGGATAATTTCCTATCAAACAAAACCTAAATTTAATTTGAATATAAAAACATGGGTGGATCAGGAAGGTGTTATGTTAACTCATGAGACTGTAATCAATATCATTTCGAATTATTCACAAGATATTTTATCCCTATTCGCTGTTGCGGGTTTACTAGAATCTTCACTGACTGCTTGGTGGCTCCAGCACGCTGTGTATTCAAAAGAGTTTGTAACAAGCAAAGATTTTGATAAGGCTTATGTTAATTCAATAAGAATTCCACGAATTAATGGTTCAAAGACTCCTAATCTCCGTAAAAAACTAGCAAGGCTTCTTGAAACTAAAAATTTTGAAGAAATCGTAAAACAGCTAAGATTTCGGCCGGTTATTGAAATATTTCATACTTTAGGGGAAACATATTCCAAATATCAATGTGTTGGGGCAAAATTTAAAGATCTCTTAAATCTAATAATTGAGGAAGACGAATTCTTTCAATTTAATCAGAAAAGAACTGATTTCCAAAATTTTAAGAAGCTTTATCAAAATTTGACTCTTGAATTTCAGAATTCTAAAGCAACTTCTCTGCAGAATGATCAATACATGGAATTAATGGCCAAATTTAATGAACTCAAAGTACTCCATACCTTCATGGATGATTTAGTATTTTTGATCTACAATATAACACCGATTGAAAGGAAAATTATTGAGAGTAATTTTGCATCTAGGATATGAAGAAATATCTTAATTTTCTCGAAGCATTTATTAAGTGAAAATCCAAATTTATTCTAATAATAAATATAAAAGGAGGAATATCTGCCATGTTACAAGAAAAAGAGGGTGTATCAGTTGATATGCCCAAAGAATGGGATGGAGTCGTTCCTCTAAACGTTTTTATTGAAGAAGCAATGAAATTAGTTACTCAAGCTGAAGAATTCGGTGTCCATTTTCGATTAGTAGGGGGATTAGCCATACGACTGCATACTCAATCCCATGGGCTAGAAGAATTATACAAAAAAATGAAAAGACTTGGAGACAAGATAGAAATCACAGATATAGATGGAGCAATTTCCTACAAACATATGAAAAAAATGGACAAATTTATGAAAAAGTTAGGTTATTTAAAACGAAAGCCAACATTATCAACAGCAGCAAGTCAGCGTAGAATATACATCCATCCAAAAAATTGGTGGTTCTGTGATGTATTCTACGGTAAAATGAAATTTAATCATGATATTGAACTGGACCATAAAAGACTGCAATTAGATTCTCCTTCTCTTCCTTTAGCCGAGTTGTTCCTTGGTAAAACTCAAATTGTTTTTATGAACTATAAGGATGTTGCTGATACCGTGATGTTATTGTTAGCTCACGATATAGGATTTGATGACTTACCAGAGATTATAAATATCAAATATATTGGCGAAAAGTATTTACAAAAAGGAGGATATGCTTGGGGATTCTACCATACCGTAACTACAAACCTAACCAATATTAAAAATGTTTTACCAGAATTTCAAGAGCTTTCTGAAGAACAACGTAACAATATTAGTGAAAAGATTGATAAAATGCTTAATTACTTCGCAGAAATTCCCAAAAACCGTAGCTGGCGCGCTAGAGCAAAAGTAGGTGCATCTAAGAGGTGGTACAGACCTGTTGAAACAACTAAGACTGTTGGTGAATTCAGGATCTTTAGTGGGAAACACTTACTTGAAAAACCAGAGGATAAAGATATGAATCCTAAAATATAGTGCCAATTAATTATTTAATACATGCTTAAGTGAAAATAATATTGTCCCGATGGGGGATAACTATCTTATAGAGGTAGTTTAGACAATAATCCAAATCAGTTTCTATCTTGCGTCAACACGACGAGGTTTTTCCTTCTTGGCTTTAGCTATCAATCCTGCACCTAAATCTTGTTCCTCAAAAGGTTTTAAGAATTCTATTAATTGTAATAGTATTTTTTTGCCATTTTCAGATAATTTTGGATATTTAAGACATTCATTGAAATTCTTAATTACTGTACTGGGAAATTCATACTTCTTTTGAGATAAAAGTCTGAAAATTCTGGTACCAATAGAGTAACTAATATCCCCATCCAAATTTGGCTCTTTAAATATAGTGTCTTCTGTTGTAACTTCTTCACAACAACTTGAACTAACTACACTTGAAATGTCTTGAACATCCTTGAGATCAAAGTCATCAGAATGGATAGCGTTTGCTTTGAGAGCCAATTGAAACCCTGGAGGGGATATAAGACTTTTCTTATAATCTGAAGGCAATTCCTTGAAATTGAATGTCCAACACATTTTAATGCCATCCACAAATAGTTCAATTTTTTGAAATTTGACATCATCAATGTTACTTTTCCTCCCATGTTCTACTTCTTCGATTTCAAGGTCAGATAGTTCACGATTAGGACGGTAAAATTCTCTTCTAGGTGTTCTAGACATGTTTTGCATGTTATTGAAAGTAGTATAGGGAATAAACCCGAAATCTTCTAGGAGATTCTGAACACGGTGATCATACTTTTTTGGCAGAAAAAATTCCAGATCACTCATTTTTCTATAATTAAGTCTTCCTCCAAGCATGTGGTATATTGCCCCACCACCCCATAGAAAACAAGAAATTCCCTCATCGTCACAACGTTTCAAGAGTTGATACCCTGCTTTCATAAGTTCATCATTATGGGCCTTTGCTGAAGTATCCATTCTTTAACCTTCAATTTTTTTTAATATATAATCAGCCTTTAGCGGAATATTTAAATCCTTTTTTATCTAATCTAAGGGTGTTAGAGGATAATTATATATATTTGACAAGCAGATTGAATATCTTATTTTTTTTAATTTAAAATAACAAGATATAAACAGAATTAGGCTTCTACTCTCCGCATTTTTGTCATTTTACCTTTTTTGAGTTCTATAAGGAATCCTTTTAAGATAGCTTCAGTATATTCACTACCAGGATTGATGACATACGTTCGACCAATCTTCGTATAACCAGCTGATTCATGAATATGCCCGTGGAGACCAATTATTGGTTGATGTTTTTCGATTGCTTCTCTAACTGCTTTGCATCCAACGGGCCCTCTAATAGGTTCTCCACCTCGGTACCCAACATATGATAGGTCTGGTTTTAGGAGTGGTGCCTCATCGATAATACAATCATATGGAGGACAGTGAAAACAAAAGACTGAGTTTTCCATATTGTTGATAAGTGGAATCAATTCCTCGATCTTCTGTTTAATGGTTTCCTCGTCTGTCTCTCTGTAAGTATGCCACGGAGTGGGGTTCGTCCACCCATAGCTTATCATTTCGTGATGATCATCAAGATCAACCTTTTTTCCCTCTCCAAAGATAACCCTAGGATCTTTAATTATAATATCATCAATCGCAAATTTATCATCATTCCCAGGACAAATTATTATTCTAGTTCCTTCTGGTACACGTTTAGTTCCATCTTCCATTATATCATCAATCATATCAATCCAAATCTGTAATCCTTTGGCTTCCACTTGGTCAAATAGTTTATCAAGAGCACCCCCTTTGATCATTTTACCATCATCAGTTAGAGAGTCAGAGGCAGCAAGTTTTTCATTTTCTTCAGCTGTTAAGCGATGCGGATAGCAACCAGCGAACCTTGCTCGTTTTTCAAAATCTATGATTTCCTCATCGGTTTTCATAATGACATTTTGTTCAGCTACACCATAAATACTACCTTTCCATGTTCCATCTGATTGTTGAATTATAGGTACTATACGCTTTCCTGTGATGTCACCTCCCATGATCAAAACGTCAGCTTGAAGATATTTTGCTGTATTAAGGAATTTCCTCCAAACTGCTTCAGAACCATGTATATCAGTGCAAAAGAAAAATCTTACCAGTTTTTTCACCAGCATTTCAATTGAGTTTGTTTATTATTTAAGCATCTTTTTGTTTTATTGGGTTGCACACTCCTCTATAAGATATCTTATTATTAATTTTTCGAAAATTTATCATCGAGTATTTATAGGTAATTGGGATTTTTTTTGAATTTCACCATTTACGATGTTTTCTGGTAAAATTTTCCCTTTGATCTAATAAGGACTTAATTCTAATATTATTACCATATAATTTTTGCCTTTATCTATTTTGTAAGTGTCCATATATATTTTAACTAGGAAAGAATTGTTCTTAGGAAGGGTTTAGGAATCTCTTACCTTTAGAAGAATTAAGTTTAGAATAAAATCAATTAACTCGCCTATGCAAAAGAAAAATCAAAATAAATTGACTATCATTTATTCGAAAGTTTTATAATCGGAACATAACCGTGTGAATTTTTGTGCTGAATGCTTAAATGGTTTGATGAACTCGAACCAACACAAGCATTACACTCAAAGAAACTATGTTGATCGCAGTAGAAAAACGTAAATGTTCTTTCTCAGAGATATTTACAAAGAATCAACGGTAACCATTAGATTAAAATTTAAAAAAAGTCTTTTATGGACTTAAAAGGTGACTTAAATGAGTGAATCAAAAACCTATGTTCGTGATGCTACCGGATTAGTCCGGGAAATCGGGGTTGTTACAGCCACAATCTTTATTCTTAGCAACGTTATCGGTGGTGGTTGGCAGAAAAGAGTTTTCCAAACCACAGGTTGGGCCCCCCTCCATCCAGATGACATGATTCTTCCAGTTGATCCATTAGTTATCGCGTTCCTTATAACTGGTATCGCTGCTATTGCCACTGTATTCGTTTTCGCAGTTATGGCTACTGCTATGCCACGAGCTGGTGGTGGATATGTCTATATCTCAAGAACAATCAGTCCTGGTATTGGCTTTGTTTCAGCATGGGCTGAATTCCTAGGGATTGCAATCTCCTACGGATTGATTGCGGTCGCTGTCGTTGAATTCGCTGTGTTGTTCTTGCCAGTTGCAGATGTTAATGTCGATTTCCTAGACAATGCTTTGATGTACACTGTAATAGGAATAATATTCATTTTTGCTTTCGCAGCAATAGCTTTCTTTGGAACTTCAATGACTGGTAAATTCCTGCACCTAATGTTTTGGATTCCTGCAGTGATTACTATAGGAATATATTTATCCCTTCTTTTGGGTGCTTTAGACTCTGGTGCCATGTTAAAAGGAATTGAAAATGTTACTGGAAGTACAGCTAATGAATGGATTGCAGACGCAGTAGCTTCGGGAATCGACGCTGAAGCGGCACCTGATTACTTTACAGCAGTGAATACAGCAATTTTAGGAGCCTACTGGTCATGGATTGGGTATGCAGCTATTTCTTTCGCTGCTGGAGAAGTTAAAGAAGCAAATAGGTCATTGCCAATTTCTCATCTTGCAGCAGGGTTCATAATCTTAGGTGTCTACATGTCAATCAGTACCTTACTAAGTATGGCAGCTTCCGTTGGAACTCATGCCAGTGGATGGACGTTCTTCCAAGCTTTGGGATTCAATAATTATGGAACTACTACTTCTGACCCAACACTAACTGGTTATGGTTGGATGCCCTTTGTTGCAGTAATGGCCGCTGATGGACTCGGATTTGGCTTCTTAGCGATATTATTCGCAACTGCTGCTGTTCTCTGGTTAGCTAACGACCTTCCACCGTTCATAACCACTTCATCACGAATACTTTTTGCAATGTCCTTTGATCGTGCTCTACCTGAGGCTTTTGCACGCGTAGACGAACGTTGGCACTCCCCAACAGTTGCAATCCTCTTTTGTGCAATAGTTGCAGTTTTTGGTGCGTTTGCTGAGAGTGGACTATTTGGTCTAGGTGAAGGAAAGCTACACATCCCCATCCTTGCTGAAATCCTTGGAAACGGGATAACAGCAACAGATCTACTAGACGGAATATTTTTCACAATGGCTTGCGTTGCAGCAATAGTCCTTCCGGGAAAACTTAAAGACGTGTACGAAAGAGCTGCTTGGCGTCCCAAGATAATAGGCATGGAAGCAGTCGTTCTTATAGGAATAATTGCATTAATATGTAACATCTACCTGGATCTGGTGATCCTCGGAGAATTCGGTATTCTAATCCCTCTCGAAGGTTTAGAGGCTCTACCACTGCTTGGAGCCATGCCGATAGTGCCTCTTCTCGCATATGACGCGGACAAAGGAACTGGGCTTATTCCTGACTTCACCGATTTAGATACTATTATCGACACTTTCAACTGGGGATTCTATACAGTCTTGGTTCTCGTTATTATTGGTATAGTAATTTATCTGTATATGAAAAGCTACTACACCAAAAAAGGCGTGGACTTTTCAACAATCTATGCTTCAATCCCACCAGAGTAGAATTCTTTCCCCTCTCCCCCTTTTTTTTCTAATCCTAGATAATTTTGATTGTGAAAAAATTTTTTTGTAATGTTTTTATCTTCTTTATTTTTTGGTTATTATGGAAGATCTTAAAAAGCTAAGCGAAAACGAAAAACTGTGTCTTCTCAAAAATTGACTAAGAAGGAAGAATATCTCCGTTACGTAGAAAAAGAACTAATGATGAAAGGGGGACGTTGGATTGCGACTTTTAATGTTGCTATTAGAGATTTTAATATTGCTAGTATGCGTAAAAAAAGGAAAGAAGATCACCAAAAACATGACATTGACTCCTTGATTTATGGAGGAGTGAGAGACAGAGGTTTCGTCTTATCTAGAGCTTTTTCATTTATGGCTTCTCCTACTTATAGGGTTGGATGTGCAGCAATACACCTTGAAAATGCTACAAACGCAAGATGGTCAACATTAGTTAGTTATATGCGTGAATCTGGCAGTGTCAGGGAAATAATGGAATTTGAATGGTATTGGTTATTATTTTTTGGCGAAGGTAAGCTTCCTTCCAAAGTCATCCATAACATTAATCGTCATACATCCCGTGAGCTAGGTTTAGTGTATGCTGATCTCAAAAATATAGCAATATACAATTCAGACAGTTTTATTGCTCGGCGTGGTGCGAAAATCTTTCACCCGAAAAATCTGAAAAAAGGAAAAGAGTAAGAGGTATATGAATGGCCAAAGCAGAAACTCAAAATACAACCTCTACAAAACAAGACCCATTTCCAATAATGATAAAAACTAAAGCAGGCTTAACAATATTTATTATTTTCTTAACAACTATAGCTATCGAAACGATAGGTTTTGTATTAATTCGATTGTCAATAGCACAGGTTCTGGGAGAGATATTAATTGCAATTGATCTGGGTTCGGTTATTGTTCTATTTATCGGAGGCCTTACGCTCACTTACCTCTACTATACTCGTTATGTCAGGAGGGAGATAATCCTAGGGAAAAATAATTTCTCATTAAAGGTGGGTAAACGTTTATTTGAATACAAATGGAGTGAATTCTCACTAGTAGCTCTATCAATAGCTACTTCAGCTATTGGAATCAAAGGTTTCAGCATCCGCATATATGCAGACGACTTGGAAGGAGAATACGTAGAATTACCAATCTATCGTTTTCCCAAACGACCACAAAAAGTAATCTTTTCTGATCCCTTAACAATTTTCGATAGTTCTGGGGAATTAATAGATGTGTTTGATCTACGAAAAAAAATCAGTAATAAAATTCGATCTATTCAAGCTCAACAAGAAAATTAGAAATCTCATCAAAAATCCTAATAAAAAATTTATTCTGGTGTTTTCTGCTACATATTTACTTCACACAACACTATTTATCTTTTTTTTCAACGTTTTAACTGTAATTGCACGTTCGCCTGTAGCCCCTAAATCTGTAAATGTATTTAGGATTCGAAGATAGAGCGACGAAAAAATTCAAATTGCTCATGCTTAAAAGAGAAAAGATTAATATCGAAGAAATTTGTGAGAAAAGCTAATACCTTTCTCAATAAATCCTTACTTTCATCATTTATTCAAAACGGCGTCGTCTATCTTTATAACGGCGTTGTTTATCTTTTTCAACATTTTTATCTTTAAATACACGTAAGTGACGTTGTTTTGCATAATATCCTTTATTGCCAAGTTTTGTTATATTAGTTGTTAAATCGAATAATATTTCGATTAATATTTTAGGGTTGAATCTCTCGTTCAATTCCGCGACTAAACGGATGGAGGGTGTTTCTAGTGGATAATATGAAAGCCTAATAAGGTGATTTCTTTGAGAGTAAAGATTCTTAATGAGTCGCTTGCCCACATGAAACGCTTTATGAAAAAATTCAGCATCATTTACCCGGAATATGAATATTTCCTCAAGCTTAGGGTTTCCAATTTCCATGGTTTCTAATTTTCCAAGCATTTCTACCAAGGCCTTGATCCTTTTTTCTTCACGTTTTGGTAGAATTTCAAGTTGATAACGTTTGACAACTCTGTCACTTGGTTCAGCTTCTAGAAGAATATAATCGCAGCGTTTTTTTAGTATAGATGCTATTTTGCTTAGAAGGAGATGTCGTTGTACCATTGCAAAATGGACGCGAAAATTAGTCAATGAAAGCTCTGGTTTAACTTCTCCAAGATAAGTTCTTCCTATTGTGCTCTCTTCTACTAAATCAAAATTAACTATCTTGTCTCCCCCCGTGTGATTGACTAATTTAAACGCATGATCCATCAATTGCAGATTTTTCTTTTTCCCAACGAAATATACTATAATGCCAATTATTACTGTTAGGGAGCCCATTACTATACCTGGTAATAACTCGAAGAAATATATTACAATAAAAGTTAATAGCTTAACTAATGCTTCCAGCGCAGCATCTATCAATGTTGGCAACTTAAATCAACTTGTTAAAATGAGTAAAAGGAGTTATAAAGAATCAATTTTTTTTATTTTAATATTGTTCTTATTTTTGTTGAAAGTTTGTAATATTCAGGTAAATACAAGACTCAATTCAGTAAGATCAATTAATACTGTGATGAGTGATAAAATACAAAATTATCACATCCTTGTAACAGAGGCGTGCTTTTTCCGTCATTTGTTTCTTCTTCTTTTGAAGAATTAAGGCTAATATAAACCATAATAAATGGAGCCATTATTCAATGTTTTAAGAAATGGATTCGATAAGCTACAGAAACACCCTAAACTGTCCCCGAGTCTTGTCAAATTTTCATTTATTGGTGTTCTCACTCTATTTAAAGCATTTGAGGTGTTTGATTCATTCTGTGCTGTTCTACGTTTTTAGATGCTTTGATGTTAGGAATGGTGGAGATTATACCAGTGATCGTGCAAAATGGAATAATTTTCCTTCGAACTGCGGTGCATATTTTCGAACCAAAGCAATAACGACATTGAGTTCATCCCCTTTTAAATCGCCACGAAAATTGTAAATTTCCCCACGACCTATCTGTTCTTTCTCACATAATTCCATGAGTTTAGCAGCTTTTGCAAGGAGTTTATCAACATAAGTTTTGATAACCGTTCTCTGCGTATTTTTAGGAGCAATTTGAAGAGTATTAATTAAATTGCTAATCGATGGGACTCCCTTTATTTTTGAATCTATTTTACGTTTATCGACATTAACATTAACGAAAGTCTTGTATTTCTTCAAGAAATTGACATGAGAAGAACAGATTAAGATGTCGTTACCTTTAGGATCAATGTAAGTAGTTAGATATTTCTTTGTTAGAAGTCTATGAGGAACAAGAAATTCAAGTGAAGCAACAACTTTTTGTACAATGTCCTTAATATTACCAATGATTAAAACTGGTTCTTCGAGCATAAGTGCATAAATCACTTTGTCAAGATCTTCGGGAAAATACTCAAATAAAAAGGAAAGATCACCAATCTTGAAATCCTCATAACTGACTTCTGGAGTAGTAACCTCTTGCGGAATTATAGTTGGTTCAGGCATAGGGCCAGGAGTGGGTTTTACTGACTCCTCCTGGAGTGTCTGGAGAGATGAAATGGATTCAATGATTACAGTATTCAACGTATTATCATGATCTGAATAAGAAAAGTTTTTCTGAATCAATTCAACGATTTTTTGGATATGTTCTTGAATAATAGGTAAAGTACGATAAAAATCAATCGATTCAGTACTTTCATTCATGTATCCGATTGTGGCCCATAAGGGTGGTTCATCACTTGTTTCTTTTCTTTCTACTTTAAACATGTAATAGAAGGCTATTTTATTAAGACCTGGTAGAGGTACTACAGCATGTTTACCGCTCAGATCTGTTTGCTCCTCCATTGCACCAATGGCAATAAATGATCTGACTGCGACCTTTTTCGCGCTGTCTGGGGAATCTAGTGAAGAATATAATATAACAGGGCCTTTTTTGCGGTCAAATACCGAGAAAATTACATCATTCTGCAATTTATGAACCTCATTTCATTAAATCCCATACAGATGGGCTGAGTCGTTGAATATCGTATGAAAATTCCTTTTTTAATATGTTCTAAATGTATTTCTTCATTAAAAGGAAATTTTCCATAGGAATAATAACCAATCTTTATATTCACAAGTCTTCATACTCTTTTTCTTATGTGGTTATACCTTTCTTACCTTAGTTTTTAGCGTTAAGCTAAGCTAGGTTTTTTTACCTCTATCAGCTATAAATAGTTATTGGATTCAATGAGTAGATCTTTAGTCACTAGCACTGTTCCTCATCAATAGAAGAAAAATTGGCTCAATGTTTTTAAAGAAGCAAGGAGAAATTATCAAATTAGCCAATACTAACACAAAATATTCCTCAATATTTATGATATGAGTATAAGCTATCAAAGAAAAGGTTACCTAGGTAATAACTATGAACACTAAGATAAAAAATACTGCTAAGTCTCTTA
The DNA here is from genome assembly GCA_016840285.1 of Candidatus Hodarchaeota archaeon. The sequence continues at coordinate 47,641 of JAEOSR010000043.1, read as the reverse complement.
AACAAACAGTAACAGACTTTACTAGGGAATTAATAGCCATTCCTTCTACAACTGGAAATGAAGTTCAAGTTATTGAACGAATAAAAGAAGAAATGGAACTAATTGGTTATAATATTCAGATCGATAGCATGGGTAATTTATTGGGAAAAATCGGAACTGGTGAAAAAATTCTTGCTATTGATGGACATGTGGATACAGTCGAAGTTGGGGATCCAGAAAGCTGGGAATATGACCCTTTCGAAGGAAAACTCGAAAATGGAATTATTTTTGGACGAGGGGCTTGTGATCAAAAAGGGGGGCTTGCTTCGATCATCTACGTTGGAAATATTTTGAAAGAAATTGGGATCCCGGAGAACATTACACTCTATATTGTTGCTTCTGTTCAAGAGGAAATTTATGAAGGATTAAACTGGCAATATATTATCAAAGAAGACAGTGTGATTCCAGAGGCTGTTGTTCTTAGTGAACCTTCCAATTTAAATATTGCTATTGGCCATCGGGGTAGAATTGACGTAAAAGTCCATACAACTGGTATTTCAAGCCATGGCGCAGCCCCAGAATATGGAGAGAATGCTATTTATAAAATGGCCCCCATAATCTTAGATATTGAGAGAATGGACTCCAAACTCAAAGTTGATCCCATATTTGGCAAAGGAAATGTGTCTGTTACTGATATTCGCTCAACCTCCCCTTCCATTAATGCTACTTCAGATAGCACGACAATCCATATAGATAGAAGATTAACCTCAGAAGATTCAGAAGAGAGTGTTCTCAATGAATTTAAATCTCTAGATTCGGTAAAACGGGCTAAAGCAGAAGTTTATGTTCCAGAACACAAATATCAAAGTAAGAATGGGGTTATCTACCCTGTAAAAGCCTATTATCCTTCCTGGTATATGGAAGAATCACATCCCTTAGTTCAAACTGCTATTAAAGCTTATGAAACTCAATTTGATAAAGACCCGATGCTTTATTACTGGCGATTTTCAACGAATGGTGCAGCTACGAAAGGAATTTTTGATATTCCAACAATAGGTTTTGGGCCTGGAAATGATAAATTTGCTCACACAACAGAGGATCAAGTTCCTATTGATCACCTTGTAAAAGCCATGGAATTCTACACACGATTTGTTAAACTTTGGGGGGAGTATTAAAAGACGCTTTTCTCTACTTTGTTTACAGCCTCTTCAAATATTTCCACACCTATTCCCGCTAATTCCTTTGTTATGATGAGGGGGGGTAAGAATCTAGCAACGTTATTGTAATGGCCACCAAGTTCAATGAGTAATCCCCGAATGAAGCTTTCTTCTCTCACTTTAGCTGTAAACTCTGGTGCAGGTTTTTTAGTTTCTTTATTTTCAACAAACTCCACACCAAGCATGAGCCCCTTACCTCTTACTTCTCCAACAATATTGGAGTTAATCTCCAATGTTTTTAATTTGTTAAGAATGAAAGCTCCAATTTCATTAACATGACTATTGACTGAATTTTCTGTAAAAAAGTCTATAGAGGCCACACCAGCCGCCATTGCGGTCACATTTCCCCTAAATGTCCCTATATGCGCTGCTTTTTTCCATACATCAAGATCTTCTCTATAAGCTATAGCAGAGAGAGGAAATCCTCCACCCAAAGCTTTAGACATCGTTATAATATCTGGAGAAGCTCCTGAATGTTGAAAAGAAAAAAATTCGCCAGTTCTACAAAATCCAGCCTGAATTTCGTCAAAAATTATGGGGACATTATAAGATCTGCTTATTTTTTCAATTTTTTTGATGTATTCATTTGGAGGTACAATGGATCCCCCTTCCCCTTGAATAGGTTCAATGATAGATGCTGCTGGTTGAACGACACCAGAATGAGGATCCTCGAGAATATGCTCATAAAATGCTGCACAATCTAATTTACAATTATCTCGTGTTTTATTAAGAGTACAACGATAGCAATAAGCATATGGAATAAAATGAACTTCAGGTATCATAGGAATATATTTTTCCTTCCAAAATTTTCCAGAAGTTAAAGAACATGCAGTAGCAGTCATTCCATGATAACTACCCTCAAACGCAATCAAGGAGTGACGATCTGTATTATATTTAGCTAGTTTGATGGCGCTTTCCACTGCATCTGATCCAGTAGGCCCCCCAAATTGAACTTTTACATTGTCTTTCAGGCTACCTGGCATAATTTTTCTTATTCTTTCAATCAATTCAAGTCGTATTTCAGTTGGAAAATCTAATGTATGTGTGATTTTGTTTTGCTGCTTTTTTACTGCTTTTAAGATGATAGGATTGCAATGACCGAGCGCTAATACTCCAGCTCCAGCAAAAAAATCAATAAATACATTACCATCAATATCTTTAACTGTTGCACCTCTTCCCTCCTCCATAACAATTGGTAACCCAAGTGGATAAGAGAGAGCGCTCCCCTCTATCTCCCTTTGTCGTTGTAGGATTTTTTTTGACCGAATACCTGGAAGATCACCTCTAATTTTTGGTGCTTCAGCAAAACTAAACTCCTCAAATTTCATTTTGCTCACTTTAATTCCTTAAATATGTCTGACTTTTATTTATGGACAATTTTTGTTGTTTTTTTTATGGTTTATTACTGAGAGAAACGAGAATCTATGAGGAGATTTATAAATTTTATAAGTTGACCTTTGAAGTGATTCTGGAATAACTTGGTTTTCAATATACGAAACACTTCCACAAGAGTCATTACTAATTCCATGGAGAAAAATCATGGTAACCACAGATTCAGTGAGTAAGTTTGGAGCGGTTCCCACACCACATCCAATTATTAAATATATCGTCAATGTACTCCTCGAATATTGGGAAGAATTCCGAGAACCAGCACAAAAAGATGAAAAGCTGAGAATCTTAGATCCAGCTGTTGGAGATGGACGATTTTTAATTGAATTTACAAAGAAATTCCAAAAACGGACATATACAATAGGAAAGGAAGAAGCCCTACATTGTTTTGGACTAGATATTAATCCTGAATCAGTTCACTTAGCTTACAGCAATTATCAAAAAATGGATCACAAACTTACTAATATATCTCTTAAAGTAGGTAATACCTTATTAGGATGTATTTCAACACCAATTGGATGGAATAATTCCTGGTCAACACAAAAACTTTATAGATCCTTTATTTCAAACCATAATCTTAAGGAAATAGATTCTCAAAGAGTTAAATATCTTTTCCATTGGTTTTTAGAGTGGCCAGAAGTAATTTCGAAAGGTGGTTTCGATATTATTCTTGGAAATCCCCCCTATGGGATTAGTTTCTCGCATGATGAAAAAATTCTCTTTAGGAAGTTATATCAAGCGTTTGATCCTGAGATCGAAAGTTATATTCTTTTCATTGAACGATCGATTCAGCTATTACGTGATAAGGGCTTGTTAGGGATGATTATCCCTAGTAATTTATTAAGCAATTATCATTACCAAAATATCAGGCAATTCTTATTGCAAAATGTTAAAATACTTAAGATAATTAATTTTGATAATCAAATTTTTCCTGGAATTCATGTAGAATCCTGCATTATATTTCTACAGAGGAATATGTGTCAAAAAGAACGTGACAATCATAAAATTCAGTTTGAAAGGGTTGGGAATACCTTAGATCCCCCCTATCTACCCCTTACGAAGCAAACTCTCATTCAAAGAAAGATTTGGAATAATCCATATGAATTATTATTACCAACACCTGGTACCAGAATAAAAATGATTTTAGAAAAAATCCAAAGAAATTCTATTCCTTTGAGAGAAATTGTTCAAATCTCACGAGGTATTGAGCTCGGATTTACATCAACTTCAACAAGAGATAATAAGCTTAATTCTGAATTTGTACCCTTAATAGCTGGCCGATCTATTAGAAAATACCGTTTAGATCAAAGTATTCGCTATATTAGATTCGATAAATATAACAAGTCTATTTTTAAAGATTTCAACAACTATTTACAGCCAAAACTTATGCTTCGACGAATAGGTCATGAGTTAATTGCTGTATATGACCCTAATCAACATTTTTGTGTTTGTGATGTTTACATGATCATTCTAAAACCCAATAGGCCTATTTCTGAATTAATTTATCTTGAAGCATTATTGAATTCAAGATTAATGTCTTTTTACCTGATGCAGCGATTTACTTCAGTAAAAACAATCTTTCCAAAGATTCCAATCAGATTTTTAAAAGATCTGCCAATTAAAATGCCTTCAAATCTAATAAAAATGCATAATAACATACAAAATCTTCATAGTCTACCTTGGAGCATCCAAGAAGCGAGTTCCGCCCAATTAAAACGACTCAATGATATAAACCTAGAGATCTTTAAAATATATGACATAGATACGCAAGAACAAGAAATTATCCATAATTCGTTCAATTAAGGTATCAGATTTGTCTATACCTAAACTCAAAAACGGTCCAAGTGATTGACTATGGATCATCGAACGAAGGAATTCATAAAACTGTACAAGCAGCATTAAGTTTCCTCTAAGTTAGATCCTTGATTATCAAAATAAGAAGGACTTTCTCTTTGTAAATAGAAGAAAGAAAAAAGGAGACAATTACCAGTCTCGTTCTGTAAGACCTGTTACATTAAATCCACAATCATGAGTTTTATACCGACGATTAAGGCCAATTAAGAAAGCAGTGAAACGTTCAACGTGTCTAGCGGACAAAGTTCCACCAGAGTCTATGGGTCTCAGATTTTTTATTAAAGCCGATTTTTCCTTTATCACGTGTTTTGCTTGTTTATCACGGCCAAAAATGAATACATCCTGGTTAAGAACTGGTAAGCGGTCAATATCTTGAAGGGTTGCATTTGATAGGGTTTTAAAAGCTCCAACTAGAGGCACGTCCTTTGGGATCACTTTACGTAACAACTCTGTAGCGCTTTTTGCTCCTTGTTCTAATTCTGGTAAAACGTCTACCATTTTTCCTTTCTCAAAGGATTTCAGGGGCACCGTTACATCAACAATAATGTGATCAGAAGTAAAATGTTGAAGAAAAGGAGTTATTGTTTTAACGATATAATCAAAAGGTGTTGTACATAAAATAATATCTGATTCTTTAACACAAGCTTCATTTGTTCGTGGAATAACTAAATCTTTTCCTAATTTTTCATTTACTTCTGCTGAAATTCTGTCAGCTTTTTCTTGTTGCCGTGATCCCATGATTACCGATTCTCCAGCCAGTCCCCATCTTAATGCCAAACCCTGGCCTTGTGGGCCTGTTCCGCCGATCATTCCAATTATTTTTGCCATAATATGACTTTCCTGATTGATTAATGTAATATTGATCACAATAGAGAGAGTGTTTCTACAGATAGACAATTTCATTAAAGATATTATTAAAACTTACAATCTCTAATCGATATTCAAATCTTTCATTTCGGCTATCTTGGCTTTTATATGACCTTGAAATTCTGATAAAAGATCATTTGCGTGTGTTTCTGTTTCAGCTTCGACTGTGATACGTATTTTGGGGCCCGTATTACTAGCACGAATTAACACCCAAGATTCTTTCCCAATTGGAATACCAATACCATCAATAGGATTGATATTATCGTAACTTGATTGGAGACCACTTAATAATTCTGAGATGACTATGAACTTTACTCTGTCGGGACATGAAACAGCAATTCTTCGTTTATGTAAAGTGGGAAGTTCATCGACGAGCGTTGATAAAGTTAGATTCTGGTTTGAAAGAATTTCTGCAAGTTTCAGAGGAATTATCATTGCATCATCAAAAAGGAAAATTTTTGGAAACACCATATGACCGCTTGATTCAATTCCTATTAGAGTATCAGTCTTTTTTTGTGCATCAGCAGTTAGAAATGTATGTCCAACCTTAATACGATCAATAATGGCGGGTGGTGACAGTACTTTTTCTAAAGCTAGTGAGCATTCAACATTAGCAAGTACACGGTTTAAATTAGGTGTTTCTTTAATCATAAACTTAGCTAAGATCAATCCAGTAATATCTGCCAAGAGAACTCGTCCTTTATCATCAACAATAACAGCACGATCACCATCTCCATCAAAACCGACTCCAAAATTAGCACTCTCAGATTTCACCTTCTTAGCAAGAATTCTCAGTGATTTTTCATTTGGTTCCGAACTCCGATTTGGGAAAGTGGGATCTACATTACAGAATATAGGAGTAACTTCTAGTCCAATACCACGGAGAATCGCGGGTGCTGAGAGACATGAAGCTCCATTACCACAATCAAGAACAACTTTTAATTTTCGCTTTAAGGAGAACTTAGATATTAAAAATTTGGTATATTCTTCTTTCAGATTGGTGACTGTCATTTGTCCTACTCTATCCCACTCTGGGGTCAAGAACTTCCCTTTGATAAATATATCACGAATTCTCATATTATCTTGTTCAGAGAATCCTACGCCAGTACCGTAATAAAACTTCACTCCATTCCATTCTGGGGGTAAATGAGAAGCAGTGATAAAAGCTGTAGCCAATGCATTGCTTTTCCAAGCTGTGAACATGCACGCGCCAAATTGAAGTGGTTCTCCTGAAAATTCGATATTGATACCTGTAACCATAACTCCTGCAGCAAATGCTTGTGCTAATAAAGAACTCGTTTGTCGAATATCATAGGCGATAAATACGATTTCATCTCTTAATCCCTGTTCAAGTTTCAAAAAAGTACCAAATGCTAAACCAATCCGAAAATTATTTTGTGGGGTGATTTCCTCATTAAAAATCCCCCTAATATCATAAGCTCGGAATATATGCTTAAAATTGCTGTAATCCATTAACTATACACACACCTTTTTCTATTTCGTTAAGTAAAGAGCTCTCCCATTTTAGTTATCTCTCTTTGAACTTCCATTGGATCATCATCCTTTAAATAACAGAGAAAATAATACTTATTTTTACAGAGCTGTATAACAAGTGATCCATACCCCTTAGGATTAGTTAAACACCAAAAATTTGGATGGGCATTAAGTACAGAGTTATATCTAACTCCAGCAACTTTAATTGAAGTAGGAAATGTAACCCATTCTGATAAAAAGTAATATCCATCAATAAAACTCTTCTCACCAGCTTGGGGAAAGGCACCTGTATGATAGTATATGTTTCCGTAGGGATCAAGAATAATGAAGCCAGTAATAATGTGCTCATCCATGAGTCTCTTAAGAATTGTGCGATATGGCATAACTTCAACTCTGAACTTTTATTATTAGCAAAGGATTTTAAATGTCGTGATAGAAATCATGATGCCTCATGTTCATCTCTTAGTTGGATTAATTTGTGCTAATATACTTGTGTTTGGGGGCGATGATCATTCTAATTCAATATGGTTCATTCTTGGATCCGTCCTTCCTGATATTGATTTTATATTTAACCTAATAATAGAGAAAAATAGTCATAGACAGTTACTTACACATTTTCCTGTAATTTATCTCTCAGGAGCCTTACTTCTGGGAATTTTAGGTTTACCACTTTGTTGGTTTTTCTTAGGAGCACTAGGTCATACTATCGTAGATGTCATTGATTGGGAGATTTACTTATTTGCTCCCTTTTCCAAGAAACCTTTTACAATTTTAGGTTTGGATTACGAGAAGATGGCTACAAAGGGGAGTGCAAATCTTCTTAAGAAATATTATCAAGAAAAGCGAATACTTGTTCTAGAGCTTTTTGTTTTATTTTTATGGATTATTACTTCATTTCTATGAAATTTTTTGATTTCAAAAGAGAAAGATTAATGATGTGAATCATTTTTTATCCGTTTAGAGAAAATATTCTCGAATCATAACAGTCTTGACAGGATTAACTGACTCAATGAAATCAAATAAAAACGAAGCAGAATCCATCAAATGTTCTCATTGCCAGAAAATGGTTCCTATAACTCAATTTTGCACTTTTTGTGGATTCAAGCTTGATAATAGTGCTGTTGGAAACAAAGATATTCAAACATTGATAATGTGTCCCCATTGTCACAAGGAAGTTCCCAAAACAACCTACTGCATTTTATGTGGAAAAGAAATTAGTTTAGTTTCTCAGCAGGAAGAACCAGTTCCCCCTGAAAACATGAAATGTCCTCTATGTCGTCAAGAGGTGCCTATAGCCCATAATTTCTGTCATCTTTGTGGGGGTAGGTTAAAAAAGAAACAAGGTGAATTTGATCAAGATGTGTTTTGTACTAGGTGTTGGAAACCCAACCCTCCTGAAACAGAATTTTGTATTCACTGTGGATTGAATCGTCAACTAAGACAATCCAAAATCCTTGAGGAGCCTTTTGAAGGATTCCAACTCGATCTCTCGCACTTTTTTCAACCTGTATCTTTTCCTCTTTCAACTTTGAGGCAGAGCCTCACTGCATCCAAAGATTTCCCATTAAAAAGCACAATATCTCATTCTAAATATTTTGGTGTCACTAGATCGCGAAAAGCTTCACTCTTATTCCGAAATTTTGGGGGATTTGACGGAAACAACTTACTTCACTATTTAGGAACCTTTATTCTAATACTTTTAATCTATGTTTTTTGGTACACTGGCCGTTACGCAGATCTTGTAGAAAGAATCGATCCTATTACAGATGGAATTATAATATTTATTTTCGGAGGTGTCATTTTACCTTTGTTGTTGATAGCTCCTATCTGGTTGTCTACTTTCATGTTATATCGAAATACTGGATATAGGATGAATTATAGGTTAGATTCCTCTCGAGTTTTTATAACAATAATCTTTAATCTTCTCTGGATAGTTTTTCCTTTCTTTGGGCCCATTATTTTACAACTAGGTGATTTCAAAGATCCCCAGGAACATGTCATTGTAAACAAGTCATTTATACGAGGTATCGTGTGGGGTTCAATTCTAACCATCAGCGGTACTTTAATTTTAGCTCTTCTAAACCTTCTAACTTTAGGAATTCCAGGTATGTTTGCTGGATTGCTCTTTCAAAATCATCCTATGAAAAGTCATTTGCTGACGAGTTATTTTGGTGCCACCTGGATTTCATTAATTCTTCTTTTGCCATTTGGAGATTACTTTGATAAGGTCATAAAACGCTGGAATCAATTTGGATATCTTATTCTACTTGCCATTGGCTTACTTCTATTGACACATTCCTTTAACCTAATGGGATTATTAACTCAGAATGTTTATCGTGCTTAGTAGTTTATTTGATACTAAAGGTGTTTATTTTGAACTGCAACTATTTTTTATTCAACTTAAATATTATTCACTACGGCTTTTACAATATCCAGAGGTATTTAATTCATGCCTGAAGAACCAATAAGAATATCTGTCGTCGGTACTGGTAGAATGGGATACTATCATGCTCGTTTACTCTCACGTCTGGGTTATTTAGACTCCGTTGTTGATTCAAATTCCCAGATTGCTGAAGATGTTGGAAGACAGTTTGAAAAACCTTGGTTCTCAAGCATAGACGCAATGGCAGAGGAACAAAATCCTAATGGTGTAATTATAGCTGCTCCTACCGAGACACACCCTAATGTAGCCTCTGAAATAATTTCATATATTCCAGAACTAAAAGCTTTACTGATAGAAAAGCCTATTGCACCTTCTGTGAGTCAAGCTATTGATCTAAGATCAAAACTAGCAAAATCTGATACGAAAGTCATTGTTGGTCATATCGAGGTTTTTAATCCTGTAGTCACTCGAATAAGTGAAATTCTTAGTAGAGAAGATTTATTAGGAAAACTTCGTTCAGCTATCTTCCAACGTCGTGGAGCTGTAGCAGAAAATAGAATTGAATCAATTGGTGACGTTTATGAGGATATTGGTGTTCACGATTTTGATATTGCAATAAGATTGTTTGTTAAGGGAAATCTACAGCTTTTTTCAACTGCAGTTAAGCTAAATGGTCTAGCTAATTCGAGTATTATTGTTATTTCATCCGAAGAAAAAGAATTCTATGCTACTTTCTTAATGAGTCGTGAGTACGCTGGAAAGCTTCGAACCATTGATATTGAAGGAACACACGCCACTCTCTGTGCAAATTTATTAACTCAGATCCTAGAAATGCGTAGTTTAGAGATTGCAAGAGGAGATAAAGATGTTTCCGCAATAAGTATACCTTTTTCGAATGGAGAGCAGATAAAAGTTTATGGTGAGCCCTTACTTCATGAAATATGGAATTTTGTGGACTGTATTCGGGGAAAAGCGAATCCTCTCGTTTCTATTGAAGATGGGATAAATGTTTTGAGGATTGTCGAAGCAGCACGAAAGAGTATTGAAAAGGAAAGTGTAATTCATCTACAAATCTAATTCAGAAAAGAATTCATATTTTCTCAACAATCAAAAACCAAGCTGAAATCCTCGGTTCGAGTTCATGGTAAATTGGGAAAGGATAGAATTTCAGATGATGTTCCATACCCTGGGAATCTTCAAAAACTGAATCAAAAACTTTTTCATCCTGAACTTTTTGATAAATTAAATCTCGAAATTGAGTTGCTAAACCTGCCTCTTGAAAAGGATGAAAATTTAGGATATTTATTGTTTTTAAATCTACCGCTTCAGTAAAATCAAGTAATTCTTGGGCACTTTTATTGTAAGCGATTACTCGACCCATGTTATCAATTTTTAACCATCCTAAAGGTAAATTTGCTACCAGAGTTTCATATTCTTTAGTCACTTGTCGAAGGTACTTTTCAATTCGTCTTTGCTCTGTGATGTCTGAGGCCGTAACAACGGCTCCTACAACCTTATCATCTGCTATAAGAGGGACTGATGAGACCGAGGCTTTTACTTCTTCTCCTTGAGCAGTCATATAAGTTAGTAAAAGATGACCCCCACTTTTTTTGCCAGTCATCCGTTCTTTAGTGATTTCTTGGACTCGGGCGTGTTCATAGGATGGGAAGATATCAAAGATACTTTTTCCAATGAGAGTGTGCTTCTTATACCCTAGCATCTCCTTCAATCTTGGATTAGCGGAAGTTATTTTGAAATTTCGATCGTAAGTGTACAATCCATCAATCATTGAATCAATAATTGATTCTAAAAACTCTTTAGTAGTTCTAAGCTCTTTTTCTCGTAGTCTATCTTGAGTAATATCCCGGATGAAACCATATGTTTCTATAACATGGTCATTTTCGTCTTTAATAGCAGCTGCAGTCACACGAGCATAAACTTTCTTCCCAGAACGATTGTAAAATTCTAATTCATAATTGTCCTCTATATTTTCTCCCTGAAGACGTTGTTTAGTCTTTTCTTTTAACAGTTCAGCGCTTTTAGGTTCAACAAAGTCCAATACTGATACTCCAATCATTTCATGAGGACTATAACCTAATAATTGTGCCACACTATCATTCACATAAATTGTACTTTCATCTTGAATATCAGTTATCCAAACACCGATCGCGGCTTGCTCAATAAGAGTTTGAAAACGTTGTGCATAAGATCTGGTCTCTTCCTCGGCTATCTTTTTTGCTGTAACATCACGCATCACTTTAGCAATTCGATAACCTTTAGAGTGTTCGATGATAAATAATGCAACCTCAAGAATACGGTTAGATCCATCTTCAGCATTTTTGATGCAATATTCAAGAAATTTCGGAGATTTAGGAATTTTATGAGGGGCCATAAAATCCTTAATTTCATCTATTATCTTTGCTGAGGAATCATCTATCTCTGTTGGTTCTAGCTGTTCAATAATATTCCATATTGAATGACCTAAGGTATCTTCTGCGGAAAATCCAGTGATTGTTGAAGCAGCAGGATTCCAGTCTAAGATATTTCCCTCTTGATCCATTATAATGATACCTTCTATTGACCCCTCAACTATTTTACGATGTTTTTCTTCAGAATCAATAAGAGCTTGTTGAGTTTTCACCTGCTGCGTTATGTCTCGGACAATTGCTTGGATACCAGTTACGGTTTGAGTTTTTTTTCCATAAATCGGTCTTGCTGTAATATCTAAATGTAAGATTTGTTCATGTTTTGTACGAGAACGAAGCATACGACTTTCTGTATTGCCTTTACAGATAGAAATAAGCATCTCTTGCCATTTGTCAAAATCTTCTGGATAAGCTAATTCTTTAATGGTAAGTTCTTGACTCTCTTCAAAAGTATAGCCATAAATTGTTAAGAAATTTATATTGGTTTCCTGTAATTTTCCTTCTGAGTCAAGAATAAAAATTAATCCTGCTGAATTTTCAAATAAATCCCTATACCGTGATTCAGACTTCTGTAATTCCTTTTGGAGCCAATATCTATCTATTGTTTGTCTAATGGATGTCGCCATAAGGCTGAAATATCCAGGTTGTACTCTTTTGATGAAATATCCGCTCGCACCCAGTTGTAATGCTTCAGATGCGATCTCCTCGGATCCCTGTCCAGTCACAAAAATAACAGGGGAATCTATATTCATAGCTGTAAATTTCCGCATTAGATGGATACCATCAGAAGGAAAAATCTTACCTTGTACTTGGATTGTACCAGGAAGACGATGATCACAGAGAATACAATCAAACGTATCAGTTTGTAGTTTTTCGATAGCCTCATTTGCGGACAATGCTGGAGTGATTTTAAATCCTGGATCTACATCCTGGAACTTTTTAACTAAAAGGCGAATAAACCACTCATCGTCATCAATAGCAAGTATTTTGGCATCCTTTAAGGCTTTTTTAACATGAGGTAGAGTTGCCATGTGTTATTACCATCATTTAGTTGTCTTTTTATGAATTCAGTCTTCGGTTTTTCCATTATTATAGATCATAAATGATGTTAAGTTAAGTTCGAAGATGCACGTAAAAAATTTCTCTTAAGATAAAGGTTTTGTACCATTTTTACTCGTTATTTTATAATTCAAAGTATTAACAAGACTTTTATCAGACTACTTTTCAGATTCAGTAAAGATAATTCCGAATAAAAATCTATCCATATCACTAATAAAGGTATTTTAAATTTAATTTGTAAAATGAAAAAATAGGGTACTCTTTTCTCCAAAAATCCCAGCCTATTGATGAAATAAAATCTAATACGATGAGGAATTTGTATTTGAATTCTTTCATGGATCTTTACAAAACAACTTTACTAGATTTGCAGAGCCTTTTTTCAGGCCAAAATGAAAATAAGGACCTAATAAATCTTTTCTGTAGAGATTTGATGAAAAGAACGATCTTTTTGGCTTTTTATCTTAGAAATTTAGAATATAAATCCCTCTCAGGTTCAAGAGAGCGACATATTACTCAAACGGATATAATATCTGATATTTGGAAATTATCACATTTTAGTGAAATTGCTGATATTTTCTTTCCATTAGATCTTAAGATAATTGATTCTTTAGAAAATAAGAAAAGAAATTGCATGAATAATAGGCTACAAAATTTTATAAAAGCTTTTTCATGGGACCTTAATCTGAAATCGCAAACAGACAATAATACAGTTGCACCAGATATTTTTGAATTAATTTTTTATTCAGAAAACCTAAATAATCCAGGTGTTGTTTATACACCATATTTTTTTGCCTATTGGATGGTTCAATCATGTTTCCAACGCCATCTAGCTCAAATAATCAATATTACAAACTTTTCGCTCAAAAATCTCTCATCCGTTGAAGACATTAAAATAGAACAACTAAAAAAATACATTTCACAGATTCAAGTTTTAGATATCTCTGTTGGAAGTGGTACTTTTTACCTAGCCGCTTTTGATTTCTTAATGGAGTTACATCATTACCTTTTTCCATTTGAAGAAAATTCAACCTCATATTTGAAAAAAATTTTGAATGATAACCTTTATGGTGTAGATATTGATGGGAACGCTCTTGTTGTGTGTAAAATTCGCTTAATTTTACGAATACTCAGAGAAAATCCCTCTATACAAATTAATGATATACTCGAAATAATTACCAATATTAACTTAAAAACTGGGAATACTCTGGTAGGATTTACCACAAATCCAAGAAATAGTAAAATTATTGGTAATAATGACTTCAATCAATTATTATTTCACGGTATTAAAGATGAAATAATTAATACACAAACATTTCATGAGAATCAAAAGATTTTTCACTGGTTTATTGAATTTCCAAAAGTATTCAGGAACCCTGAAATCCCTGGTTTTGATTTAGTTATCGGAAATCCTCCCTATATCGGGTATCGATTCATAAGTGAAAAAACAAAACGTATTTTGAAGCATCTCTATCCTAGGATCTATACAGGATTGAATGATTACTATTACTACTTTATCTTGAGGGCGAATCAACTTCTAGCTCCAAACGGTAGCTGTGTCTTAATAGTAGCTAGATATTTCTTAGAAGCAAGGTACGCCCGTAAATTAAGATCCCAACTCTTTGAATCTAAATGCATTGACACTATCATAGATTTTCGTGAATTTAAGATATTCCCTAAGGGAATTAATTCTGTAATTCTTTTTATGACTAAAAATCACAAATCTACTAAAAAAGTCCCAGTTTTCATCCTTAGAAATCACAAAATATCAACACACGCAGTTTTACATGAGCTAAAAACTAGTTTTGAAACTTTGGCTCATACAAAAAGTCAGGTTTTACAGAATTTTTCGTTAATTCAAGCCGAAACGAAGGGTGATCGGTTTATACTAGTTTCAAGAACTTTAAAAGATCTATTGAATTTAATTGAAAATCAAGGCGTTCCTTTAGACCAAGTTTGCGATATTGGAACTGGGTATCATTCAGGTAAGGACAGAATTTTTTCTCCAAACATAATTGAAGAAAATACAGGATATTTTGCTGAAATTTTAGAACAGGATACTCTCACTCGCTATCCTCTAGAAAAAGAGATAATTAAATCAATTGTAAAAACCTCTAATATTTTACCCTTTATGACTACCTGGAATAAAAAATATGTTATATTTACAAAACGGGGCATCAAGATTAATAATTTTCCATTTACAAAACAATACTTAGAAAAATACAAAGAAATTCTTAAAAGACGATATGAAGTTAAAAAAAACCTGGCAAAATGGTATGAAATTGCTCAAGTTCGCAATTCCCGAATTTTTAATGCAAAAATTAAAATTATTTGTCCCTATCGATCTCGTGTTCCCAGATTTGCCATTGATAGAAATCAACGATATAGTTCAATCGATTGTACTTCACTCATCCCTAAAGAATCAAAGTTTCCAAACATTTACTTCATTCTAGGAGTTTTAAACTCAGAACTAATTGAATTTTACCTTTATGTTGTAGCAAAAAAGTTAGATGCTCAAAAAATAGAACTTTATCCCAAAACTATTTCTGAGATTCCTCTAAAAATACCTCAAACTATGGAAGAAATTCTTCTGTATGAGGAAATTACGGAGACGACAAAGAGCATCTGCGATATATTAGATTCCCTGAAGCTTACTCCAAAAAATCATCAAATACTATTAAAATACGGCAAAAAGGGGTTATGTAAAATTAATAATGGAACTCATGAATTACGACGACTGATAAAAACACTTGACATGTTAGTTTATCGATTATATGGTATGGAAACCAAGATAGAAACTCTTAGGACTGAAATAATTAATCCTTCGATATGATAGATGGGAAGTGCAAAAAATACCTAAAGAAAGTAAGATCTTATCTATAGAAAGACAAAAAGGAGTCTATAAGACTCCATATAATACAGCACTTCATATGGTGGACTTGGTACTCCCTTTTATAACAGCTAAATCAAAAATTCTTGACCCTAGTGCTGGGGATGGTATATTTATTCAAGCACTTATTGATCGACAGGTTAATACCTCTCAAATTACTGCTCACGATATTAATAATGAAAAAGTTCAGAGTTTATTGGAATTAGGTATTCAATGTAAATGTACCGATACGCTTCTTGAAGATTATCCGCTAAAAGATATTATCATTGGGAATCCACCTTATAAAAGTCGTCGAAAAAGCATCTATATACAAAGTCACCGTAAAGAACTAGAGAGAAGATATTCTTTTGTTGGATTGTACAATCTTTATTCTCTTTTTGTTGTAAACGCTATTCAACATTTAATAAGCGGAGGAATTCTTTGTTTCATTGTTGAAGACGCCTTTTTCACAAATCGATACTATCAGCGATTTCGAGAGTTCATTTTAAATAATTCCTATATCTTAGAAATTAAACTAGCCCCATGGCGGTTGTTTCATGGAAGTCACGCTGATGTTCGGACAACTATTATTTTGCTGAAAAAAAAGATACAAACAGAGGTTCTGGGAAACAATGAAGATAAAAAACACTTAATGCGCCTTATTGACCGTTTAGCTAGTGAGGAAGAATATGAAAACCCAAATAACGTTTATTATGTCCCACAAATCGAATATCGTAAAATGCCAGATATGAAATTCTTTGTAGGAGTTCCATTATCAATTATTCGAATGATTCAGAATCCACCTGCAAGATTCGGAGATATTGCTAAGGGTGGTACTGGTATTTCGACAGGGAATGATGAAAAATATTTACGTCCCGCTCTGGAAGTAGAATCTGATACTGATTCCTGGGTTGGATTTTATAAATCTGGTCACCGCACTCCTTATTACTATAGAACGCCTTATTTCATAGAAAAAAACTATCAAAAAAATGCTAAGGCTGATCCTAAGAATTTTCTTGTTAGGAACGAACAATTCTATTTTAAAGAGGGAATCACCTGTAGCAGTGTTGGCAGAAAGTTTTCAGCTGCCTATATGCCTCCAGGTAACTTATTTGGAGTAAATGCGAACTTTTTTTTTGACGACGAAGAGGATTTGTATTATTTTTTAGGATTTTTAAACAGTAAATTGGTTCAATATCTAGCTAGAAAAGTAATCCATCGCTCAAATATAATTGCTACAAGCTTTCTCAAAGAGATTCCCTTCATTATGCCTTCTATAGACCAAAAGAAAGAAGTTATAGATATTGTGAAGAATATAGTGAAATCACTTATGAATAATCCGAAATATGAATTTATCCCTGAAGCTGAAAGAATTGATGAGATAATTTTCGATTTGTACGGAATATCCAATAAGATAAAAAGAGAAATAACAGGTTTTTGTGCAAAAATTATTAACTTCGCTTAATAGGGTCCATACGGATTTAAACTCTAAATTTTGAAGACTTCGTCTCCTGGCCTTACTCGTTCCGGAACTTTAAGACCGACTTTCTGGCCAGCATCAGCTGAATCTATATCTGCGCGATCAATTTGCATGGATTCTATAGTCATCTCAAGATCGGTGGTAGAACCTTTAATTGCTATCTTATCACCCTTAGTCATAGATCCAGAAGTAATATCAACGACAGCAACACTTATTTTGGAATAGAAATTCTCGATGTTTCCAATTTTCTCTGACATATTATACGTCCTCCTTATTTTTTTCTCCTTATCTTACATACTGTTTAATACAAAAAAGATATTCATAAAGCTTTTGGTGTACACTTAATTTAAGTGAATCACCATTTCTATCAAAAAACTATCACTAGGATTACTCACAATGATCTCGTCATATCTAAAAATTTAAGACTATGGAACCACCCTTTAAAAATAAATATCAAGAAAATAAAAGCTTTGTACTAATCTCAATCGAGTGTTCTCAATGTTTGGAGTACTATTTCTACATTCTTTTGGATCAACTAATTTGGAATTTTAAGAGTTCGGAGAGCACTTACGAGAACAGGGGTTCCGAACTAAAGCACCTCTTCTCCCAGAACACGGTACTTCTCCAAACGACCTTAAAAAACACACATATAAGGATTGGATTCAAGCTAGTGAGCAAGCACTAATAGAATTAAATTGTCAAGTGACTTTTCTTGTTGGAAAAATCACAGGAGCTCCGCTTGCCCTAGTATTAGCAGCTACCCATCCTGAGCTTTTAGGTATTGTTACTCTATCTGGTATTATTCGTTTACCGAAGTTATACCCCCTTTTTGGTACTTTTTTCAGATCTAAATCTCGTATGGCGAGCTGGGGAGATCCATCATCGAAACTTTTACCTTTTAACAATCATTCAATTGGAAAAAAAATCAAACTATACAATAAGGTTCCTCAAACAGCTCTGAATGAGACTTTTAGTTTGATTCAACATACAAAAAAACTCCTCAATAAAGTGAAACAACCAATCTATATTTTTCATTCGAGTGCAAGAAAAAACTTAAACGTTGAAAATGCTCATTTTCTCTTCAAGAATGTTTCTTCCAAAAAGAAAAAACTCATGTTTATTGAGAAGGGAAGCCCATTAATGTCCGTTGATGTAGCAAGGCATATCATATTCCGTGAATCGTCGAACTTTTTTTGGAGCTGCATTGATCTTTATCAAATGTAATAATTTAATCGAGGAGAACAAAGATTGGGATATTATTAAAAACCACTATTGAGATTACTTGAAGTGTTTACTTTTGGTTTGTAACTTAAAGTCTTTAGTGGTTGTAGATATTCACATATAGCTGGAGTAAAAATAATTATTAAGAGAATCGCATAAGTTAATATTTCGATTCCAATACTATTTTCAACAACAAATGTTCCCACTCGAATACTTGATGGGTTCGGAAAAAATATTGACGCAAAGAAGATACTGATTGCTGCAAGTTTTGATTGTATACCAATCATCGAAGAAGGATATTTTTGCATAAGGGGGGGATTAAAATGCCAAATAGCAATAACTAGTATAATGGATATAAGATCGATTATCACAAAACCAACAAGGAGTACAGGAATTAAACCCAGATCCCAAATTGTTAAGTGTAAGTCAAATGAGTAATTATAGAATGGAAGAATAAAAAGTAAAATTGTCAAATTCAGAAGAATTATCACAGAAATAAGAAATCCAATGACTTGATTTTTCGTGTGCGGTTTAGTGTTAGAATCTTCTTTTTTACTTATGATATCGTTAATCTCTGCCCTTTTATCGATAACAGAAAACACACTTTTCTTTGAATTCGAAGAATGAGTAGGAGAATGAGAGGATAAGAATCCTGATATCCATACTGCTATCATGTAAATTGAAACACCAACGAATCCTGCATAGACAATATAAAAACTAGAAAAGGTGAAAAATGTCATAACCTCGGTCCATACTTGCTCAGATGGACTTCTTGACCAAATAAAGAGAGCTGGAATAATAGCTAATATATACGTACCGAAGGGGCCTGCAAAACAGATCATCAGAACCTCTTTGAGGTCTTCTTTATAATAAATTACTGCTAGAATAGCTGTCAGGAACATGATTGATCGATTAAAATCATCTATGAAAACAGGAATGCTAAAGTGGCCTAACAAAAAAATGAGAATTAAATAACTAATTGCAGCACATAACACATAAATTCCTAAAGCTTCAATTAGCTTAGGTATTTTTTTAATTTGTTTTCCTAAATAAACCTTTGATTGCACATGAATCATCCTATTATGATTTATTTATGTGAATCCAACATCATACAGCCCATGTTCTAACTACCTATAAAAACAAATAGAACTAGGCAATTTTTTTTGGTAAACTGAAATTCAAAATACAAATATTAATTGCTTTCAAGAGATTATTTTCTTAATTGTAAAACTTTGAAACTCTCTTTCTTTCTATTTATTCTAATGATAAAAGATAAAAACTGAAGATTAACACCAAAATAGAAGTTAACAAAACTTATTGATTATCAGTGCTAATTTCTTGAAGGATTTTACGTATCTGATCATTAAATGATAAATAAGGATCTGTTGAGAGACTTTGGTATGCTTCAAGGATTGATCTAAGACTCAATTCCTCTAACATAGTTGTTGCATGTTCTAACGTTTCACTGATAATATATCGCTTTAGATTGGCTCCTAAATCTCTCAGAACTTCGAAGGGCACTGATAGGAAAGATGGTAAAAAACTGGGATCTTTACAGAGAAAAGCAAATGAAGAATCTGTCGCCAAAAAGTATTCCTCTCCGTAAATGAAATCTAATTTCCGCAGTTCCAGAGCACCAAAGATTAATCGTCGGGCGGAACCTCCAAATAAAGTCTTAATGAAATTAAAAATTACTGCAAGATAACCAGCAAGGACGACATCTCTTTCTACATTCCAAGAGAACGGTAAGTCTCCACCTGAGAGATGTGAAATCAAAGCTAAACCTGTAGGTTGATCTGTAAGAGTTTCATGTCTACGAATATAATAATGAAAGGATATTAACTCATTAAATGAGAGCATTGAAAAATTAGAACTCGCTTTGCTACAAATTGTGGAAATGTTCTCGCGAAGAGCGGGATTGATACTTAAGATGATTGCTTGATAACTTTTTTCAATAATCTCCATCTCCTGCTCATTTTTAGTATTAGAAATACTATCAGCAAATAAAATAGAAGCTTGTCCCACCAAAACGGCAGCAATATGTTCTTCCATTGCTTTAGGTAACCCTTCCGTTGCGGAGATTAGCTTCAGTGTGATTGCAGGATCAGAACAGATAAAGAAGAATTTATTCTGTAAAGAAACAATAAATACTTCTGAAACCTTAAATCATCTATGCTCAAATTCAATGGACGCGACAGAGTTCTCTCCAAAAATTTCTGACCCTATATTACCAAGGCCTTGTAGGAAATTAACAGTGAATTGCAAAAACTCTTCATCAGGATTACCCCATGCCCATTCGACTTCCGAATCCAGATTTACAAACATTGCCCAATTTTCATCCACTCTCATTACTAGTCTTCCTTGGTTTAATGAGTACAGGTGATCCTGATTGGAAGCTAGATTCGTCCAAGAATTCGCGCAAGAAATTTTCGCTTTGGGATTCCCTCTTTAGGAATTAGTATGGTTTTTGATCTTAGAACATAGTTGTTTAACAAGGTTTTAGTATCCAGGGATTCCAATTCGTGAGTTTGTGAAATTAATATTTCTTCAGTAATCCTCTTTTTAAGAGACTCTCCTAAATCTTGAAGTACTGTATCTTTCATGTTAAAAAAACCGTCATAGAAATCCGAATTCATTGCTAACTCAATAAAAGGTGCATCTATTGATAGAAAGTAATCCTCACCATGGACAAAAGACAAACTCTGAATAAAATTAGTCCCGAAAACTAAGCTCTTTGGTTTTGAATCAAACAGAGTCATTAAAAAGGAGATAATTATTGCTAAATAACCAGCTAAAACAACAGGATCTTTCTCTACGTGAAAATCGAGAGGAATCTCTCCCCCAGACATATGAGAAACAAGCCCCCATCCTTTAGGGGAGAGAGGACGAGTAAGTTCAGGTTGTTTTCGAAGATAGTAATGCAGAAATAATAGATCAGCAAAAGAAAGCATAGAGAAGTTACTGCCACTCTTCCCAACAATCTTGCCAACTTTTTCGCTATACTCTTCAGAGATATCTAGGATGATGTTTTGCCAAATTGATTCAAGATACTCTCGGGTCTCATCATCTTCGATTTCTGTGATACATTGAGCATATAGCATGGCAGCTTGGCCAACTAACACAGCACTCATAATCTCTTGGACTTCATGAGCAATCCCACCATGCGCATCAATTAACTTCATAGTTGTACTAGGATCACTCATAATTAAGAAGAATTTATTCTCTAGCGAAACAACAAATACTTCAGATGAACGAAAACCGGCACGACTTTTCACATCAAAATTAATTTGAGCAATACCGTGCTGACCAAATAATTCTTCACCGATTTGGGCAAGTGCTGTAAGAAAATTGGTAACAAAAGTGAGAAATTCATCATCTGGATTCCCAAATGACCATTTAACACTCTTACCTTCAACAAACAAAGCCCAGTTTGGATCTACTCGCATATGAATCCTCTATAATCTGGATAATTCATTTCCTCTAATCGTATATAGTAACTTTTTTAGTCTTTCTTTATAGAGGTTTCAGTACTATATTTAATTTATGGATTAACTAATAATCACATTCAATTTTCAATAAGAAAGACCAAGTAGGAGTAATTATCATGATATCAGATCAAGTAGGAATTTTAAAAGGTTCACCAACCATGAATTTTCTCTCCATGGCAAAAAAAAGGGAGAGAGAAGGTCACCAAATTATTCATCTTTCAATAGGTCAACCGGATTTCCAGCCCCTTTCATCAATAATTGAGACAACAAAGAAAGCAATTGATGAAGGTAAAACCAGTTATACTGTTAGCTCAGGAATTCCTGAATTACGTCAAAGTGTAAGTCAGCTCTATCAAGAAGATTTTGGATTATCTATAGATCCGAATGATGAAGTAAAAATAACTTCAGGAGGAAAGCTGGGAGTTTTTGCAGCATTTTATACAATTTTAAACCGTGGGGATCAAATAATCATTCCTGAGCCATTTTGGGTAAGTTATCCCGATATGGCACAGTTAGCAGGAGCTACCACTGTTAAGATTCCAATGACTACAGATTTTTCTTTAAATAAGAGTGAAATCTTGAATAATATCTCTAAGAAGACAAAGGCTATTTTAATTAATTCTCCGAATAATCCTTCGTCTCATGTTCTTTCTTCTGAAGAGGTAAAATTTCTTAAAGATCTTGTGGAGGATTATAATATCTTCATTGTCAGCGATGAAATCTATAGTGACTATATTTACATTAATACTACAATAGGGACACTTTTAACGGAATTCGATGATTGGCGTCAAAATATTATCGTAATTAATGGCTTTGCCAAAACATATAGCATGACTGGTTATCGTCTTGGTTGGACAATCAGTAATTCGGAAATCGCAGACGGTATTCTCAAAATAATTCAAGCCACTACAACATGTCCCACGAATTTCTGTCAATGGGGCGGTGTTACAGCTTTGAAGGAAAGAGCTCAAGCAAGAAAACTGATAAATGAACTGTTCCCAGAGCGAAGAAGTGTTCTGATGGAAGAAGTCCAAAAAACAGATGGTTTGTCCCTTAAATCAATAGATGGAGCTTTCTATGGTTTTGTCAAGTATGATTTTAGTGAAAAATCTTCTGAAGAGGTTGCAATTGACATTCTAATGAATGCCAATGTGTCCTTAGTTCCTGGTTCTGCTTTTGGGGATTCAGCTGAGGGATACTTACGAGTAGCTTTCTCACGCTCGGTTCAAGAGATAAGAGAAGCCTTTAAACGTATTAGAAAGTACTTAGGCTAATAAATCTCTCCATGAGGAGGATTGAATAGTGAATATAGAACTAAAAACGACTGAGGATGTAAGAACTATTCTGAAGATGCATGTTATTCCTGCAGCTGTAGCAGCAGCTTTAGAGTTGCACCTTTTTTGGCGTTTGGATGAGGAACCGTTGAATGCCAACACAGTATCTCAAAAATTAGGGATCCCTCTAGATCGTTGTCACTATTGGCTTGAGCTTTTACTTGAATTAGGACTTCTAGAGCGGAAAAATAATACTTATACACCATCTTCTTTAACACAATCGACAATTATCGATACCTATAGCCCAGAATCGTGGTCATTTATAGCTCAAGAGTCTCAAGCTCAATACCCCTCTGGAAACAATTTAGCTTCCCATATTACTCATCCAAAATCAGTTTGGACATCGCAGGGAAAGAGGCCATCTGATTGGTTTAAACAGATGAAAGAAGATCCTGAATATGCACGACGATTTACATATACGTTGTATGAGGTACACTACTCAGTAGGAGAAAAATTGGCAGAGAAATTAGATCTAACTAGTGTGAAGAGATTGATGGATCTAGGGGGAGGATCAGGGGTGATTTCATTAGCCTTATTGAAGCAACACCCTGATCTAACTGCTGTTGTTATAGATATCCCTAATGTTTGTGTTATTGGAAGAGAGATCGCAGATGAAACCTCAGTTGCGGATCGAATTGAATATCAGGTCGCTGACTACGACCAAGACGATTTACCCACAGGATTTGATATGATCATGAATTGTGACGCCGGAGGTTTTAATCGTGAGCTTTTACATAAACTTTTCAAAGCTTTAAATGATGGTGGTCAGCTAATAATTGTATCGAATATTGAAATAGATAGTGGTTGGTTAGAAACATATCCAAGACAGCAATTATCATTTTCTATGCTTCTTAAATTCTTCCAATCATCCCTAGGAGTTCCTAAATTATCACATATGACTATCACAGAAAGTATTAATCGTTTAACTGAAACAGGTTTTCATCCAGTTATAGAAGAAACATTGGAAGATGGTACTCTTATCTTTCGAGCTCAAAAACCACTTCTATCATGATTATTATCTAAATTTCTTCACGCATATGTAATATCCTGGTCGCTTCATTTTATTGATCTATTACTTACCTGCGAGATGAAATCTTAAAAAAAAGCAATAAACTCGTTCTATACATAATACAAAAAACAATGATTCCATATTTCATTTTCAACAGATGTATAGAATGATTAATAGATTCATATGTGCAAAGCAAAAAAGGAGAGTCTTTTTTTTGGGAAAAAAACTTAGTCTTATGGAAAAAACATTAGAACTTTGGGAAGAAAATAATTGCGCAAGAACAACAGTATGCGCTCTTTTATCTCATTATGGTTATGAATCGTTATGTGATCCGTTCCATAAAGCCATGCTTCCAATGGGTGGTGGTTTTGGTGAAGGATCAATTTGTGGAGCTGTTACAGGTTCTTTAGCTGCGATAAGTTTAATTCTTGTTGAAAAAGGATTGACTGATGAAGAAATAAAGGAAAAGACAACGATATGGAAGACTAATTTTAAAGAAAGATTAGAATCACTAAATTGTTTTGACTTAATGGATGAATTTGGTGGCGCTGAAGGAGAAATCGATTTTGACATGCCAGGGAGACGAGAAAAATGTACTGAGGCTGTAACTTCAGCAGTTACTTTCGCAAAACAAATAATCGACGTAACTAAATGATTGTTTTTCTATGAAGATGGAGGTTCTAATATTACCCAACCAGTTATTCGAAGATATGTGAGATTATCTACAAAATATTTCTTGATCTCGTTTGAAAATGACGCTAGGGGGGCAATCTCAACCCCTTTCTCTAGTTTCATAAGCATTGACTGGACTGCATTTAAATGACGGGTGTTTAGCATCAACCCATTATTAACAAGAGTATGAATCTGTTCATCAAATTCAGATTCTAATAAGGAATTTGGAATGTTATCACATAGTTTGATGAATGCTGAAATAATGTTTCGGTACGACTCGTCTGCATCAACCAAGAAAGGAACTAAATTGTTCGGATCAAAATTTGTTTGTGCCTCATCGAAAGATTTCTTTGAATTTATTATTAACACCTTGATTTCTTTTGTTACTTCAGACGGTAAGGTAATATTAGATTCTGCAAGAGGAGAATAAGTACTAATAACCCTCTGGATAGTATCCAAGGTACTCAAAAATTCCACAAGATTCTCTTTGATATTGTTCTGTTCTGCAATTCGATCTCTTATTTTCTTGAGTTTATCTCGTTCATTTTGAACCTTATTACTTGATCGTTTTTTTGTCTGCTTTTTTTCCAATTCTAAGGCTTTTTCTTCCTGTTCTCTTTTTTCTTGCAATAAGACTTCGATTTTAGAGTCGATAATACTCCGTTCAGAATTTAACTGCGCTAACTGTTGCTCAAATGGGGCAATTTCTTCTTGTAATTGATTTATTTCCTCCTCCAGCTGGTTATTAGTTTGAACAAGTGGTGTAATATCAATTGAAATTGTGTTTTCTCGAAGTGGAGGCTTTTCTTTAAGATTGGTTAAGTGATCTGAAAAGGATGATACTTTAGTAGATAATTCAGTTAATTTGTTTGAAAGATCTGCTTTCAATTGAAGATGGGATTCAGCCTCTTTTTTTAATTCCTTTTCGAGATTAAGAATATCATCGATCCGTGTAGACATAAACACCTTATCCTTGCTGATGAATTCCTTTACGAAGCTCATCTATCTCGATAATGAGCGCCTCAAGTTCATCTTGAGCAGATTTATTCTCCTGTGAAAGTTGCTCTAACTCTAATAATTCAGAATTCTCAGAATCAGAAAGAGTTTCGGTTTGGGAAATAAGTACGTTGATTTCTTTTTGATATTGATCCTCCAACAACTTTTGGTGCCTAATGTGGTTGGTTATTTCAGGAATACTTTTTTCGATTTGCAATTTCTTCGAATGAAGTTGTGAAAGGATCTTTTGCTTTTCTTGAATTAATAGCTTCAATTCCTCTGGATCATAATCTGTGTCGTCAAAGTCTTGTTTGGCGACAGAGAGCTCAGGATGGGAAGCAAGAAAATCATCAATCTCTTTTGTGAGATTGTTTACAGTTTGTCGTTTTTCATTGATTTTCCTTGATAGAATTCCCCTGATTCGACGATTCTTGGCCAATTTTTGATCATATTCAGATTTCTTATCCTGATAAAGCTTTTCTAACTCTTCCTCAGATAACTGTGATAAATTGTCTTTTGTTGACAATAGTATTCCCTTTTCTCTCAAACTATGTAGTCTTTTCTTGTTGCTTCTATAATTTTTTTCCTTTTCTTAATATTTTTATAATTTCTCTAATGAATAAAGACTCTTATGTGAAAAAATAATAATAGTAAATTCGTAGGATAAGTTAACTCAGAAGATTGCCAATGAATCACCAAATAGTCTTTTTTCACTCTATAATTTGCCCACGATGTATCCGTGCTCGGAAAATATTGAATAAGATTGAAAAGAATTATCCTAATGTTAATATTATAAGAGTTGGGTCAGTAACAAAATTCCTAAAAGGAGAATTACGAACTCTCCCAGCAATTAAGATTCATAAAACCATTCTTTACGGTAAAGAAATCACTGAAGAACGAATATTGAATGAAATAAGATTAGACTAGTGTGATCAGATGAGACGCGTGAGATCTTCTTCAGCTCAATTGGCAATCTTATTATTGGCTCGGATTGCTCTTGACCTCGATTTCCAGAGCATTACGTTATATTTTAGTACCCTCAGTGAATCCTTTAATGTCCAGATATGGCTTATGGGATTTCTTGTCTCGGTATATTCAATATTTATTCTTTTTAGTCCAGTATTCGGTAGTTTATCTGATCAATATGGAAGGAGAAAATTTTTAACCTTTGGATTAATTGTATTTGCATTAAGTTCAGGCCTTATGACCATAGCTCAAGACTGGTCACTTATCTTGATTGCACGAGCCTTAGCTGGGCTGGGAAAAGCCATTTTTTTACCTGCTTTGTTAGCAGAATTAGCTGATCAATATACCTATGAAGAGAGGTCACGTGCAATGGGGTTCGTCCGCTTGTCGTGGCCAATCACTTTCATATTTGGAGTACCTCTAGTAGGTTATTCGATTGAACATTTGAGTTGGCGATTTCCATTTATAGTATTAGGACTTCTTGCATTATGTTCAAGTGTATTAATCAATTTAATGGCCTCTACCAAAAATGAATCTCCCAATCAAGGACCTATAATCGAACAGAGTTTAAAGTTATTTAAAAGGGTAGTATCAAATAAGAGTGCACTTTCAGGATTACTATTAATGTTCTTTGCAGTTGGAGCTATTCAAGGGATCTTTGCATTCTTCCCCATTTGGATGGAAACAAAATTTCAAATCAAGGAAACATCAATAAGTGTCATTTTAGCTTTTATGGGAGTAGGAACGCTGTTTGGGACTCTCCTCGCAACTTGGGTGGGGGACAGAATTGGACCAAAACGGTGTACTATATCAGGCTTAGTGGTTGCTGCAGGTTGTATGATTTTTTTGTCTCATTTTTCTTTTAATCATTTTTATGTGATCTTTTGGTTGATGTTATTAGGAACCGCATT
Organism: Candidatus Hodarchaeota archaeon; assembly: GCA_016840285.1. The sequence goes on along the minus strand of JAEOSR010000043.1, from coordinate 20,030 downwards.
TGATTTTGCGATGTCTGAAGTACCCGTCTTACTCACTCAGGTGGCATCTGACTCAAAAGGAACTGTTCTATCTATAAATCAGGCTCTAAACGCTAGTGCATCAGCACTTGGTTCAGGATTGAGCGGATTGATCTGGATTAATTATGGGTATTCAGTAATTGGACTAGTGTTTTCAAGTACCGCTTTTGTAGGAGCTTTAATTGGTTATTTCAATATCCAAATAACATCTGACCCTGAATCAGTAGGTCAATACCAAATTTAAGCAACAATTAGCTTTTTTAAAATGATAATAATGTCTAATCAAGATAAAGGCTGATATAAAAGCAATGATGGTGTTGATTCCTGATGCTACGACGATACCACCATCAATCAAGGGAATTACTTCCAGATGTTACAATAAAATGTCATTAAACGAAAATCTATAATTAAAACTAAAGATAATCATATTTAAAGGATTGGTTATGGGAGAAACAAAAAAGCGTGGAAATAGTATCTTAGAGTGATTAATCTTCGATCTCTTCAATCTCACCATAACATTTGGATTTCGCATATAAAAAGCCAATAAGATGACGTGGAGCTTGAATATCACTGTCCACCCTAAGACTATAGATGACGCTTTTAAAATCATCGAGACTAACGTCTTTATCTATTCTAAGCTCCCCATATACAGTTAGATCTACCATTTGCTCAGTTTCAAGGAAATATTCAAAAAAAGAGCTAGTAAGATGGACATCGGAGTCAAAACTATTTTGAATGATTTGGGGAATTTTATCTCCTTTGTACCTTTCAATTTTGGGGCAATTTTTAGCTTTTTTAACCATAGGTAAGAAAAGACGAGAGGGAACCCAAATGCGTTCAATATGGTCGATGGTTAGAATTTTCTTGAAAGATTCATGTGTGATATCAGGTCCTAATAGGAGGTTCTTAATTCCAATGATGCTAATGGTCTCACCCTCATCTAGATGAGCTAGGTCTTCCTCGAAAAGTTCGAGAGAATCGATATTACTAATGGTATTACCATTTTCGCTTAGAGAGGTATACCGATACTTAGCGAAGATACGATTAATCAATTCCGCAATACTAACACCATTCTTCTTAGCAATACGACTAATGTCTTTATACAATCGAGCGTCTAATCCCCGAATCCCGATAACTTTATCTGATTTCAAAAATTCTATATCATGAGGTACGGGGGGTAAAGGAGGTAAGGGAGGAAGAGGAGGTACACGAGGAGGGCGAGGTGGACGAGGAGGAGAAGATATTTGATGTCGTTGGGTGTGGGAGGTTATATCATCATCGTCAATTTCATCCTCATCCTCATCAATATCATCATCAGGATTGGAATAATCGTTTCTAGGTGGTATCATAAGACCAACTTCATTCATTCTTGTTTGATGATTTGTCTGTGCTTAATTGATTGGAATTCTCGTGCTCTTCGATGATTTTTCTAGCCATGGAAATATATGAAGCCAAATCAAAGTAATAAAGATCAAATAAGTCGTCTTTGACTTGTTTTAGCTGACATTTATACATAGTTAATCACAGTGATCATCAGTTGTATCATGTAAAACAGATGTTTTACTTAGTTATATATAGTTTTCGCTATGATATCAACTGAAAATAAATACACAGAGAAGAAAGAAATAACCTACCAATAGTGTAACAATAACTGATTGGTCGAAAGATAGCCTTGCGAGTTTATTCAGGAGATGAATAAGAACGTAGGCATAGCTTAATTGGAGAATAAAGGTCAATATCCAAAAGAGTAACGAAGGAACTGTAATGAGGGTAATTGAAAGCGAGTAGAGTAGTACAGAAGCCCCAAAGGATAATAAAGGTAAAACTAAAAGACCAGCGACTAATGGCACGACATCTCTCTTTTTGAATATCACTAAATCAAGTATTATTAATCCTGAAAACATGAGAAGAAAAATTAGAATTTCCAGGAAGATTCTAAATTCTAGTTCGAGAGTGGTTGGGAGAAGAAAAGGCCCCACAATTAAGACTGGAAAATTTAGTTGAAGGATAAATAGTACTATGGTTAAGGCAGCTATTTCCATTGCCCATCGCAATGGATTTTTTAGAATTAGTCTCGATAACGGGATTTTCAAGAAGATATCATGAAAGGGAGATCGGGGGGTGACTACTGAGGATACATCATCATCATCTAATTTCTCAAGATAGGAGACAGCTTGTACACCTAGAGGTGCTAATTCATATTCTTTGCTTTTCCGTTGTTGAATTAACCCTTTTTTTTGTAGTTTCTCTAGATGGTGATAAATCACACCTGGGCTCTGGGGTATTAGGATCTGTAATTCGGAGTATGAAAGATATAATTGTTTACTCAATTCTCTAAGGATCATTCGTCTTGTTGTATGAGATAATATATTGAATAGTTCTTGTTCGTTAATTTTTGATCCTTCATTGTGTTCACTGTTTTTCACTGATTAATTGCTCCTACAAACGAACCAAAAAAAAAAGAAAAAAGTTTTCCTTGATTTATATTCAAGGAGGGTATTTATTAATGTTTATTTTTGACGACGACGATTGATAATCAAACCAGCAGCTAATACGAATGTCATTAGCACTGTCACTACCAAGAATCCATCTTTCACGCTCTCTAGGCTTTCTATTAGCCATGGAATTATCGTGGAAGGATCCAGAGGTATTATTGCGTCATCAGATGTTCCAATTTCAGGGTCATGGAACAGAGTGTCTTTGAAACTCGGATAATTGAGTAGGATGTTTACTTTAGAAGGATTTTCAGGCGCGGTATCATATAGGAGAGCTCCATCAGCTACCGATGTTCCATCAACTTCGACCTCACTAGCGGATTCAAAATAAGCCAGAAGGACATCATCATCATTTCGAAGAGAGATTGAAGTATCGTCACTTTCCTTTTTCAAACTCATTCCATCGCCTTCGTTGTCCCCTCTTGACCAATTCATTTCGAATTCTAAACATAACCCAGTGGCTTCTTCCTCGAAAGGCCAGTTGGTTATATTAATATCGAATTTAAGATAAGATGAGGCTGCTGAAAAGTGATTGATTAATTCTATTGTTGTATCTTTGAATTCTTGTCCCTTTATCTCAGTTGAACGGAAAATGAATTCCTTATCAGTGTCTGTGTCCGTTACAATTACGAGTTCCCATTTGACACTAGGTAATTGTAGATCTGAATTCTGATTCCCAACTTCTTCTCCTTTGTCGAATATATAATTGTCGTTTTCATCTTTGAATTGAGTCATTCTTTGGAATTTCAAGAAAAATCGTACATCATCTACTGATGTATTGAAGTGATAGAATGGTACCTGACCTTTTGCATTAACCTCTATTTGAAAATCACCTGAGGTTAATTCTACTTTATTGCCATCTTTTTTAAGCTTGACTTTGTCATCATCCTTCTCATGATCATCAGTTTCTTCCTCTGTTTCCTCTGTTTCCTCTTCTTCGGTTTCGTCACTATCATCATCATCATTGACTATTTTCAACGAATCGAATGAATCCTCACTAATTTCCGCATTAATAGTTCCAATTGGAGCTACTAATGCCATGGAAAATAATGCTATTAATGAAATTATTAAGGGCAAATTCCTGAATTTTAGATGTAACATTATTAATTGTTACCTCCTATTGTAGTTTTTTTCGATAAAACTATTATTTTTATCTAATTGATCATACGAAACCCCTCATTAAATAATTTAGCTTCTAACGACGTAGAAGTGGATATTTCTATGATTATAGAGCTTCATGTATACTTACAATTTTCCAAATAATTTGAAAATAAAATCCTCTAGTCTTTTTGAGATACCAGACCACGGCTGTGTGAATTTATTATGGTAAGTGCAGTAATCATCGATAGCGATTCGATGTTCTGTCAGATCCCATATATATGGGTATAATTGGCATCCCTCGGGTCTAATTTCATAGATAGAACATTGACCTTCTCGATCAAGAAAAAAGCACTGGAGTTTGGAATCAATCTGTTTATTCTTCAACTTTTTAAATCCGTCTTCATTGAGAGTAACAAATTCCTTAGCTGATATTGAGGTCTTTGTGAGTATCCGTTGAATATCTTTTTTTGTTAATAGCATCTCTGTTTCTAAACAACAGTGATGACAATTATTCTGTTGACAAATACTTCCGTCAACGATTTCTCTTTCCATATCCAACCCAATTAAGAAGAGAAAACTTCTTTTTTAAGTATATAATACAAATTCTGGCAATGAACAGCTACTTTCTAAGAATAGTTCCACTGTTTTTTCTAATTGATCGAAGTTCTTCTCTAACAGTTCAACTATTAGCAAAACCTGATGTGTTAAAGCCTCTTTAGCTCGTGCGTCTTGTAAAATATTACCAAGATTAAGAAATGTCTTACTTTTTTCAAGTAGTTGCTTTTCAGTAATCTGATTGATTAATTTCTCAACTGCTTTTTTTAATTCTGTCTTTGAATCCTTAATCCAGGGATAATATATGCACAGCTCACTACCTTGAACAGATTCATAAAAACTATCTTCAAAATCTATCGCCCAAAGCTTTCCCTCGGAAGAAGCAAGATAATTCCCTCCGTGACGATCCAATGCTCCTATCCATGCTTCAAATACAAAAAGGTCAAGTAATTCAGTTGTGGTTAATGTTGGTTGATCGTTAGAAAGGGAAGCTAAATCTTTAGCGCTATCCACCCATTCTTGAATTAAGCCAATTGAATGACCTTTTTTGGCAATTATTGATCGAGGAACATGGATCCCAAGCTCCGCTGCTAATGTAGCAGCAAGATACTCGCGTATTAACGGAACAAGAGGTAATTTTTTCCATAACCAGCGACGATGTTTGCTGTCAATTAAAAATAATGCCTGATCCTTAAAATTAGAACCCCGTATCTCTTTCGAGAATGAGCTCTGAAATATAAGATCTAATCCTGTTTCTTGAATAGGAAAGAGCTCTATCTCTAAGTGATCGGGAACTTTCATCAGATTTCACCATTTGTCGGTTTGTTTGGCGAAAGGAATTTGTTTGACTTTTTAGAACCACAATTCTCACATCCTTCGCTATTTCAGGGTACAGCTAAGATTGTAGAACAGAGATTCGTTCAATATTACCTAAATCACGATTTTTTAGGTTTATTTTTTGATTCTTTCTAGTGAATCTATCCGCTGGGCTATAAGATCAGTACAATTCGAATTTATATCCTCCCTGAAATTATATATCACAAGTAAAATTATCAATGGAAACACTCAAAATTCTATAATTCTTGAACTATCATAAACAGTCAGAACGGGTGTGATTAAGATAGATGTGAAACAACCTCCACACTATTTCCCTCTCTTAGCAGCCTTCTTAGTTTCCATAATTACCTTCATTATTCTGGCGATACTAGACAACTATCTCATAACAAATGGGATAACTCTAATCTTTGGGTGAACTTTTCTTATTTCTTTCATTATTTTCATGATTATATATCTCTAGCTTCGTGAAATAATAAAAAAATACCAATTAAAAGTATATAATGAGACTGTCTTAATAATTACTCGATTGATGGATAATCCGTCTTTAAACAATGCTCAAGTGCATGAGTATGCTGAAAGGCTTGACAAGCTATTTGGAGGAATTGAACCCTGGATTAAACTATCAGAAGACGATTATCTACAATTGTCAAAAATGAAAGAAATGCTAAATCAGAGAGAGAAAGCACTCAAACTAGTGGAAAAGTGTTTATACATAGATCCAGTGAATGAGCACGCTTTTTGGAAATTAATTTATCATCTTAGATATTTAGGGAAAGAAGTTAGAGCTATTAAGTATTTAGACTTATTTTCAGTTATTAAGGAACTTGGAGTTAAAAGTCTCTGGAAATCAATAGTTTATGAGTCACGATATCCAAAAGAAGCGAAAGTATTTTACGATCAAAGCTTTCGTGAAGGAGTTAATACTGAACCTCTTAATACAGAACGAATAGATGAGTATTTAAAAACCCTCACCAATTCTGATAAGTTGATGAAACATAAAGAACTTTTTAGCAGAAATTTAGGAGAATACTGGGATTTCCTTACCACGATTTTCCCTGATACGACAATTGTAGAGAAATATTACATTCTAGAGAAAAGAACCAAAGAATCCGGCACAGAATAGTTGGGGAACAAGAAAAGGTTCACATAACACAAATTAGCTTATTCGGATTTTTCACGTTGTCTACCAAAAAGATCGACATCTTGGGCTTTTACTTCATTTTGATGTGCATATTGGTGTTGTTCAAACTTATTTAGAGCATCTTCGAACTCAATTAGATTCTTTTTGAGTGTTTCAAATCCCCGTATGAACCTCAAAGAGAGGCCGAGTACAAAACTAGCATATTGCATTTCAGATCCGCCGATTCGTGTATTCAGTTCATGTCCTAACTGCATTTTAATGAATGATAGTGCCTGTCTCCCTTCAATCGTGTCTCTCCTCTCGAGATAATGGTACATCAATCCTCCAAAGTTATAACCCCACATTTTCGCCACGTCATCTTCGGATCCTCCAACCAAAGCGATGTTATCCTTTGCTGCTTCATAACACTGCTCAAACTGTGCAATAATACCGCTTGCAAGCTCTTTTGGGATTTTCAGATGTTTTTTTAGTTGGGATACTTTTTTAGCCAGCTCAGTGATTTTTTCCTTTCCAGCTTCCTGGTACAATTCCTCTAGATGCTCTGAAGAAATTCTTTTATCAGATCTATCATTAGGACACATGATCTCATTACCCCGTCTTAGTTAAGGTGATAAATTGGAAGACTAATTTATATTTGAAAATCCACTTATTTAAAACTAGTTATATTGATTTGTCTTCTTGATGGTTCCAGGTCTTTTAATTTAACCCTTGAGTAGAAATTTCTTAGGTTAAGAGAATCGAAAGAGGTAAGCATAAACCAAAAAGCGAAAGAATGAAAGCTAATACTAATCCCAAGAATGCGAGAAAATCAAATTCTTCCTCAACCATTGAGGGGTCTGTTTTCATGTCTGCAAGGACAACTGAGAAATGATAGTCAGATTTCCTCTCTGCCATACGACTACCCATTGCTGCTGCTAAAATCGTGGCAACTGTTGTTATAATTACTCCTATTATTATCCAATTTGCAACTGATTCATTCTCATCGGCAAGATCTTCCAGTTCTCTTTGTTTTTCAACCGCGAGCCAAAGCGGACCCCTATAAAGACTGTAGATATTATCCCAGATCATCTAGATATCCTTGGTCCAAAAAGGTATATAAGAAGCATGATCAGGCAAGTTAAAAGGACTATTCGCAGTTTGAAGCTGAAATCATAAAATATAACTTCATCAAGTTGATAAAAGACCTTAAAGATCTAGTTTTCACTGAAAATCCATTATTCCTCAATAACCTACACAATAGTCTTGAAAATCGATGATCTGTATATAAATACACTATGATCTTATGATTGAAATACAATTTTATTAGCTAAAACCCAGATGTCTGACACTAAGATTAAATATACCCTTTTTTAAATGGCATTTAACTCGAATTGGTGATCAAGTAATGTCTTATGAAGTGAATGAAAGTTTTCTAAAACAGTTAGTAACAACTCCTAGAGCAACAGGATACGAATTAACAGCACAGCGAGGAATTAAGGAATATGTCAAAAAAGATGTTGATGAAATATATGCTGACCGTGTTGGGAATCTCTATGCAGTAATTAATCCAGATAGTAAATTTAAAATCATGCTAGCTGGTCATATTGACCAAATTGGTTTTCAGATTAGTTATATTGATAAAAATGGGTATTTGTGGTTCAAACCCTTAGGTGGTTTTGATGTCACCACATTGCCTGGTAAACGAGTGAAAGTCAGTGGAAAAAAAGGGATTATCATCCCTGGGGTCATCGGAAAGAAGGCTATTCATTTAATGAAACCAGAGGAAAGAAAAAAAGTACCCGAAATGGAAAAACTATTCATTGACATTGGTTGTACAACCAAAGAAGAAGCAGAAAAAATGGTTGATATCGGAGATTTTGCGATTTTTGATTATGGCTTTCAAAAACTCGGTGAACATAATTTCGCTGTTGCAACAGGTTTTGATGATGCTATTGGAGCATTCATTGTTGCTGAAACAATGAAAGAGCTAGCTAAAGATAAAGATTTTTACGCTGGAGTGTATGGCGTATCTACAGTTCAGGAAGAGATAGGTTTACGAGGTGCCACTGTTGCTGCCAGAGCCATACAACCTCATGTTGGAATAGCATTCGATGTTGGACATGCAGCAGATTCACCAGATATTAAAAAGAAAATTGTCGGGGATACCAAGCTCGGTGGAGGACCAATAATTGTCAGAGGGCCCAATATCAATCCTGTACTTCACAAACGATTGATTGATACTGCTGAGAATAATAACATCCCCTATCAAAAGATGGCATGGCATCGTGGAACTGGAACTGATGCAAACGCTATTCAGCTAACAGGAGCAGCAACGGCTCTAATATCAATTCCTAATCGTTACATGCACACTGCATCGGAAGTAATCTGCCTTGATGATGTTAAAAACATCGTGCTTCTGACTGTGGGATTCATACGATCGGTAATTGAAGCAGACACTTTCATCCCTATTTAGGAGAAACCATATATTTTCGAAAATTTCTCCTCTAAATAATTGATGAAATATTTTGGAGAAATTTCTTCACCGGTGATTCTCTTGATAAGTTCTGGGGGGTCATATAGATTAGACACTGAGTGGACATTCTTGATAAGCCAATCAATAATGGATTTAAGTTCTCCTTTCTTAATAAGTTCTTTAAAGGGAATGTCTTCAACCATTTTAGCCAGCATCTGAGCGTTATAGATATTGCCGATAGCATATGATGGAAAATAACTAAAACTACCGCCAGCCCAGTGCGAGTCCTGCAAAACCCCCTCAGAGTCATTCTCAATATCCACCCCAAGATATTCTTTATATTTCGCATTCCAGATTTCTGGAAGCTGCTCAGTAGTGATTTTTCCCGACAGTAAGTCGCGTTCAATTTCAAATCGTATAATTATATGTAGAGAATAGGTTACCTCATCCGCCGCGATCCTGATTTTTGATGGTTTCACTTCATTAATGGCGTATACAAAAGGATCTAATTCAACATCTGAAAAAACATTCCCAGTCATTTCTTTAAGTCTAGGTAAGTAGAATTCCCAAAATTCACGACTCCGGCCTATAAGATTTTCAATAAACCTCGATTGAGACTCATGAAACCCATATGATGCTGATTCCCCCACTAGCTGATATTTATATTTATGTTCAAGGTTTTGTTCATATATACCATGCCCAGCTTCATGAAGTACTGAATAGAAAGAATCTGAAAAATCTTCTTCATAGTAATGGGTAGTAATCCTTACGTCATCATAGTAGCCTGTTGTGAATGGGTGTTCAGTCTCATCTATCCTTCCTCGTTCGAGATCATAATGAACCAATTTTGCAATATCTTCAGATAATTGTTTTTGGATTGGAATGGATACCTTTCGTTTTATCAGAGACAGATTAGGTTGATTCGGGGAGTTAACACATTTTTTGATGATTGGAATTAGTCCCTCTTTCAGCTCATCAAATAGTTTCGTATACTGAGCTGAAGACATTCCTGGTTCATATTTATCAACAAGAGCATCAAAAGGTTCTTTGTTAGGATCTAAGTAATGCGCCTTTTCCTTTGTCAGCTCAAGCATTTTATCCAAAGCTGGTTTAAAAAGTGAATAATTTGATTCTTTTTTCGCTTTTTTCCACGCATCAGTAGCAATAGGATAATGTTTAGCGAGTTTTTCAACTAGCTCTTTGGGAATTTTCGATTCTCTTTTATACTTCCGTTCAGTTAATTCGATGTTGCGTTTTTTTTCCTCATCTAGAGAAAAATATTTGGGATCGTTTTTAATTGTCTTTAGTAATTCTCCTATCTTAGGATTAGTGAGACGATCATGTTCTAGGGTAGCCATCATCGCCAATTCTTCACTACGCTGTTTTACTCCTTTCGGAGGCATGTAGGTCTCAAAATCCCAGCCAAGGATATAATAAATCTGTGAGAGAACAATATATTCACGGACAAATTCTCCTAATAGAGTATCATAAGCTTCATGCAAATCCATTTTGGAAACCTCAAGTGATTAATCGTTTTTGGTGTATCATTTTAGTGATTTCTACATGTATAAACAGAATTAAAGTAAGATATAACAAAGTGAATTGACTCATTCATTCACTTTCATTTATGTAGATGTTGGTACATGAAGAATAATCAATGTTATATTATAAAATTAGTTTGCACACAATGTAAAAAGGAATTTGATCCTCAAGAAAGGCATACTCTGTGTAAATCTTGTGGTAAAGTCCTTTTTTCAAAATACGAATTGGAAAAAGCCAAGGAAACCCTTTCAAAAAAATCAATTCAGCTTCGTAGAGTACACAATATCTGGCGTTTTCACGAAATCATGCCAGTGAATGATTCGAAATTTCATTTCACCTTGGGAGAAGGAGGAACCCCTTTTCTCCGTTTATTCAATTCTGAGGAACATTTCGGGTTAGAAAACTTGTTTCTTAAAGATGAGGGACAGAATCCAACAGGAACCTTCAAGAGCCGCGGCCTATGTGCAGCTATTTCTAAAGGTATAGAATTAGGAATCCAAAACTTTGTAATTCCAACCGCAGGTAATGCTGGTGCAGCTCTTTCGGCATACACCGCTTGTACAGGAACAAATGCTCATGTATTTATGCCAGAAGATACCCCTCAATTATTGCAAAGTTCTGTTGTGAATATGGGAGGGCATCTTGAACTTGTACCTGGCCTTATCACGGATGCTGCAGAAAAATGTAAGCTTGCTAGCAAAGCGAATAACTGGTTTGATGTTTCAACACTTAAGGAGCCCTACCGTGTCGAAGGAAAGAAGACTATGGCATTTGAAGTTGTCGAACAGCTCGATTGGAATGTTCCTGACGTTATCATTTATCCAACAGGTGGCGGAACGGGAATTGTCGGTATGTGGAAAGCTTTTGATGAATTAGAGTCTGTCGGATTAATTGGTTCTGATCGTCCCCGTATGGTTACTGTTCAGTCTTCTGGTTGTGCTCCTATCGTCAAAGCCTTTCGGGAAAGAAAAAAAATAGCTCCTTTTTGGGAGAATGCTCAAACTTTTGCCCCAGGACTACGTGTTCCAGCAGCTATCGGTGATTATTTAATCCTAGAGGCATTATATGATTCGAAGGGTACAGCAGTTGAGGTAAGAGATTCTGAAATATTATCTGCAATGAAGAAATTAGCAAAAACAGAAGGGATTATGCAATCACCTGAAGGAGCAGCTACGTACGCAGGACTTCAGAAATTGATCGATTCAGGATTTATATCTCCCTCTGAATCTATCATTCTATTCGGAACTGGATCTGGTCTGATTTATCCAAATTTCTGGATATCCTGAGATTAATCCGTTTCTCAAATTTTTGAAATTCTGGATTTCACAAAATAGAAATCCTTATAAGATAATACTATATTGTTTTTCATGGAATTTCTATGCTCAGTGCTTCACGTAAAGAACTCTTTGATATATTCGCTAAATACTATGAAGAATATGGCATTCCTAGACTAAGTGGTTTGATAGATACCCTCTTTCTTTTTGAATCCCTTGATCCACATGGTAGTAAATGGACTCAAAGATCTATATCAAGAAGATTAGCAGATTTTTTCCCAAACGGAAAATATTCAGTATCATCAGTAAATAGAGCAATTAAAATAAATGAAAAGTATGGTACTATTGTAAAAGAGGGTACACACAAGACTGGATATACCTATACTGCAACATCAGGAATAGAGATGATTATAAAGATTTTTGAAGGTTTCATTGAAAAAAATGATGTCTGCATAGATGAATTGAAACAACTTCTGAACAAATCTCAAGATACGGATCCATTATTGAAGAAAATCCTTGATGAACAAATTTTTGGTTATATTTTATATGGTAAGGTGCTTGAAAAAGCGTTAATCTTCATTAAAGAAGAGGTGTCTAAAATATATTCTACTGGAGGAATTTAATGTCGAATATAATCGAAGTAAGAAACTTAAAGAAATACTTCGGAAAGGGAGAGAAGCTTGTTAAAGCTGTTGATGGAATTTCTCTTGACATTCGCGAAAATGAGATTTTCGGGTTCTTAGGACCGAATGGTGCTGGTAAAACAACTAGCCTCCGTATGATAATTGGTCTCTTGAAACCTGATGCTGGGAATATTACAATTATGGGACAAGATCCTCACAAAAACGGAAAAGAACTTAAGAGGATGCTTGGAATCATTCCTCAGTCCTTAACTTTTTATGATGATCTAACTGTTGAAGAAAATCTGTGGTTCTTAGCAAAAATATATGATATTCCAAAAGAGGAGGCGAAAGATCGCATAGACTCTTTAATTTCTAAAGTTGGCCTCGATGAAAAACGTAAGCATCTGGTTCGGAATTTATCAGGAGGCTTACAAAAAAGATTGAACTTGATTTTAGGTTTAGTTCACGATCCAAAAATCATCCTATGCGACGAACCAACTCCAGGCCTCGATCCTCAATCTCGTGTTGCAGTCTGGGAAGTTATTAAGGATCTACCAAATCAAGGTAAGACTATCATATTAACCACTCATTTTATGGAGGAAGCAGATCGATTGAGTGATCGTGTAGCCATTATAGACAATGGTAAGATCTTAGTTTTGGATACTCCAAAAAAATTGAAATCTTCGATTGGAGAAGGAGACTTAGTGGAATTCTCATTAAAGGAAAAAGGGAATTTAGATGACCTAGCTCAAGCATTAAAGACGTTTAAAGGGATTGAAGACTCCTATATTTCTAGTGGTTGTCTTGTTATTCGAGCATTGGATGTAGTATCCCGTTTAAGTCGAATCTTGAATTTCATCGAATCTCAAGACTTGGAGGTTGAAAATATGGCTATTAGGAGTACATCACTTGAAGATGTTTTCATTAACTTAACTGGGCGAGCTCTACGTGATTAAGAGGTAGTTAAATGGCACTACAACAAATTCTTGGGGTCACACAACGGATAGGATTACAATTAGTCCGAAGCAAATGGACTATACCGTACCTAATATTATTTCCATTGTTTTTTATTGGATTATATTGGATTGGATTTTCAACCTCCCCCGTAGGAGAAAATCAGACCTTTTTATTGGGTGTAATCAATCACGATTCTGGAGTTTCTGATGACATCAAATCCCTTTTTAAAAATGAAACAATAATGGAAAATGCTTCTTTAACTCAATATCACAGTTCTGATGTTCTTGATATAGGGTTCGGAAGTGATTTCACCGATATTCTTGCAAATTTGACATATAGTAACATTACCAATGCTCCGCATATATTTGATATAACTGAATATGACACGGAATCCGAGGCAAATGATAAATTGTTTAAACGAGATCTAGATATTTTAATTGTCCTCAATCCAAATTTTTCTAATACGACTCTTTCAATCCTGAACAGGTATTGGTATAATACATTTGGAATGTATCTTCATGAAATGATTCAGTTACAGTTTCCGTCTTCCCCAGACTTACCAACAAATATTAACGACACAATTCATGTGGCAGGAGATGAGAGTTATTTAAACTTTAAATTGGCAAAATCAATACTCTCAGTTGTAATACATCAGTACCAGGATCTCACAACTGCATTTAAAGGCCCTGGTGGGAGTATTTTGATTAAAATGAATGAAGACTATGCAATTAATATCCCAAAATACTCACTATTTGAATTATCAATACCAGGCCTAATTGCTTTTGGGATAATTGTCCAACCATCTCTAATTGCTATGTTTTTTTGTATGGAATTTAAACAGAATAACACAACTTTTGATCGTATTCGTTTATCTCCCTCCTCGGGAGGAGCTTATATCATTGGTTCAATTTTAATTCAAATTCCAGTTATGATAAGCCAATCGTTAATCTTATTCTTATCCAGCTTAATACTAGGATTTAATCCTGTAGGAGACTTATTTTTAGGATTCACAATTGCTTTAACAATATTTCCCTTCTCATTGTTTCTCGTGTACATTTCTAGTGCTTTTCTATCGAATGAAGATGTTGTGGGAAATATACTGGGTTTTGGTGCACCGTTTATGGCCTTCATGAGTGGTGCTTTCATTGAAGTTCCAAAAATAATTCTCATTCCTAAGATTTTTCCAACTGCAAGCGGGTATTCACGAGATTTTCTCCTATGGGATCTTTTACCTTTGACTCACTCTATCAACGCTCTACGCCAAGTCTTGCTATATGATTTTGAGTTTCTTCTTGTTCTACCAGACATCTTCATGAGTTTGTTTCTTTCGTCTATTTATCTAATTTTTTCTATTTTCCTCTTTTATTATCTACGATTTAAAAGGCTGAGCTGATGAGAAATGTATAAAATATTACTTTATACGATAAAATGTCTAAAACAGACGGGTAGAGATGTCGAAAGAATGAGTATAATATTTTTAATACCTGTTTTATTTATTGTGGGAATAGCATTTCTTTATGGAGACAATAGTTCATTCGTTATTATTGGAGATACTGGAGACAATTTTAAAATTGGTGTTATTAATCAAGATCAGGGTTTGAATTTGAATTCAACAATTCTATCTCAATTCACTCATTATTTAATGAAAAACAGTTTGGAAGGAGATCCTCTTCATGATGGATTTGGTTCCTGCTTTATTAAAAATATGAATGATTCAGAAAAATTATTATTAAAGAATGATCCGAGACGATTTTCTGTTATCTCCTATTCTGAGTTAGACGACGCAAGTAAAGCAGTTCAAAGTCGTTTTATCAGTTTATGCTTTATCATTCCAAGTAATTTTTCACAAACGCTACTTGCGGGATTAAATCATAGAATCAATGTAACTGAAGGAAAACTATTATTAGATGCTACTGAATTTGTTTATTCAGGAATAAACATAGAATTAATGGGAGATTATTCCTTTGCTCGTTTTGCTGAAGCAACTACACTACTGGAAGAGATGCTTATCACTTTTTTAGATCAATTTTGGGTTAAAGGACTGAATTTACCAGGAAAATTTACCATAGATTATAAATCGGTTTCTACTCTTGTTTTTACCGAATTTGATATTTACATCCCAGCATTTTTTATTTTTGTTTTAATCACAAGTAGTACTGGGGTTGCTGGTATTGTTGGTTATGAGCAAGAGCAAGGTACGATTGATAGGTTAAAATTAAGTGATTTCCCCTCAACATCCTTTTTATTCAGCCTTTCAGTTACTCAAATCATTTCAACCTTTCTGACAATGACTTGTGTGATCTTCACTATTTATTTCTTAGGTTTTCCATTCCAAGGAGATCACCAAGCATTTTTCGTGCTTCTTGTGAGTATTTTAGCAGTGTTACCCCTACTAGGTATAAGTTTGGGAATTGCTGCGTTCCTTGGGGGTAAAATGGCAACCTACCTCCCAGGTCTTATTGCACTTCCTCTCTCTTTCTTAACAGGTGGTTTTATTCCATTACCAAGAATCAATCTAATCAATGACATTCAATTATGGCATTTAAATCCATTTTTTTCAACTGGTGAGGTCTATCGAAAGATTTTGATACTAAATTTGGATATTGGTCAAATCTCCTTAGATTTGATCTTACTTTTCCTTATGGGAATGGGATTTTTCATTATTGGAGCGTTAATATTCATAAAAGGGGTATACAGGAATAACTAAAGTTATCAATTGGATTGACTTCTATCCGTATTCTGCTTGGTGACAACTTCTCTTAAGATCTAGAGTATTTATTTGGTATATTTTTTAAGACAATTACCATAAAATTTTAAAAAAGCAATATCCTTTTAGTCGATACATTATAGTAGACAGTAATATTCAATATAAAACACGAAATTGCTTAAAAAATAAATTGAAGGTGAAATATACGTGAAACGGATAAATAAAATCGGACTATTAATTTCGGTTACTTTTCTGTTAATTTTAACAGTTCCTATACCAGTAGGTGCTCAAACTAGAGATTTCGATGAAGATGATATTCTTACGTTCGGAGCTCAAACAATAAGTCGAAGAACAGTAGAGACCACCGATAGTAAAAAAGATGAAACTTACACCCTTTCTCAGAATAACATGAATCTTGAAATTACTAACATTGACTCAGGTGATAAAACACTTGATTATACAAGATGGAGTACCTTTGGTAACGAGGAAGATATAGAAGATGTTAGCTTTGATAGTGATCAGAGTGAATCCATCACATTAATCTCACCCTGGTATTCAGTGGATGATGATGACATCATCTTACGCGGTATGGGTGGTCCTCCTCAATTTCTGTTTATTGACCCTGACTGGAACGATATCAACGATAATCTAGCAAGTAATATCGAGGATTGGGAAACAACTCTTTGGGTCGATGGCGATGAAGAGACAGTTGATATAGATGATTTCATAGATAGTACTGATAGTTTTTCTCTGATGGGTGAAAGTGATTTAAGTAATGGTTTGGATAAATTTACAGAAGACACTCACAAGTGGTATGGTGAAATAAAATTTGAAGGGCAGATGCATTATTGGGATTGGGATGATGACCAATATAGAGAATATGATACATATGAAATGACCTGGGAAATTGAGTTCACAGAAGGTGGTACATTAGCCAAGTATAAAGCAAAGACAAAAGGTGAAGATGTAGGTAAATTTTCATTTGAATCTGAAACACTAATACAAAACAAACCTGTCTCTATTGGAGCTCCTGGTGGTGGTCTCATTCCAGGGGTGACTCATGCCTTTGAATTTCCCATTATGATACTTGCAGTCGTTTCAAGTGTTGTTGCCCTAAGATTTATAGGGAATAAAAGAAGATAGAATCTTCTTCACTCCCCCTCTTTAATTTTTTTACTACCGTCTACTGTCTGGTTTCCAATATAACATGAATTTCTTCCAGTCTGTAGTCATCACTAGATCATATAACTTTTGAGCGAGCATTCTAATTTCCCATTGTGCATCTTTTTTCAAACGCTGCTCTAAAAACCAGATAAGGCTATTCATGTTAAACGTCCATGTCACATTTGTTTTACAGGCATTTGGAAGACAAAACCTGGCATCTTCTTTTGGGATCTTTTGCTCACGATAATACCGGTACTCTTCTGCCTCACGATTCCGAGCTTCAATATATTTCTGCTTTAACCCTTCATTCTTCTCAATTCTTGGAGGGATAACAAACCAATCAGGGTCATTTACAGGATCAAAGTAACGTTGAGATTCTTGTGTGAATGTTACACCGATTCGTTGTCGAACTAACTGGTGTGTACAAGCCCTACTGATCTCTCGAATTTGTACTGTCATAGAGGAATGCTCTAAGACAGACCAATGTCCCCACTTGAAGATTTTTTCTGGGATTTTTTCAATATGACCCTTACGTCGAGAAGTCTTCATTCCTTCAATGATCCCTGTTAGTGGGGTTATTTGAATCAATTCAATGTTCAAGTTTGAGCTCACCACATGAATTTCATGTTTTAAGTAAATTTATGATTGAAATAACGTATCAAGGGGTACTTTGATATCTTGGTATCGAAATGAAAGAATATGCCGCGTCGTTTTAGGTGCAAAGAGTTGATTATTTATAGCGGATCTGATGACGTCTTGTTTGGTGACTCGTGTTCGTAGAAGAGCAAATGAACCCCGACCAGTTTCGACAGATTGGATTGCATATTCAAGTGTTTTTGCATAATCGAAAGCCTTAGGTTCGAAATGGCAGAGAAACTTTTTGTAGATGTCCTGTTGCGTTCCTTTTAAGCAAAAATAATTTCCATCTTTCGTTTTGAGTGTAAAACCGTATTCTGGATTATTTAACACGTCCAGGGTGAATGATTCTACTTTTTCCCATTTTATATCTATTTTACTGATATCACCTGGAAAGCTAAAGGTTCCTTTTCCAGTGTATATGGGATGCCAAGTTCCAAGATTAATTTCAGGATTATCTACATATTCAATCTCAACACAGGGAATCTTTATCGTTTTAATCCCCTTTTCTTCACCTAGTTCCTTAAGCGCAACCACTCTATGGTGACCGTCTAAAATCACTTTTTCGCGTTTAGCTACCAAGATTGGACGGAAAAAATATCCAAGTTTTCTCAGGTTGTCTTTTAACCATTCAACTTGCGTTTGTACGATCTCTTCATGACCAAATAACTCATCGATATTTATAAGAACAATATGCTGATGAACCAACGGTCTTTCAGAATAAAAGCGATCTTGAGCCATTATTAAATCACTAATTCTTCTGTGTTTTAAATATCTTTATTTCTGTCATTTGTTGCTTAAAGGATGCTTAAAACTAGTAACAAACAAAGTAGAACTATCAACTTAAAACCATCAAGTAAAGTGAAAGGGATTTCCCTAATATAGCTCCTTTTAGTATAACCACCAAATGCACGACCATCCATACTGATTGTTATATCACGTATCCGAGTTAAAGTTGAACCAATCATTGGAATTAAGGTATATCGAAGGAGATTCATAAATCCCTTTAGATTGCTAGGATTAACGTTGAGTCCTCTTGCTTGTTGTGCATTTTGTACAATATTGGTTTCTGTATTAAAAACTGGTACAAAACGTAGTGCTAGGGATAGCGAAAACGCGAAACGATAAGGAATCCCGATTTTGGTCAAAGATTGAGCAAAATCAAAAGGATTAGTAGAATTAATAAAAACCCAACTAAGAGAAATAAGACCCCAAAAACGGCCAACAAAAATCAATCCTTGATAAATACCCTGTTCGTAGATTGGGAAGAATGGGCCATAATCACCAACCTTAAGTGGAACAAGATAAAAAACCAGATTCTTTCCGTGAACAAATAGAATTTGAACCAAGAAAATAGTAAAAGAAAAGATAAACATCATTCTATATCGTGGTTTAGCGATTTTGAATGGTAATTTGCCAAAAATAAAAAGTAAAATGATGCTAATAACAATAGAATAAATCTTCAGTACATTTGAGGTTCCAAAAAGAATCAATGATACAGCAATGATTGCAAGAAACTTCACTAGTGGGTTTGTGCTAATTGTTTGATCCTTTTCTAAAAGAATCTCATGTAAACTTTGGCTCTGATCATTTTGCATTAGAAATCACATCTATAGAGGAGTCGAGAATCTTATTCTCATTTAGAAAAGGGATCACTTCTTTTGGTGAACCTTCGGTGACAAGCTTACCTTTTTTTAGCACATAAAAATAATCTACTAAATCACAGAGTTCTCTCCTATGAGACACGACTACAGTTGTGCCTCCTTTGAGCTTTCTTTCTTTCAAAAGACTGAGTAGATATTCAATATTTTCGCGATCCTGCCCAATAAACGGTTCATCGAGTAACAAAAGCTCTGGTTTGTAAATTAAGATCGAACAAATGTTAAGGCGCCGCTTTTCACCGTAGCTTAAACTGAATGGGGGGACCTTCATATAGGAGTCTAAGGTTGCATCTTTAAGTAATTGCTTTGCTTGAAGAATGACCTCATTAAGAGGTTGTTTGAAGTTTCTGGGAGCGAAGGTTACTTCATCAAGAACATTTTTTTCAAAAATTTGATGATTTGGATTTTGAAAAATCAATCCAACATCTTTAGCTAATTTATAAATGGGGATTTTTGATATTTTCTTCTTATTATATAGAACATTTCCATAACTAGGAATAAGATTAAGAAAGGATTGTAATAATGTGGTTTTACCAGCTCCATTAGGTCCAACAATTGCATAGATTAACCCCTTCTTTAATTGTAACGTTATACCTTTCAATATTTCACGGTTCTTCATCTTGACATGGAGCTTATGAATATCTAAAATCCTTTCTGTACTCTTTTTCTGTTGAATTTGCTGAATATCCAGAAGAACGTTCCGAGGAATTTTTAAATGGTTAAAATTAATTTCAGGTTTTCTTAATTCCCGAACAGTTTTCCCCTGTTCGAGAATGATCAACCTATGAATTAGATCTTTGAATAAATAAGGTTTATGTTCTATAATAATTATCGTTAAATTCCTATTTCGATTCAACTCCCTTAACG
>JAEOSR010000042.1 GCA_016840285.1 Candidatus Hodarchaeota archaeon | reverse complement strand
TAGATTATATCGGATCTGTTGTACTTGGTTTAAACGATGCGTTAGTCGAACTTACTGGTGCCTTAGCTGGACTAACTTTTGCTCTTCCAAGCACACAAATGATCGCTCTGGCAGGTTTAATTACAGGAATAGCCGCTTCTTTATCAATGGGCGCTTCCGAATATCTTGCAACAAAATCTGAAGAACAAACAACGAAAAATCCCCTAAAAGCGGCAATATACACGGGTACCGCATACATCTTCACTGTATTATTCCTGATTTCACCTTATCTTGTTTTGAGTAATCAATCCCGTTTGATTTGTCTAGCTATCACTCTTTTCAATGCTATCCTGATAATCTTTGTTTTTACGTTCTATATTTCCGTTGCTAAGGATCTCTCATTCAAGAAAAGGTTTTCTGAGATTGTAGTAATTAGTCTAGGAGTAGCTGCTTTAACTTTTATCATTGGATTAGTTGTGAGATCATTCCTCAATATTGAGGTGTGATCATTTTATTTTCACTACTAAAGAAGCACGTGAAAATATCAGAAGAAGATATTCGGAATAGATGTACAAAAGAAGAAATCTCTATTACGATTTTAGATTCATTAATTCTTATAATAATTGTTTTAAAACGGTTGTTTAGATAAATGATAATAGATTCTAGTTAATCTCTCTCCTCAAGTCCGAGCAGCTTTAGTTCTAATAGTTGATTGACTACACATCTGCGTACAAATTCAGAGGCATTATCGGCAACTCCCAATTGTATAGCTTTCTCTATGGCTTTATCAAGATTATCAGAAATCCTTAACAGGATTGTATTTGCTTTTTTTACGGTTTCTCGTTTTTTGGATTTCTCATTTTCACTCATAAAAAGCGCCTCAAGTGTCATTGTTTGTTATCAATTGGGCATCCCTGATTAACATTTATAAACTTTATGATATACAAATGATGTACATTTGAAAAGATTTTTATATATAATCTAATCAAAGAGTATTCAGAGAGTTAACACCTTACACGGTTAAGAAAATGGAAAAGTATAATTGGCTTGATTTTGGTAGAATTACTGCAATCATGACAGGATCAACGATTTTGGGCATTTTTCTTGGTAGTCGAACCGGTGGTACTTATACATTTGAAGTTGGAGCTAATTTAATGATTGTTTTACTTGTTTTCATGGTTCTTGTCTCGTGTCTAGCGATAAGTAACATGTGGTTGGGTCACCAGAAATGACTGGTCAATCCAGAAAGCCTTTAATCATACCAATCTTAATGACCATTGTTGTTTCCTCCGTTGCGCTAATGGCTTTTCTCTCAGCTCAACAAGTTCAAGTTGAACTACCCCCTCAACCCGAGATCCACCCAAATCTTTCAAGAAATGGATCTAGTTACAGTGGATTTATTGATATCCTCATTCCATTGAATATTAGCAATCATTCTCCTGCTTCTCTCCGAAATGTAGACATATATGCTTCTATGTCAATTGTTAGTATTGAGAATTTTGGATTGTTCCCAGATACAACAATAGTTAACATATCTGAACGAATATCAAGTATTGACCCAGGCGAGATCGTACAAATTGTCCTCAATGTTAATGTTTCGTCTTGGATTCCTTTACTTGCAGTCTTGGATGCCTATCTAGTCCTTGATTTCGATATTAATTTGGATTATCAACTTGGTCCTCTGTGCTTTCCCGTTCATCTGGTTGGGCGTCTCCAAGACGTGTGGGAAGCTCCATTCCCGATATAATCAATAATAAGAAGAATGATATCTGAGTAATAAAACTAAAAGTCTTCTGATTTCGAAAACTTTAATAGTATCTGTTCCTATTTTTAATTAAGAATCCATTCTATTGAAGTTCTTGGGAAGTCTAGAGAGTTGGGTTATCAATTCGATAAATATGATAATGAAGAATTAGAAGCAAAGAAGAAGGATAAGAAAAGGAAGAAAAATGACGTTCTTTGGTATCTGAGTATTACGAGAACCTTAGATCAAAATACTGGGGGAGGAATGAGAAGATGATACTGAAATAATCAATAATGAGAAAAAAGGAAAAAGAAAATAGCGGGTTCATTCTCTGGTTTCAACGATAAATGCTTGGTCACAAGCTCCTGGTTTCGTACTAGCAGGTTTCTGGATCCCGTCAAACCTGATACTTTTAATCTTAAGGTCATCCTTGAATATCTGGTAAGCTCCCATCATCAACTGCGACACTGGACAAGCTGGTTCTCCAACTTTCTGTTTCACAATGTTACCACATCATAGAAACACTGTATTATCGATGTAGCTTAAATTATTGTTATTCATAACTTTAGGAAATTTCTCTAGAATTCAGTTTTCCCGAAACTTACCTATGAAAACTCACCAGAGATATGATTTTGGCATTTGTAGAGTGACTTTTAAAGGAGGTTGACGTTACGTTAGTACTGAAGAAATAGGACAATTTGAAATGAGATTACCAGGGTCTGAATTTATTAAACACATCATACTATACTTTTTGTTATTCTATCTAATACTCCTTATTGGTATTACCTTACTACTTGCATTGAAGCCAAGTTATGAAGAATTTCAGATCATACGAGGTGTTTTAACTATCTTGGCTTTTCCATTAGCTATAGGTAGCTTTTTTATGTTAGTCCATATCAGTAAAACGAGAAATGCAACCTCACTTCTGATACAAAAACCAAAGCAGTTACTTAAATTTAGTACCAACCAATCCCCTCAAACAATAATCGAACATGTGACTCTTCTCGCTCGCACATTTAACTTTACAATTGAAGATATCAATGAAAGGATAGGACGGATAATATTAGGCTCATACTTTAATTGGACTTCTTGGGGATTTTTTTATCCAGTTTACGTTTCAATTCAGAATGATGAAAAAACCTTAGTTGAGGTTGGCATAAAAAGCAGATTATATCAGTACGGCCCAGTTGTAACTAGAGCTCACAAGAAATTTTATAATAAGGTCAAAAACGCGATCTTAACCAATATTGAACCTGAAAATGCTGGATAACAAGGATCAGCATGTCATTCTGAAAAGTCACCAGATGATAGCTTCAATAGGTTCATCTGATGTTCTTCATAAAAGATCGAAGTTGCGTTAGTGCTAAAATTTAAGGCGTTAAATATCCCTAATAGTTAATATTTCAAATGGATTGCTTGCTTCGTCGAAGTTTTTCCCTTTATTGAGTAAGTCTTTGGAATTCTTTATGGAAATTAATCGATTTTTTGTCAATTCAATAGCATATTTTGAAAGATCCCCCCCTATCCAACGTCTATTTAGTTTTTCTGCTACTGATAAGGTTGTACCAGATCCACAAAAAAAATCAGCAACAATATCATTCTCTTTGGAAGACATTCTTACAATTCTTTCCAGTAATGCCTCAGGTTTTTGCGTAGGATAACCTAGGCGTTCTTTATCATTAGATCCCAAAGAGGGAATATCTACCCATAAGTTTCCAATTTTCCGTCCTAAATATTCATCTGCGTAACGTTTATATCGCGGTCTTCCCTTACTAGTCCAAAAGATAAGATGAGGATTTCTTACTAATCTTTTATCAAACGTTTCTTGTGTCCAACGCCAACCTACCTTTGTTGTAACCTTTCTTCCATTTATTATTCTTTTTTCACCAATACTATAAGCATTTGAACTCTGTTCGAGTTTCTCATGAGTGAATCGTCGTCCTGATTCTTTTTCTATAAAAGAAAATTTTTTTTCTTCCTCTTTTTTAGACAAAATCTGATATTGTTGGTTGTAGACAAAATCTGGGGTTTTACTATACCATAGAATAATATCGGTCATTACATCCATTGTATTAGATAAGTGATGTCCTGGGGTTCGTTGCCAAATAATTTCAGCTCGAAAATTTTCATGCCCGAAAATCTCATCCATCATCACCTTAATGTAGTGCCCTGCATGCCAATCTAGATGGACATAAATCGAACCATTATGAGCTAAAAGATCTCGCGTCAAAACCAATCGTTCATACATAAAAGTCAAATAAACATCTAAACCTCCCACTCCCCAAGTATCACTAAATCCGTTCTTTTCTCCATTCGATGAATTAGTTAAAGTTTCTTCATTGATTCTTCCCGTACGAATGCTCGTCTTGAAAGTTGTGCCTGAAGCAAAAGGAGGGTCAATATAAATAACTTTGATTTTTCCTGAAAGTTCATCAAGAAGAGATGTGATGACAAGCTTGTTATCCCCAAGGATAAGTCTATTTTTCCAAGCTTCAGTAGATTTTAGTGTATTTATTGATTCAATGACCTCTAATGAGTGGAAATTTTCATTAAGTTTAATTTTCCTTTTTGTTTCGGATTTCCCCTTCCAAACGAGCTGACATTTTTCAATGTCTGTCATATATAAAGTATCTCCTTTAAATAATTCAGAAATCTTTGTCTATTTTATTATCTTTTATTGTTAATCCTCGTCTATATGTCCTAAATTAATTGAATATGTTTTGTTAACAAATTTCTCGCAATATTATCCAGATTTCTGAAATAACAAGAATGACAGTTTTAATTATTATTATGCAAACATATATATCAAAGGTCATTATTACATCGTTTGTA
>JAEOSR010000041.1 GCA_016840285.1 Candidatus Hodarchaeota archaeon | reverse complement strand
GAAATATTAAAGCAGATAGGTTCGTTGGATTCAGCCCTAAAAAGACTGAAAAAGTGGTTGATTCCCCACCAGCTAGATTGATAGTTTTAGGTAATGCGAATACAAGTTCATCACCCTCAGAGAAACCCGCAATGTCATCGATATCATCCACTTGCGAATGAATTAGTGAACCTTCATGAAAAACATAAGTAGTGTCCCATTTGATGTCATCAGAAGTCTCCGAGGTAATCAGGCTAAATGCATCAATTGTTACAGGAAAACTTGCAGCGATATCTGACAACTTCAAGATAAGTGGGGTGGAACCTTGAAATTCGTGGCCACTTGGAGCAGTAACACTAATATCTACTTTTACAAGTTGATCTGAGGAAATTACTTTCGTTGATTTCCTCTTATTCGCATAAATTGAGTGAAATAATTGCTCTTGACTATTAAAAACTGGAAAAAGAATACATCCCAGAATAAAAATAATGAGTAAAGTTTTCGCAGCTTTTTTCAAATAATACGACTCCAAATCATAAAACATAACTTAAGTAACTTAAGTAACCAAACATCTAAGTATCAAGATATTTAATACCTGCTTTCCCCCACGAGTCTAAAGCCTGTTCTAACTCCACGTACTCATCCTCATGATCATCTAAATAGTCTTCAAGATCCTCAGCTGCCTCATCCAAGTGAGTCATTCCAATATCAATTACTTGACGAAATGCTTTGGCCCCTGCCTGGGTACCCTTAGGATGAGAATGAATTCCAACACCAGCTCCAATCATGATGTCATTGCCCAAATCTTTCATGATACGTAAGGCAATGCCTGGCGTAACTCCTCCAGAAGGCATAGGCAATACAGGTTTCAGTGAGCTAAAGGGATAGCGAAGTGCTTTTGCACAGGAAAGATACTTATCCCGAATGAAGGGAGCCTTACTGTACGCGCTAGGGTAGACCAAGGCGTCAAGACCAGCTAAGCGAGCAAGTTTTCCCATGATTAGGAAAGAAGAAATCCCAGACATTGAAGATTCATAGTACACTCCAGCGAAATCCATATGCCCCAAAATAGGAACTTTGATACTTTCATCTGCAGCTAACTCCCTTACAACTGGAAGGCCTACGGTTAGATAATTTACCATTAAACCATTGGTACCTGCATCAATCGCTTTTTGGGCATTTTCTATAATTTTTCGTGGACCTGCTGTTATATTGACCATATAGATGGTGTCTTCACCAGTTTCTTCCTTTGCTTTGTCTCTCATTTCCATATAAGTAGTAACTCGTTCTTCTAGGGGTAAGTATTTTATATCTCCTGCTGTACTTTCATCATCCTTAATGACATCGGCACCTCCCATTGCTGCTTCATAAAAGAGGGCTTTTCCATCATCCAAGGTGTAGGCATGATCAATATTTGTTAATAAAGGCCGCTTAGGAACATCTAGTTGGTTACGAATGCCTTCTATCCCAAATTTTGGGCCTTTGAATTCAGACAAGAAAGGTTGAGGGAAAATGACATCTAAGAGCTTGATTTTCCCCCCCATGCTAATGTTCCCCATTAGGGTAGTCAGGAGTAATGGGAAGTGGGTGTCTAATCCTTCAAGAGGGTATGCAACCTGAATGATATATTGTCGTTCTTTCATCTCGTTTGGGATGCCTATCTCATAAGGGGGAATTTCATAAACTCCGATAACCTTACCTGAAAATTTACGGAGTATCTCACGGGGGTCACTATGCACTGGATAATAAGAACCAACTGTTTGTTCTTGAATAACTACTTTTCCCATATACCAAGGGTCAAGAGTACTACTAAATGCAGCATAATAAATTCCAATCACATAATCCTCAGGATTTATTGACTCCTGTAATCCTTCGGGGTAATATCCCCATTTACTATCTGCATAACTATCAACTTTCGGTCTTTTTACCATTTGTTGAGCCTCGTTTATTACTACTAAATGTGCTTAAATATCTATTATTGGTTTCATTCATCTTGATTTTGTAGGTGAGAACCAATGAAAAAACAACTTTTTGTATTATTTAATTCGAATAAAGGGATCTTCACTCATATTCTTTTGAATGTCTTTGATTTAGCTGAAAAGGGCTATGAGGTTGGTGTCGTTTTTGAAAGTGAAGCATGCAAACTGATCAGTGAATATGAAAATAAGCAATATGACAAATTCGAAAAATTAAAAGAAATGAAACTTGTGGCTGCTGTGTGTGAGGTTTGTTCAAAGGCAATGGGTGCATTAGAAGCCGCACAACGACAGGAATTACCTATTGACGGCACTTTACACGGCCATCCTACTTTAGAATCTTGGATAACCAGAGGGTTCCACGTTATGCTTGTCTAAATCGTATTAACCATCCAATTAAATAAATCGGAGAACCTTTGGCTAAATGAATGACCATCGAATCCTTTATGGAGATGTATGGGCCAGTCTTTCTACGTTAGAAGACAATTCTATTGATAGCGTTGTCACGTCACCTCCCTATTGGTCACAGAGAGATTATGGATTTAGTGGCCAAATAGGAAATGAATTCACTTTCGATGATTATTTAGCAAAATTAATTACCATCTTCAATTTAATACAACGAAAATTAAAACCAGAGGGAAATTTTTACTTAAATATCGGTGATAAATATGTGAGTAAATATGGTAACACCCCTTTAGGAATGATTCCATATTTACTGGCATATCATCTGGTTATGGACGGATGGAATTTAGAAAATACATTAATCTGGTATAAACCAAATCATATGCCTGCTCCTGTAAAGAATCGGTTGACTAATACCTATGAGCCTATTTTTGTGTTCTCTAAAGACAAAAAAAATTATTATACCGAATATAAACAAAAAGCGATTATTTCTAATATCTTGAATATTCCACTTCAACCTCTTCCGTATAAACATATGGCTACTTATCCAGAGAAACTTGTAGAGGCTTTATTAGGATTTGGCCTCCCTAATGACGCGCTAGTACTAGACCCATTCGCAGGTTCGGGAACTACTTGCAAAGCAGTTCAGAATATATCGGGGGGGTACTTCAATCCAATTAAAATGCGTTCAATCATGATTGAAGCATATAAAAATTATGTTAAGATCATTAAGCAACGATGCCAAATCAAAAAGGGTAATATTCAGAAAATTCCTTTTAGATCTTATCAAATTCATCCCCTTGTCAACAACTTTGTCACACCAGAAATAGAAAATAATATTCCTGATGATTTCAACATTGAACCTAATAAAGTGATTATTAAGGTATTTCAAGAGCCAAAAAATTTTCATTCATTTCTTCCCCTTCTATTTAATAATGTAATTGCGGATGTTCTAGATGAGGATGGTGTATTTTTCTTAGGATTACCCAACCACGATATTGAAGAAATTTTTTCTATCGCTCAACTGAATAATCACGGTTGGATCATTCGTAATATGATTGTTGTACCTCAAGGACATGATTGGATACCAATATTTATGTTAGTCAAAGATATTAAGTCTGTACGATATAAATTCAATCTTGACAATATTAGAATTGGACATCAATCCGAGATCACAGAGAATTGGGAAGAGGTTGATTTTATAGGTTATCGGGTGGAAAAGCCACAAGTACTCTATAAAAATTCAGATTCAGGTCTTATTGGGAAAATTATTTCACATCATCAGAATGGATTACCTCATTGGGTAGCTGTTAAATGGAAATCGGGAGAATATTCGATAGAAGAAGTAATGAATGGTTCTGGGAGATTAAATACAATTAAAATGTACTGTCCTGTATGTGAAACAGAGTTAAAGAAATACCATCATTATGAAAAAGAGATTGCTTGCCCTAAATGTTCCCTACAATTATGGGAAGATATGAAGAGCATTCCCAAACTCAGTGAAACCAATCCATGG
>JAEOSR010000040.1 GCA_016840285.1 Candidatus Hodarchaeota archaeon | reverse complement strand
TTATTACCTCAGTTAGTGATAATACATTGGGAGTAATGGTGACTGCTTCTCACAACCCACCTTCCAATAATGGATTCAAATTCTTCTTTAATGGAGGGGAATGTGGGGAAAAATTTGAAGCTAAAGTAGAGAAAAACCTCCAAAATTTGATTGAAAGGGGCATCCAAAGGAGGATTTCACCAGATCTATGGAAGAACGTTGGAACTTCGAAATACGATAAACCCAGTACCTACATTGATGAATACATTGATCATCTTGCTAAAAATATTACAATAGAGAATCCCATGAAACTTGTACTAGATTGTGCGAATAATGTACCTAATTTTGTTTCACCGAAAATCTTCAAACTATTTGGTTTTGATGTACTCACAATAAATGATAAACTCGCTCCCACGTTTCCTGGGCGTCCTAGTGAGCCTTCATCAGCAAATCTATCAGTCTTAAAAAGAGTTGTTGTTGAGGAAGGAGCTGACATTGGTGTTGCTCACGACGGAGATGGTGATCGATTTGCTATAATAGATGAACAAGGTAATTTTGTAAATTCGACAGCCATAATCAATTTTTTTTGTGACCATCTAGAATATTCTAATTCGGACAAAATTGTATTAACCAGCGATTGTACACAACAATCCATTGATATTGCTGAAGAAAAAGGAGCGGAAGTGATTATCAGTAGAATTGGGAGAAACCGTGATTTTGTGAATGACCGTCATATTATATTTTTGGCTGAACCAAATAAGTTATTATTCCCAGAATTAGGAAAATGGATTGATGGATTATTTCCTGTGCTGAAACTTCTAGAAATTTCCCAGTCGAGGAAGATTTCAAAGCTTTTTGTACCATATAACCAACGAAAAATCCTCAGAAAAGCCTTTGAAATTTCTAATAGAGACCGAAGCCATGTGATAGAATTAATTAACGATCTCCCAAACCTCTGGTCAAAGAAAATCTCTAAAACATCACTTTTAGATGGTTTGAAGATTTTCTTTAAACATGACTCAAGTGTGTTAATCAGATTTTCTGGAACAGAACCAAAAATAAAATTCTATATTGAATCCGATTCAGAAAATAAGAATAAAGCCAAACTAGCTATTTTGAGGGATATTTTTGAGCTCCGATCTGATGGGTTTGATTGTTAGTCATAGAAGAATTTTATTCTAAAGTATTAAATATGGTAAAAAAACCGTGTTGACTATAGAAGACATGGTTATCTATAAAGAATGGTTGATTATCTTAATATCTCAAGAAATTTATTAAAGGAGTGGATATAAATTACCCCTATAATCTTCATTGATCAAATTTGCCTTGGTTTCTTCTGTAATATGAGTGGTGTTTTCAAATGATCCATTATAAACCAATTATCTGGATTGAAGGTATTATTGGGTCAGGTAAAAGTACATTCAGTGGTTGGATTGCTGATGGGCTTAAACTTCGACTAATAAAAGAACCTGTTGATAATGATTACTTGACGATTTTTTATGAGGATCCAAAACGCTGGGCTTTCCCGATGCAGATCGATTTACTTCACAAAAGGTACTCATTACAGAAGTTAGCTGCGTATGAAGCTAGTCTTGCAGCCGTAGGGGAAAGCGAATATCAGGGGGTAGTTTTAGATAGAGGATTACCTGGTGATAGAGTATTCGCACGTCTACACATGTTAGAGGGTAATATCTCTAAGGTCGAGTGGCGGACATACACACGTGCATACGAAACAATGACATGTTCCTTGATACCTCCAAGTCTATTAATATATCTAGATGTGGAACCAGAAGTAGCAATGAAACGGGTTCAAAATAGAGATAGAACATTTGAACGAGCAGGAGTTCCTTTAGAGTATTTAGAAAAGCTACACCGAGGGTATTTAGATTTACTTGTTGAAATTGAATCTGGACAGCATACATGGAGTCGTGGAATGGAAGTCATGAGAATTCCCTGGAATACAGATCACCAACCGATAGATTCAATTATTGAACTCCTCAAAAAGAAATATGAACTTGAATAGCTCTCTAGGGTTGACACTTCTCATTTGAACTCTGTGTGGATCTTTTCACCTATCATTGGGGTTAATTAGCAATGTCAAGGGTGTATAAACCAGGATATTTAGAGGTAATATTTGGACCAATGAAAAGTGGTAAGAGTGAGGTATTTATCATGCTTTTCAAGGAACTTAAGTATTCAAATCATGAATGGGTGACATTTAAGCCTGCAGTTAACATTAGAGAGGAGGGGATTGCTTCCCGTACTTTTAAATTAAACCTTAAAGCAATTGTAATAGATGAAGATCATCCAGAGTTAATATTTGAACATTTAAAGAGAAAAAAATATGAAATCATTGGAATAGATGAAGCCCAATTCTTTGATAATCATTTGGTAGAAGTAGTAGATACTTTGCTGAGAAGCCGTTATCATGTCATCGTAAGTGGTTTAGTGCTTAATTTTAGGGGCGAACCCTTTGGGCCCATGCCTTGGCTTGTTGGGCGTGCAAATAAGGTAACACGTCTTATGGGGATCTGTGATGTACATGGGTGTAACCGAAAAGCAACGAGAACTCAAAGGTTGATTAATGGGGAGCCTGCTCCTTATGACAGTCCCGTTGTTGTGATTGAAGGGCAAGGGCAAACTGAAACTTATGAGACACGCTGTGTAATTCATCACAATGTCCCTCGTTAGAATGTAAGCCGATATACTCATGAACTCGGAGGATAATGTTTGGAATCTCAGAAACAAGTTTTTTGCTTAGGACATATTTCAGTTGATATTTTCATGGATCGTTTAACCTTGAACAATTTAAGGTTGGGTGGTTGTATAGATTCTCATAGCTTGACAATTCATGGCGGTGGAGATGTTGCAAATGTTTCCTTTTGGTTAGGAAAACTTAAGACCCCTGTGTCAATGATTGGTATAGTAGGAGATGATCCTGCTGGTAATTTCGTGAGAAATGAATTAAGAAATATGAATGTTGAATGTCGATTGAAAATCTCTAAACAATATCAGACTGCAACAATCCTCATTATTATTGAACCAGATGGAGAGCGGTCTTTCATAGCTAATCGAAAAATCCATGATAACATTGAGTGGGAAGACCTACCTTTAGATGATATTCTAAAAGGTGATTTATTCTATACTTCTGGATATACCATTCTGAATCAACCAATCAAAGATGTCATATTCAGACTT
This sequence comes from Candidatus Hodarchaeota archaeon, assembly GCA_016840285.1. Next base: position 4,157 of record JAEOSR010000040.1, on the reverse strand, counting down.
TTCCAGAACATCAAAGGAAATATGACATCCACATCCCTAACCATGTTTAACCTTGCAGCATACACTACAGTTGAGAAATTTAAATCAGAAATTAAAACAAAAATCTTACCTTACCTAGACATTCTTGTTGGGAATAAAGATGAATTTGAGGTTTTAATTAGTGACCCGACCGATAAAATAAAACCCGAGATCAATACAATTGGAAATGCTATCTGCAAAGAATTTCCCAATATACAAGTGGTTTTGATTACTGATGGAGAAAACGGATGTTATTATTTCACACAAAAAGGGCATAGGCATATTCCTGCTGATCAAGTTTTAGCTATTGATACAACAGGAGCTGGGGATGGATTTTGTGCTGGTTTTATTTCAGATTTTCTTTCAGGAACAGACTTAGAAGAGGCTATAAGGTGTGGAACAAAATTAGGAAGCCACATTTGCCAAGGTTATGGGGCAAGGTTTGGAGCTGCAACATTCTCACGATAATAATCCAAGTTAGTATCAGGAAAAAAAAGAATTATAATTACTAATAGTCGAAAATATTAAAACAACTCAAATTAGTTCTCTTTTTTAATTTCTACAGGGAGATGAACCTGTAGAAATCCCTCTTTTCAGCATTCAGCAAAATGTCGAAAAGTAGTTAGGAAAAATAATTCATCTAATGGAGATAGAAAATTGAAAAAACTTAGAATTTTGATACTGGCACTCATCTTGATCATGCCACTAGCTACTCTCTCTAGTGTTTCAGGATCGCAAGATGATGGGCCAACAAAAGTGAGATTTTCAGCTGGTGCAACAACAGCAAAGAAAAAAATAGGTGTTGTTTTCGCAACTGGTGGTCTCGGTGATAAATCTTTTAATGACGCTGGTAAACGAGGAGTAGACCAAGCTTTAGCTGATTACCCAGATAATGTAACTGTTGAATGGGTTGAACCCCAAGACGTCCCAGAATTTAAAACTTTTCAAACGGATTATGCAGAGGATGGAACATATGATCTAATCATTTGTATTGGATTCCTACAGACATCAGCACTAAATGAGACTTCAGAGACATATCCAGACCAGAATTGGGTTCTGATTGACGATCAAATCAATAGATCAAACATTCAAAACTACTTGTTCAAAGAACATGAAGGATCCTTCTTAGTAGGTGCAATGGCTGCTATGACAACAGAAACTGGTAAATTAGGATTTGTTGGTGGTATGGATATTTACTTAATCAATAAATTCTTAGCTGGATATAGACAGGGTGCACACTATATCAATGATAGTATCGAGATTACTGCCGTTTATAGTCCACTCCCCCCTCCCGATTGTTGGAATGACATCCCAAGTGGGAAGAATATGGGGAAAACGCTTATTGGCAAAGGGAATGATGTCATCTTCGCTGCAGCAGGTGGTACAGGTATAGGTGTCTTCCAAGCTGCAAAGGAAGAAGAAGTCTATGCTATCGGAGTCGACAGTGATCAAGATGGTGAGGAAAAGGGAACAGTTCTTTGTTCCATGCTCAAGCTAGTAGAAACAGCTACCTATAATTCGATCAACGATACAATCCATGGAACCTGGGAAAACGGAACAGAAATCCTCGGCTTGGCAGAAGAAGGTGTTGGAATCAGCCCAATGAAATATACCGAGACAGAGAAGAATACCAACTACACATTCGACGGTGTTTCATTGAGTCGTTGGGATTGGGTGATGAAAATTAGGGAAGACATCATTGATGGCACAATTAAAGTCAATGAAACACCTGATTGGAACAAATTACAAAGAATACAAATGGCAACACCTGGGTTTGAAGGATTACTGGTTGTCTTCATACTTATAGGGCTGGCTGCAATCCAAATTAATCGACGTCGATAATCTTAATCACCAAAAACAATTTAATCTCTCTCCCTTTTTTTTAAAAATTTACTAAAGCTTATTTATTATTTTTTTGTAGGAGAACTATCTAATTGACAATCAGCAGTCATTCTACCACCCTTTCTAATGACCATTTAGCTGTGAAAATGGTTAATATTATAAAACAATTTCCTGGTGTCTTGGCAAATGATCATATCAATCTTGAAATCAAGAATGGGGAAATTCATGCACTGTTGGGAGAGAATGGTGCTGGAAAAACAACATTAATGAACATATTATATGGTCTTTACGAACCAGATGGCAGGGAGGGAAAAATATTTGTTGACGGAAAAGAGGTATCGATTAAAAAACCAATGGATGCAATGTCACTAGGTATTGGTATGGTACATCAACATTTTATGTTAATCCCAATCATGACGGTTGCAGAGAATGTTATCCTAGGTTCTGAAACCACATTCAATGGAATTCGGCTTAATGAATCATCAATGAGACACGAAGTTTCGAGAATATCTCATGAATATGGATTAGAAATAGATCCTAACGTCAAAATAGAAAAACTCCCTGTTGGTTTACAGCAAAGGGTTGAAATTGTAAAAATTCTATACCGAGGAGCAAATATTCTAATATTAGATGAGCCCACTGCTGTTCTTGTTCCACAAGAAGTAACTGCACTGTTTAAAACACTACGTATTCTACAGAAGCAAGGTAAAACTATCATAATTATTACTCATAAATTAAAGGAACCCATGGCTTTAGCTGATCGTATTACCGTTCTAAGACGGGGAAGATATATAGGAACGGTTAAAAGTACGCAAACCTCGCCAGAAGAACTAGCTGAAATGATGATTGGTAGAAAATTACTAAAAATAAAAAAACCTCCTTCTGGTAAAGGTGACATCATTTTAAGGGTACAGGACCTAACTGTTGAAGATGATAGAGGTCAAATTGCCGTTCATGGAGTTAATTTTGATATTCGGGGTGGAGAAATTCTTGGTATCGCTGGTGTTGTAGGAAATGGTCAATTAGAACTTGTTGAGGCCATAGCAGGACTTAGAAACATCCTAAATGGTACTCTACATTTACACAATTCTGATATAACAAGACTCAAAACTAGGACTATTTACGACCTTGGATTATCATATATCCCCGAAGATCGACAAAAAACAGGGTCCGTTGGAGATTTCACGGTAGCAGAGAATCTGATTATCGGACTGCATCACCGTCCTAAATGGTACAGGAAAGGATTGTTTTCAAAATTTTTGAATTGGGGAAGAATTTATTCTGAATCCAGAGAAATGACAAAGCAATTTGATATAAGAACTCCCTCCATTTTCACCAAGATTCATTCTTTAAGTGGCGGTAATCAACAAAAAGTTATTGTTGCCAGAGAATTATCCAAGAATCCTTCAGTAGTCCTTGCTGGTCAGCCCACAAGAGGACTAGATGTTGGAGTGATTGAATATGTTCATAGAAGAATCGTAGAACTAAGGAATGAAGGAAAAGCTGTGTTACTAGTCTCCAGTGATCTAGATGAATTATTAACTTTATCCGACCGCATTGCAGTAATATATGAAGGAAAAATCATTTCCTATGAAGACCCCCAAAGTACGAATGAACAAAGACTTGGATTGTTGATGGCAGGGCATACAGATAAAATCAATACAACAAATTAAGAGTGATAACCATGAGTGAAGCTATCTTAATATCAGATCAGGAACGAAAAACATGGCAACAAAGGTTAAGTGATATAGGAAATCGAATTGCTGTTCCTAGTATTTCTATACTCCTGGCTTTCATATTAGGTATTATTACCTTACTTTTTTTGGGATACGATCCCGTTTTTGCGCTTTATATAATGACTTTCGAGATGTTCACGCTTGAAAACTTACCTGATATTTTATTTTTTTCTACACCACTGATCTTTACGGGTCTTTCTGTCGCAGTAGCGTTTAGATCTGGAATGTTCAATATCGGAGCTGAAGGACAACTGTACTTTGGTGCCTTTGTAACAGCATTAGTAGGATTTGGCTTAAACCAATATTTAGGAATTGAATTTGAAAGAATTTTTAGTGGATTTCTTGGCTTAGAGATTGGTGCGCTTTTAGCAGCTATGATAATGATTCCTCTATTGATGATCGTAGGAGCTGTTGGTGGGGCTCTCTGGGCATTAGTTCCCGCAATACTTAAAGCCAGGGGTGTTCACGAAGTAATTACTACAATCATGATGAATTATGTTGCACTCTTTCTTATGTTGTTTTTTGTTGGAGATATCTCTTCTCCTTTCACGGAAGAATATG
>JAEOSR010000039.1 GCA_016840285.1 Candidatus Hodarchaeota archaeon | reverse complement strand
GCCAGTCTGAGATAATCAACATCTTTAACACCATTAAGCATAATTAAATGATCTTTTTTGTTTTTCAACTCATGCAAAATTATTAGGAATTCAGCTTTTGTACCAGCTTCAAGACCATATTTACTAACTTGACTATCTAGTACAGCCTTGATTGCGTGATTTTGTTGATTAACTTTAACTGGATAGACAGCAGAAAAGGTTCCTTCGTATTTGAAATCTCTAATAGCTGTTTCAAAAGATTTGAAAATTTTATTGATTTGATATTCAACAAGCTGAGGAAAACGCAACGTCACTGATGGAGCTTGATCTAGGTTTGAAATACCTAGTTGAGCTAACTGTGTATGAAGAATTTGAAGAATTTGTTTAATTGGAATTGTTTGTTCATTTATTCTGAGACATAATAATCCTCGTTCATCAATATCAAGAAAAATATATTCCCTGAAATCGTCTCCTACCCCATAAACCCTCTTTGAGTCTTCAATTGCCCAAGAAAATTGTCCATTTTTCATTGCTCATATTTCCACTCTTTATAATCACACCTAGTTAAAATAATATTAATGGCCTTCATAAATTTCGCTCTTGGCGAACTAATCTTACTAAAATCAAACCAAGGGGAAATTATATTTGTGTATCGAGACTAAAAATTGTAAAACTTATTAAGTGGATCTAGTTAATACCAATGGCGTAACTCAGATATCTTTTCCAAAGTTCTTGATAAGAAGACTGATCTCGTGTTTTAGGATGAAATTGTTGATTCATTCGGCACCTGATGGTTATTGATTGTTTAGAAGAACACTTCATACATTTTATCAACCATTTCTTCTTTACTGGCTCCAAAAGTGACTTTCCTATTGGTAATACGCCAATACTCGCTTCCAGGAGCCCCCCCATGCATTTCTATGACTAATGCCCACGTCCCCTCATTATGTAGAATGTGTCCCGTCACACCTTCATTATGAAACTCTTGAAAGTTATTCGTGTCTATATGCTCCCAGTTGGTCCTCATATAATTTATTAGATTCTCGTTCTTAATCCATCGTTTCCTTGATAATGTTTTTGCATTATCTAGTATTCGATTCATAATAGGATTTTGCGCAAGTAAGTTGTCGAAAAATTTCCCCACGAACTTATCCCACTCCCAACTTTTATACATAGTTTTATCGGAGAGATTATGGACAATTTGGGCAATGTTTTCCGCAAACCAGACAATATGGGTACGTTTTGGAGGAAACAAATAAGGTGCTTGGGGATCATCATTAAAGAACCCCTCTTTCTCGCAATTGAGGGCTGGAAATGGAGGGGGGAATGAATCTCCACGCTGATCGATAAGAAAGAGAAAACTCTGGGCAGAGTCTCCCGAAGCGACTGAAACATTTTGAAATCGGACAAAGTTTACTCTAAAACTCTCCCCCTGTTCCATAATTTTACAAATAAAGGAGCAGATATTCTTAATTACTCCTGCAGCTGCTTCTAAGCTTTCATCAATCTTCTTCGAATAAGTGACTAGTTGTGCTGCTTCTCTTTGAAGCCACTTTATTTGACGGTCAGTTGGTGTGAGAATCTTCTGCTTCTTACTTATCATTAACTCAAACCCCCTTAATGTATGAGAATGCATGAATCATTATTCATTCCTTCGGTAAACAATCTAACCTATGATTACGAGAGATGTTTTTTATAATCGAAATCGTGGATCACTAATACTCTATCAGAGTTTCATTCATTGTTATTTGTCGCGGAATGGGTTTATCTTCTCCTTCGTGGCCGAAAAGGGGGTGCTTTCTTAGGAGCTGATCGTGGAGGTTTCTTCTTATTGCTCTTTCGGTTTGGCAAGCTCTCCTTCAACGCGTTCAACCCAAACAACTCCTCATGATTCGTCTTCTTCGATGGATACCCTATCACCTCAATCTGGTCAGCTTCCTCGGGGGGAATCCACCCCCCTCTCACAAGGTAGTCCTCTAGCAGGTTCCTTAAAGAGGGGTAATTGGTCTGGATGATGATCTGGGTATCACCCACCATATTTTGATTGAAATTCGCTCCAGTGGACTCAAGGATTCTTTCAGCTATTCCTTGGAGTGTTATTGGGTCATTGTATACTCGATCATATACAAACTCCGCGGTTCGTCCCTCACAGAGCAGTTTCATTTTCAACACTCTTTCGCTGAGACATTTCTCATTCTGGTATTCCACTAGGGTTAACTGCTCCACTTCTAACATTCTGTTCTGTGGACATTTCACATATATGGGAGCGTGGAGTAAATCATACTGATCACACAGTTGATCTCCCTCTTGGTCTCCCAAACCCACGGCAGCTTTTATTTCTACAATGCCCTCTTCGGGGATAGTCGTTATCTTCAGATACTCCTCATCAAGGAGTAATTCTTGTATTTCCTTCTCCACCGCCTCCTGGTGTGTCTTTAAAAGTTCCCGCGAAAAGGAGGTGTCTGATTGTAGAAAGAAGTTTATCATGTCATAATATCCGAGAAATTCTTTCATCGCCTCTTCCTTCTGGCCTCGTTCCTTAGCTTGGAGCCCCTTCTCCCATAGTTTTACTACCTTCCTTGGTATGTCTATTGACATGGGTGTCACCTATCTCTCTTCATTTTGAGTGGCTATTCCATCTTTATACTCATTATGAATAATTAAGTCATGCGCGTTAACTCGTTCATCAATCCAGTTAATCGAGGTTTATCCCAGTCAGGAGCATGGAATAGGGCTTTCTTAAACGCATCCAACGCCTTTGACAGATTCTGTTGTCGCAAATAGACCAATCCCAGATTATTCCAGATACGATGGGCATATTTATCGGTTGTATTCACCAATAGAGCTTGCTGGAATGTTTTGATTGCATCTTGATCTCGGTTCTGGGCCAGAAAAGCCACCCCTAAATTCAACCAAGCATCAATTTTAGTTGCTTCAATCTCAATAGCTTCTTGGAAGTAGTGCTCTGCAGTCGCATAATCCCGTTGATCAAGATATACTCGCCCTAAGTTCGTTTTTGCCCCCGAATATGAAGGGTCAAGAGTGATTATCTTGTGAAAAGTCCGTTTGGCTTTCTTGTACCTTTTTTGTTCTATATAGACAGCACCTAGATTATTTAATGCTTGGATGAAGTTTGGTCGTAATTCTAAAGCCTTTTCAAATGCCTTTTCAGCCTTTTTGACCTTACCAATCTGCATCAGACTCAATCCGACTTGATTCCATTCTTTAGGATAGCGAAGATCATCTAGTGTGATCATTTTCCTTCTGTTAACACACATGAATTGCAGAGCTTATGATATATTCCTTCGAAGCGGTGGTTATGCCAGGGTTAACGTTGAATCTGATGCTGATAGCGGTGGTCGTTGGACTGTCCCTTCTTCTGGTTATTACACTATTACAGCTACTTTCAAAATTACTGGATATACAAACATACATGATCTTGACGGTTGGTATGCAATATATGGTTATGCAGACAAATTAACAGGGTCGGGTAGCTCATTCTCGAACTCTGCGGTTTTCACTAGTATTCCAACGGATTCAGAACAGACAGAATTTGTTACAATGGCTAATTACCAATATTTCTACAGAGATGCCGTCTATTCTTTCGAGATGAAATTCGATGCAACCCACCTGGATGTATGGTGGGGAACTTGGGATGTAGACTTCTACAATGGTGACAGAAAGGTTAATATGTGGAAAGTCAGCATTGTAGAAGAATAACATCAATTAGAGTTATCTGCTGTTCACAAAACCCAGGATATTTGTTAATATATCCTTTTCTTTTTTTTTACAATAAAATACCTTGATATTACCGGGCAAAAGAGACTTAAAATCTTTTAGGATTGAAAATCTCGACCATGTACCACTCAATCTTTGACTGTGATAGAATTGAATATATTTGCATTGGTTCACTATCCTTCAAAGTAAATGACTACGTAGATTTAGAGAGTGAGTGGATTATTCTTACCAAAATACGGGTATCTACAAGAGCTAAACCGATAAAATTTAATGGTTATCTACGTAAAGGCTATATAAATAATCTACAGAGTAATGAGAAATGAGAATAGGTCATATGTGATGGTAGGTTCACTAGGTCTGACAGAGTATTTATTAAAAATGGGATGGTGAATGAATTAGTATCAGAATGGATATCGTTGTTATATAAATTATTGAGAGGATATAGGAACTCCATTTTCCTCATTATCTTATCCTTGTCTTTTATCCAAACAACAGTCGTTTCTATTTGTCTTATTCTAGATTCAAATAATGAGGTTATGTTTGACCATACAAAGAAAGAATTAGATGAAAAAAATGAATTTCATTTTAAAGCTAATATTCGCTATGAATTAGATCCTCTCTCATTCCCAGTAGAGACTATTGATCAAATATTAGAGGATCTCAATAAAACATTAATTCAAGTAAACCTGGATTCATATATTAACGGTTCGTGGATAAATCCTGCTGTCTATTTTCAACCAATAAATTTTTCAAAAGTTCGAGAAGTGGGTCTAGTATTCTACTTTGAAGAAAACAAGGCAAATGCAATAATGAAACTTCTCATCTCAGGGAGCCGATTGCCTCAAAACGCTAATGAAACAATACTCGTTGTTCCAGAATATACAAAAGATTTGTTTGAATTAAATTCCAGTTACTATATCACATCTACTCAAGGTGATTCAAACTCATCATTCCCTCTAAAAGTGGTAGGAATACTTCCTTTACTCCAAGAAGAAAATTTTGCTTCATATTGGATCTATAACAAATATATCAGCGTTATTAAGTCAACAACTGGTTTATCGTTATCCAAACAATATTGTATAATTATCCAGAAAAATGATTATCAGTCAGTAGTTAAAAAAATCACAGAATCTTCCAATATGGATCCTAGGGAACTTATTGGGAGGAGGGAGTTGTATGTAAGATTTAGATTTGATAGTTCCGCCCTTAAAGCTCACGAAGTCCCAAAATATTTAGAGAGATTGGAACAATTTGAAAACAAGTTTGAAAGACTATATTCCGATGCTTCTGTAAGTTATTCTAGTTGTAAAGAAGAATTAATCATGTTTCAATTGAATTGGATTTATCTTTTCATTGAATTCATGATTATGGCTTTTCCGCTTTTAATCATTTCTCTCTTTTTTACTAATTACGTGGTCAATAACACGAATTTGTCTAGACTGAGACGAACTCGTACCTTAATTATTCGGGGACTATCACGTAGAGTGACGGTTATTTTAGTATTCATAGAAGCAGTGGTAGTCTTTACAATTTCAAACTTGGTTGGGTTCTTAATGGGAACTGTAAATTCTATTTTTTTAATAATCTTTATGGGAGCAGCCCCAAAACTTGTTATCAATCCACAAGAATGGTTTCACTACGTATTATTTTTTTCTGGAATTAGTACAGGGTTGATATACGGAAGGATTACTATTTTCGTTTTCAAATTTCATTCAAGGATATTAATAACTGGATTAATGAAGGATGAATCTATTCCTAGCCGCTCTTGGGCAAATAGGATACTTATTGGAGGAGGCATATTACTATTAGTTTCAATTTTTCTCTTTCAATATATTGACCCCAGTTCAATACCAATATTCACTTCTGATTTCAGACCAATCATTTCCTTTATAGCACTTATTTCATTGATTGCTACTTTTATAGGAACAATTTTTTCATTAAGAACCGTTTATATGGATTTCTTTAGACTGATATCGAAGAAAACCTGGCACAAACATCATAATCTCCCAGCTTTGGCTTTTAAAAACCTCAATCGATTTTTTAGAGCCACATCTGATGTTTGGTTATTTTTAACATTATTGGTCTCTTACTCCTTTATTTTAATCGTCTATAGTACTTCAATCGACCATCATTTTAAACAACAAGCTGTATTCAACACTGGTGCTGATTACAGGGTTGATTTTCAAAAGCCTGATGAGGAAGCTCTGAAGGAATTTATACGACACAATATTTCAGAAATTGTTTCTTATACAAGGGTTACTTTAGCAGAAATGCAGTATAGATACGAAACAATATCTCATGGCGGGACTTACTGGAGTGTGAAACTACTAGGAATCGATCCCACCAGCTTTTTTGAAGTAGTATCCAATTACGCTCAAAGTAAATTCTCGCCTTCCCTTAGTTCTTTCCAACAAGAAATTCTTGTAAATAATTACACAGTAGGGGCCAGTGTGGGCTTCCTTGAAAAAGAAGATCTTACCATTGGAAACAGTTATCAACTAAATTTATTGGCAGAAAATTACACTAGTGGGGAGGAACTTCTTTTTTACCATCCGATAGCAAACGTAACTGTTGTGTCTTCTTTCGAGATTTATCCATTAATCATCTTCAGTGAAGAAGAGCGTGGTATGATTATTCATCAGGATTTCCTAGAGGGGTTAGAACATATCTCCGATAAAAGATCCTCTTTTGTCATGGCTTACACTTTTCTAATAAAAACCAGATCAGTCATCACACCATCAAAAATTGAATTGCTAGAAAGTAGGTACAACGTCGAAATTACCAGCATTTTTGATGAATATGAAGCTTTAAAGAAAGAAAGGTCTTGGGATCAGTTTTTATCATCCCAACAAACCAATCTTGTCATCTCACTCGTGTTGGCCTCTGGTTGTTTGATTTTATACGGTTTTTTCCAAATGAATGCTCGTTCACGAGAGCATGCTATCGAAAGAGCGTTGGGATTGAAAAAGAGAGAAATATTAAAACTAATCACGTCTGAAGGGTTTTTAATCGTCCTCGCAGCCCTGATAGGTGGGTTTGTTGTGGGAACCCTCTTCTCTAGTGTTTTCCTACAAACTATATCCATATTTTCCACAGGAGGAGGCTTACGGCCTTATGTTATTCTTCCACTTGAACAGTTTTTTCTATATATTTTGTTATTCATTGTTATTATGATTCTCTCGATTATCCCTGCCATAATATTGCAACAAAAATATGATATTGGTTCTTTATTAAAACGATTTGAGTAACTGGTTATAAAAATGGATTTGTATTTAGAATGTGAAGATATCATTAAGATTTATCCTCAGGAATCCAAAGTGAAAAAAGCAACATTACGAGGTATTTGTTTTTCTATCAACAAAGGGGAGTTTATCAGTATTTTAGGGCCTAGCGGGTGCGGCAAGACAACACTTCTGATGATCATTGCTGGATTATTAGAACCGTCTGCTGGAACCGTTAAGATAAGAAACTACCTTGTCAATGAGCTTTCTTCCAAGGAAAAACTCTCTTATTATCGAAATAACATTGGATTCATGTTTCAGAATCCTCGTGAAAATGTTGTTTGGGGTCTCAACACTTTCGATAATGTTATATTACCAATAATTTTAGGATCAATACAAATAACAACAAAAGAAAAGAGAAAAAGGGTGCATTCAATACTAGACCAGGTAAACCTTGACACAAAAAAATCTAGAAAACCTAAACAATTATCAGGGGGGGAAATTCAGCGATTGGGGGTAGCCATTGCCCTGGCAAACAACCCAGAGCTACTCATCTTGGACGAACCTACAAGTCAAATGGATACACAAAATGCGATCAAGCTTGTTAATTATATTCGATTATTGTGTACGAAACAGGGGAAAACTGTGATCATGGTGACCCATGATTTGAGGATGGTCAGACGCACAGATCATTGTTTTATCATGAAAGAAGGTGTATTAAAAGAAATTAAGATTGAACAGGGAAAAGATTCTAATTAGCACTTAATGTGATTTATATGAACGATGAGAGTACCATCTTAAGCATAGTCAGTCTAAAGAAAGACTATTCGATCAGTCAAAAAGAAATACTAACTGTCCTCAAAGGTATTTCCTTCTCTGCGAATGTAGGGGAAGTGATAGTACTCATGGGCCCGAGCGGGGCAGGCAAATCTACCTTAATGAATATAATAGCAGGACTTGAAAAACCAACAGAGGGCCAGGTTGAGATAAATAACCGCAATATTTTTGATTTAAGTGATGATGCGAGAACAGAACTTCGAAGAGACGTTCTTGGCATCATTTTTCAATTCTTTGAGCTTCACCAAGGGTTATCATGCCAAGAGACATTAGAACTTAAGCTGATAATTGATAGGGCAGACTGTACTCGTGAGAAGGTACATCAACTACTATCCGAAGTTGGTCTAGAAGAGAGGATAGATAGAATTGTTGATTCATTATCTCGTGGTGAAAAACAACGAGTAGCAATTGCTAGAGCTCTTGTTAATGATCCGAAAATCATCCTGGCTGATGAACCTACTGGAGCTTTGGATTTTGAGACCGCTATCGAAATAATGGCGTTATTACGTCAAATTGCTAGAAAATTGAATAGTTTACTCATTATATCAACTCATGATTATAATATTCCTCAAGATGGGGATAGAATCCTTCTATTGGAAGATGGAAAGATAATTAAAGATATCTCATCGATCTCTAGAAGTAAATATCTTCAAGACAGTGGAGTGGAAGATCTTATCCTTGAGACTTTGTAATTTTTAATGATTGTTCCGAGAATAATTTAAAACGTTATGAAATTGCTGAGGATCATACACTTTCACTTGAATTTCTTGGAATACTCAATCAATACAGAGTGAACACGGAGGAAGAACAGTAGATGTTCATAGCTCTAGCAAGGGGAGAGGAAAGAAGAATATTTGTAGAAAATTAAATATAATGCTCTAAG
>JAEOSR010000038.1 GCA_016840285.1 Candidatus Hodarchaeota archaeon | reverse complement strand
AGGTGTTATTGGTCACAATCGAAGAACCAGAAGAGTAAAGGTAGATACCATACTCATTATTGTAATTGCAGGTGTTGTTGGCTACAGTCGAAGAAGAATCCTCAAGGTAGATGCCATAATAACCATTGCTATTACAGCTGTTGTTTGTAATAGTCGAAGAACCAGGAGAGTCAAAGTAAATACCATAATAGTCATTGCTGTTACAGGTGTTGTTTGTAATAGTCAAAGAACCAGGAGAGGCGATGTTATGAAGGTAGATGCCAGTTCCATCATTGCTGTTGCAAGTGTTATTAGCTATAGTGGAAAACCTACATTCGTACATGAAGATGCCATCATTACTATTGCTGTTACAAATGTTGTTGGCTATAGCTGAAGAAGAAGAATCCCGAGTGTTGATGCCATAACAATTCCTGTTACAGGTGTTGCTAGCTATAGTTGAATAACTATTTTCGTACATGAAGATGCCATACTCATTATTGTTGTTGCAGGTATTGTTATCCATAGTAGAAGAAAAAGAATACTCAAGGTAGATACCAGTCCCATCATTGCTGTTGCAGGTGTTGTTAACCATAGTCGAAGAACCAGAAGAGTAAAGGTAGATACCATAACGATTACTGTTACAGGTGTTGTTAGCTATAATCGTATTAGTAGAATAACGGAGGTAGATGCCATTATAACGATTGTTGTTGCAGGTATTGTTAGCTACAGTCGAAGAAGAATCCTCAAGGTAGATACCATAACGATTACTGTTACAGGTGTTGTTAGCTATAGTCGTATTAGTAGAATAACGGAGGTAGATACCATAACGGTTGCTGATACAGGTGTTGTTGGTAATTGTCGCCGTTTCTATGGTTATATTATCCACATTTATGCCGTAATTAGTAGAATTAATAATCCAACAATTATCTATTCTGAAATTCCTCGTTGTTCCTGTAATGAAAATACCATCAGTTGTAGAACCAGTAATATTCCAGTTACCAATGATATAAGGATCGTTTGCAGTTCCCGTACCACTATTCGCTACAGCAGCCAATTCATCATCATTAATGATATTAATGGGGTCATGCTCTGCGTACCTCTGTGAATTTGATTTCTTTGCTAAAACTAACGAGTCTGATAAATTAATTTGGCCTGTAGATAATGTGATACTCAGATAAAGCAATAAAACAGCTAGAAATAAACTAATTTTAGAAAGGTTATTTCTTTTTCTCAACACCTTTCCTCACTCATCAAATCCCTTTCTTCCCACTACACTGAGATATTTACACAATAGCTTTTGCCATTAAAAAGCCTTTCCATGTGTGTGGAGTATCTGAATATTGATCTCATTTATTCCTTAGCATGGTACAATTTCCATCAGAAAGGATTATTCCTTTCTTAACTTTATCTCCTTCCTTCATGCTTGGGAAGCCTTTCTACGTTCAATCTCCACCTCAACAGCTTTTAAAGTATCTTGAATCAAAAAAATACTTTCTTTGAGTTGAGATTCTTCCACCTTAAGATCCTCTATACTGGCATTTTCCAATAATTCAGAAACTTCTTCGTCAGTAAGGTCTAATCTGGATTTTATCATCTGTAAATGAGGACGTGAAGGTGGACCATGGCGTGGATGCATCCTAAATGCTCTTGTGAAATCTTTTCGTGCTTGTTCTAATTTTTGTGCAACTTCTAATCCATAATCCGTCAATCGATATTTCTTAGTAAATCGTTTCACATCTTTGTAACTCTGTTCTGCAATCTCTTCGATTATTCCTTCCTCCTCGAATTGGTTGAGTATTGGATAGATAGAAGCTGTTGTAGGTTCCCATTTTTCCTCGGTAATTTCTTTAATTGCCTTCGCAATATGGTATCCATGTATTTTTTTTCTAAAAAGGTTTTCTTCTGTTTTTGTGATGTTTTTGTACTCCCTTTCGTGACGTAATAAATGGAGAATGAAAAAACGCAAACTACCTCTATGAAATCCTTGGATCCATTTCTCTATAAGTTTATCAGCAGATCCTTTGTTCTCATTTAGTGATTCCAAACTGGTTGAACCTCTATTCTAGACAACAATGAAAAATTATACATAGATTACACTGAGCAGTTCAAACGAGGAATATCTAGGAAACCTATATATAGTTTTTCTAGCTATCGGTCAAATTGAAAAAAATCCACTATTTCTGGAAGACAGTTTATGCAAGTACCCCAGACAGTTTCAACTGATGTTCAACAGAGGAAATTTACTCCTTTACCAACAGAAAAGTATCATTCTGCTACTCATTGGTATTTAAGTTTTTTTTGGCGAAGTCCAGGCCTTGTCTTATTGAGTTTAGGAATATCTTTAATAAGTGTATTATTAACACTTTTTCCCAGTATTCTTATTGGACAAGCGTTCAGCATTCTTCAATCTGAAGGATTTTCTCAAACATTTCTTATAATTTGTTTAGGAATAATTGTTACAGCACTCTTGAGCTTTGGAATCACATTTGTTGCTAATTATTCGTGGACAATTGCTGCATTTAGATTTGAAAGGGACACTCGACAAGAATTTTTTGACATTATACAGGAACACTCCATGACATTTCATGATGAGATTGATAGCAGTAGCCTGTTATCCATGGCTATGAACGAAATCTCTCAGATGCGGATGGGAATCAACCCAAGTATGCGAATGCTTTCTAATTCCGTATTAAGTATGATATTTATTACAATCATCTTTTTAGCTTTCGATCCTGCTTACTTTTTAATCGCTTTACTTGGCTTTCCACTCTATCTTCTCTTAGTTGTCCGATACGCTTCAGTGATTGGGCCAATTCGCGAGGAACTGGCTTCTAGATTGGCAGTGGTAACACGGGATTCTCAGGAAATATTTCGTGGTATTGAAGTTGTACGAAGTTTCAATCAAGAGGGTCATGAGAACAAACGATTTGCTTCTACAAGTGCCAATTATGCAGAGATAGTAACAACAGAAGGACGTCTCTCTGCATTCTTTTGGCCTGCATTAATATTGATCGCCCTAACTGCGATTATCTTCGGTTTAGGACTAATTAATTTAGCAGATAATCCTACTACCATTGATACATTCACTTCCTCCGTTTCTATGCTACTATCACTTCAATTCATTAATTTCATGCTTCCAATGGCAATTCTAAATATCAGAGCTGGGAAAGCCAACGCAGATCGTATCTGGTTGAAAATGACCTGGCAAGATCCTGTTCCAGATACAGCACAAGAAGGAGTAGCTCCTGATTGGAGTGGAGGCATTGTCTTTGAAGATGTTGGTTTTACCTATGGTGCCTCAACAAAGGCTGCATTAAAGAATATCAATCTCACAATTCCTTCTGGTTCCAGAGTTGCTGTAATTGGAGGGCCAGGATCTGGGAAGTCAACCTTCCTCAAATTGCTTCTTCGTTTATATGATCCAACGGAAGGGCAGATCAAAATCAATGGGACTCCTCTGACAGAAATTCCTGCGGGTGAAATTCGTAAAGGAGTTACGATGGTTGAGCAGGAAGTATTCCTTTTTTCCGCCTCTGTGAGAGAGAATATTGCTTTTGCTAATCCTAAAGCTTCGGATAATGAAATTCTCTCTGCAGCGAAGAATGCTCAAGCCTTAACCTTTGTTGAGAAACTTCCCCAAGGATTCGAGACGAGAATTGGAGAGCGTGGATCAAAGCTTTCTGGTGGTCAAAGACAACGTATTGCAATCGCACGAGCCATTTTAGTAGATCCCAAGGTCTTGTTACTTGACGATTCCGCATCTGCTATTGATTCCAAGACGGAACTTCTTCTCCGACGGGCTCTTGATAAGTTGATGGAGAATCGGACTTCTATTGTTGTAACACAACGATTACGGACACTTGTTGAATCTGATTTCATTGTTCTATTTGAGAAAGGAGAGATTTGTGCTTACGGACCACATGATAAAATGCTAGAATCGTGTCCTCAATATCAAACGATATTTGAAGCACTTCCAGAGGTTGTAGGAGGTCGTTCCTAATGGCTCATAGTCGAGGCCGTGGACCCCACGGATTCTTTGCAGATACTAAACATAAGAAAGTTCGACCCACAAAACAACTTCTTAAGATGTTGTGGGGATATTTAGTACCTTTTAAGGGACTTCTTCTTGTTTCAGCACTCTTAATATTTGTTTATGCTATTGGATCCATCATCTCCCCATTGATAATAAGCGAAGGTCTAGATGCAGCTGTTGTAACACTTACTCCAGACGTGGATTTCCTTGGTTTTCTATTCATCGTCTTCTTAATAATTTCACTAGCTATTTGGGTCGTTAACGCTGTTAACACATATATCCTTGCTCGATTAAAAGCTAAGATGTTACATGATGTCCGAACTGATGTTTTTTATCGGCTAGTCTCTGCTGATATGTCATTCCATAAACAAGAACAAAGTGGGAACGTAACTAGTCGTGTGACAAGTGATACGGATGAATTGGCAACTGGTATCACTGTTGTCACAAATGCGAGTTCCCAACTCCTTTTGACTTTCGGAACATTCTTTCTCCTTTTAGCTACCAGTTGGATAATAACTGGAATTGCATTACTCGCAATACCTGTGGCAGCGATTTTAGCAGGAATTCTCGGTACACTTGGACGGAAAATCATGTATCGTGTCCGAAAATCGTATGGAGAAGTGTCAGGCCAAATGGCAGAAAGTCTTGCTGGAGTTTCAATTGCAAAATCGTTTAACCGTGAGGAATGGTCTTCTTCTATTCTTTATGAACTTAATCAAAAAACTTACCAATATTTCAAGCAAATGGGTGCCATATTTAACTTTATGTTCCCCGCCGTATCCATGGTTTCCATGATCCTTGTCGCTTTGACTCTCATTGTTGGTGGATGGCTACCAGAATCTGCGATTAGTATTGGGTCAATCTATCTGGGAACAATTCTTGTCCAACGCTTCTTAAGTCCCATACTTCACTTAGCAATGTATTACCCCCAGCTCCAGTCATCATTAGCTGCTATGGATAGGATAGCGGACGTTCTTGAGCAAAAACCACAAGTAACAAACTCATTAGATGCGAAATCCCTTTCATTACAGGATACAAGTGTTACTCTTGATAATGTCTCGTACGAATATGTGAAAGGGACTCCTGTTCTTCAATCTGTCACTTTCAAGGTTGAGGAGGGAGAAAAGATCGCGATTGTCGGTCATACAGGAGCAGGAAAGACAACACTAGCAGCTCTTCTCACTCGTTTTTATGATCCAACAGAGGGGCAGATCCTAATTGGAAATCAAGACTTACATGACATAAAGCTGGAAAGTTTGCATACTTCTATAGGCTTAATTCCCCAAGAACCGTACTTGTTTGCAGATACAGTTCTTGAGAATATTCGTTATGGTAATCCAGAGGTGAGCGATCGTGAAATCTATGAATTGTGTAAACTTATCGGAGCAGATGACTTCATAGAAGCATTATCCAATGGATATCAAACAATGTTGAAGGAAAGTGGGAAAGGTTTGAGTTCAGGACAACGACAGATGATTACAATTGCACGTACAATGCTTGCGGATCCTAAGATTCTCGTACTCGATGAAGCCACGTCACGTCTTGATGCCTATTCCGAGAGTTTAGTCCAACTAGCACAAAAGGCTTTATTTAAGGGTCGGACAACTTTTGTGATTGCTCATCGATTAACAACTATTCGAGATGTAGATCGCTTAGCTGTCTTTGAGAAGGGGAAATTAGTTGAGCTTGGCACTCATGAGGAACTCCTTGCCAAAGATGGAGTATATGCCGAATTATATCATACTTATTATGCACATCAAGGAGTAGAAGAGTTAGCTGAAGTTTATAAAGCTCCTACACGTGAACCAACTTCTATGCCTGAAGGTATGCATGCAGGTATGGGGAAAATGATGCAAGGTCATGGTATGAGTCCTAATCGCATCCATGCCATGATGAAGGAAAGGGGATTAGATCCTGAAGAAATGCACGCCACGATGGAAAAAGAAGGATTTAATCCTAAAAAAATGCGTGAATGGATGAAAGAAAAAGGTACCGACTAATCCCTTTATTTCTTTTTTTTCTAGGTCTTTGAGAAGGAGTAAATAAATATATTAAATTTTAATCACTTTCTTAAGAAAAGACGTTGCCTATCTTCAAATGACCTAAATAATTAACATTTTTCTATTTATATGACTTTAAAACAACGGAAAAGATATCTATGGTTAAAAATCATTCCACTAGTACTAATCTTCGCTTTGAAGAGAAATTGTGGAGATCTGCTGAAAAATTACGAAGTAACTTGGATGCATCAGAGTATCGTACTGTAGTTTTGGGTCTAATCTTCTTGAAGCATATTTCTGATCTTCAAGGTGTCGGAGATAGTCACCAAAGGGCCCTTTCAGTCCCCCCAACGGCTCGCTGGGAATATCTAAAGGATAATATCGAGAAACCTGAAATAGGAAAACTCATAGATAATGCAATGGAAACAATTGAAAAGGAAAATCCTTCATTAAAAGGAGTTCTACCAAAGAATTATTCACGTAAGGGTTTAGATACTCAACGCTTAAGTGAACTAGTAATTTTAATCGGGGCAATTGAATTAGAAGCAGAGGAAAGCAGAAATAAAGATATTCTTGGAAGGGTGTTTGAATATTTTCTTGGCCAATTTGCCAAAGCAGAAGGGAAAAAAGGTGGCCAGTTTTATACTCCTCCCAGTGTTGTGAAGCTCCTGATAGAAATGGTTAAACCATATAAAGGAAGAGTTTATGACCCATGTTGTGGATCTGGGGGAATATTTATCCTAACTGATGGATTTGTCCGTTCTCATGGGGGGGGCCCTCATGATCTCACAATATCTGGTCAGGAATCTAATCGCACTACTTGGAGCCTTTGCAAGATGAATCTTGCGATTCGTGGAATCGATGGTAACATTAGATGGGGAGATAGTTTCTCCAATGATTTACATGAGGATCTCAAAGCCGACTTCATCTTAGCAAATCCCCCATTCAATGTTAAAGATTGGAAAGGGGATCAGCTCCGTCAGGATATTCGCTGGAAATACGGCATTCCTCCAGTCAGAAATGCCAATTTCGCTTGGATACAACATTTCATTCATCATTTATCTCCGTCTGGAATTGCTGGCTTTATCCTTACAAATGGGTCATTAAGTTCAACAACATCTAACGAGGGTAATATTCGGAGGAATATAATAGAAGCTGATCTGATTGACTGTATAGTGACCTTACCTGATAGACTATTCTACAATACAAGTATTCCTGCATGTTTGTGGATTATTAAACAAGGTAAACAAAAGAAGATCGATCGGAGAAATGAAATCCTTTTCATCGATGCACGGGAATTTGGAGTGTTAATCGATAGAATCCATAAACACCTAACTGGAAACGATATTAAACATATTTCTGAGACATACAATTCTTGGAGAACTGGAACGGATGAGTATTCTGATATTCTTGGGTATTGTAAGGCAGTAGAAATTAGTCAAATCCGTGAGAATAAGTATATTCTGACACCTGCACGCTATATTGGAGTACCAAGAATAGATGACACAGATGACTCTTTCGATGTGAAAATGGATCAACTGTTAACTGAGCTGGCAGAACAGTTTAAGCAATCAGAGGCATTAGTAGAATTAATAAGAGAAAATCTTGGTGATTTGGGGTTTGATCTCTAAACCTACCACTAAATTCAAAGAAACTGAGATCGGAACCATCCCTGTTGACTGGGAAATAAGAAAAATCAAACAAGTAGCTAAGATTAATGAAATACAGATTAGTAAGCCTTTCACCCATGAAGAAATAGATTATATTGACATCTCCTCTGTTAAAGAAGGAAGAATCATAGAAACCAAAAGAATATCAACTGTACATGCTCCAAGTAGAGCGAAGAGAGTTGTTAGAGACAATGATATTCTTATTTCTACTGTCAGGCCCAATTTGAAGCATTATACATTTATTTCGAAAAGCTCAGAACAATTAGTGGCTTCTACGGGATTTGTAGTGATTTCTGCTAAAAGTATTGATCCCCATTTCTTATATTATTATTTAACCAGCAAATACTATACGGACTTTTTGACAGCAATCGCAGACACTCATACATCAGCTTATCCAGCTTTTACCCCAGATGTAATTGAAAGGTCACTTATACCATTTCCTCCTGGAACTGAGCAAAAAAGAATTGGAAAAGTTCTATCGAAAATAGATGACAAAATTAAAATTAATTTCAAGATAAATAACACCATTAAATTGATAGGTTATGTACTATTCAAGCATTGGTTTGAAGAATTCAAATTCTCTGAAAAATTTGATAATTTCCACAAATCTAGTGGGGATACACGAATTTTTTCGGACAAAATAGGTAATGAAATACCTAAAAGCTGGAGGGTTGGTTCCATAGGGGACATTGTTCGAGTTCAAGCAGGGTTCGCTTTTAAGAGTAAAGATTTCTTGGAGCATGGCAATATTGGTGTGATAAAAATAAAGAATATTTCAGAAGATGTTGTTGATATTAAAGATACTCAGTGTATTTCAAGAGAAACAGTGTCAAAATTAGATAAAAGATTTTCAATTGATTCTGGATCTGTTCTTATCGCAATGACTGGATCCAATGTTGGAAAAATGGGTATAATTCCTAAAACTAATAGGGAACTATGGTTAAATCAACGAGTTGGTATGTTTAAAGAAAGAGTAGAAAATGGATTGTATTTTATCTTTTTATTATTGTCCAGTAAGAGGTATCAGTGGATTTTAAAGAACCTAGCTTTGGGTACTGCCCAACCCAACATTAGTAGTTCAGATATTGAATCCATAGAAATCCTTCTTCCTCCTAAAGATATTATTAAGAAGTTTGGTGTTTTCTTTAATCCATTCTATGATATCATTATCAATAATCTCAATGAGAATGAAAAACTTATCGAATTACGGGAAAACCTCCTCCCAATACTAATATCAGGTAAATTTAGACTGAGAAATAATTCACTCAACAAGTAAGGGATACAAATGTTAGATTACCAAATAATTGGTCTCTTCTTTGCAATTGATCTAACTATCTATATCGTCGTAACTCTTCCTTTGGACTTGGCAACATATCTTAGGGGTTCAAAAAATGGAAAAGCACGGTCTCATCAAATTGAAACAAATTTCACAATGATTATAACTTTCCTTGTTTCAGGATATATGTGGTTAATATTTATTTTAGTCCCCATTGATGCTCTAATTGAACTTAACATAGTTAGATATCAGACTTTGTTCAGCTTTGATCTATTAAATACTTTAATCCAATCATTAGGCCTTTTCATTGTTTTAATCGCGACTTTCATCGCCTCTTGGGGACGGATTTCTCGTGGACGACGCGCTTTTTCGTGGGGGTTCCCAAAGGAACTTGAGAAGAAAGGAATGTACAGTTATATTCGACATCCTCTCTATGCTTCCTATTGTTATTATTTCCTAGGATTTGTAATGATTCTTCAAAATGTGTTGATACTACCTCTCTTAACTGGGATTTATGGTTACTATGATCTCTCAAAATATGAGGAAGCCATTTTGGTTGACCATTTTGGTGAAGAATATAGTGACTATCAAAAAAGGGTGGGACGTTTTTTTCCACGGTTACGAAGAAAGAATTTTGATAGTTAGCTTTCATTAAAAGCCAAAGGCCAGCCATGATACTTTTCTATTGTTTGATCAATTCTTCCCATTATACTAATTGTTTTTTGAATTACTTTAACTATCATTGAAAAGTATTGTAAGTCTTTCTTTGATAGTACCTTTCCCTTACGATCCCTTAACCATTTTCGACATACTTGGTACCCTCCTATATAGAAGTTATAAACCTCTGGGAGAATTTCTTCAAAATATTGGTCTTTATTGATTTTTAATCTGCTATCTGCAGTATATTGCAGTCTTTTAACCTCGGGTAGTCCTTCTGATCCTCTCAATCTTACTTTATGATCACTTAATCCCTCCACTCTCATTAAATGCAATTCTACTAATTCTCTTCCCATTTCTTTTAATTCAACAAATAGCTCCCATTTATCTGTAAATGGGATTCTTGGATAATCTATTTTTAGAAAGTCCTCGTATCTTTCCCTATATTGATCCGAATGAAGTATTGCAAAAATATAAAATATTATATCCTCTGCTATTATTTTATTTCTTGCCTCATACTCTTCAATAACGAACTTTTTGAAGTTTTCCGAGAAGTTTTCTTCTCTTTTATATCCATTCTTTGTTTTATTATACAAAAATAACGGAAATAATGGTGCGTTATTTCCAGGTCTTGTTGCCATAACCCCTAGTTCTATTATATCTTCAGTTATCTGAACATCTCTCCAAGCTGCAGGTCTAGAATTCCTCGATATGATTAGACCCAAGTTTTTACCAGTAATCATATGTTTCATGACCTTCCCTCGTGGTCTCTCATGAAATCCTCTTGAAATTCCTGTGAAAAAAGTGTGACGTTTATCAAAAGGACGATAGAGAATATTAACAATCTTCTTACGAATTTTTTTCCTTAGTTCAGCTTTTGTCATTTTTTGATTTAATCCAAATCTTTCAAGATCAAGTTTAGCTTTTTGATAAGTCCACTGACGTTTTTCATTCCTCAAACCGTACTTTATCTTTACATTAGGTTCAGGTAATAGGACGAAGTCTTCAATAATCCTTTGAACTTTCAGAGGATCATCTTGAACTGTAAGAGCATCTTGACCAGTCATAATACCAACTGAAAATTCAGAAAAAATGTCAGGAATGGTCCACCAGGATTGATATTCCTTCCATCGCTTGTTGTTCAACTGATAGAACATATACCAAGGGCTATGTGAATTAACTGTCTTCCAATCAATTGTGCTAAAATCATTTGTTTCTAAAAACTGATATTTAAATTCTCGTAATCCCCACAAATCGGCTTTATATATTTCTGTTTCTCCTTTTTTGTCTGGGTTCTTTACAAAGAACGAGATACATACTCCTTGTTGGATGTCGAAGACATTTTCATCTTTGGATTCATCAGGGCATACCTCTTTTCGTCTTGTATTCCCATGAAGGTCCAGAATGTAAATATCTGTAAATGTTTTCATCAGTTCTCGCCTCATCCCTCTGAAAGTCGGATTATCAATAAAACTGTGATTTGCTATGAATGCTAAGACACCGTATCCCGTTTTTTCAATACGCCACTGACCAAATCGTATGAATTTCACATAGTCATCGTTAAGCCATTTCGGATTTTTTTCTCCCAGTGAATGGCCATCAACTTTGAAATAATTGACTTTTCGAGTTTTATCCTCATTTTTTCCTCGTAAAAGGTTGTTAAGCCACTTAGATTTATTGGACGAATGTCCTGAATAGGGAGGATTACCTATCACTACTGATATTGGATAATCCATTTTAATTTTATTAGCGGAGTTATCTTCTTTTGAAAAGAATCCTGTAATTGGAGAGTTTCTATTATTTCTGTTTATTCCTTCTAATGTATTGGTCAAATAAACTCCTAATCGTTGATCCTGAAAATTATATCCAGTTTCTTTTAGTTTTAATCCAAGTTTAAGATTGGCGATTATGTACGGTGTCATTAATAGTTCGAAACCAAAAAGTCTTGGTAAGAGGTTACTTTCAACGTAAGAGGTCCATTTCTGGTGTAAGTTTTTTCTATCGTATTGTTCCTTTTCTTTGTACAAAGTGTATATTAGATCAACGATATGATTAAGAAATGTGCCAGTTCCTGTTGCTGGGTCAAGAATCTGAATTTTAGGGGTTTTTTTTCCATTTAATATAACGTGAGAATCATCTGCTAGTCCATTCTTACAATCAAAATGTTCCTTTAGAATTAGATTAATTGAACGAACGATAAATGAAACAACTGGATCTGGAGTATAAAAAACACCACGACTGATTTTTTGACAGGGATCGTAAGAATTTAGAAATTCTTCATAGAAGTGGATTATTGGATCTTCAGATCTCCCTTTCTTACTGAAATCATGAATTACCGTTTCTATGTCAGTCTGTTCAAGTATTTGAACTAGTTTATTAACTCCAAGATCTTTTAAATTCATCTGCATTCGTTGATCTTCATTTAACTGAAAAATTCTGGTTAGATAATTCTTTAGAAAGAGATTGGTTGTACCCAAAATCTGATCTAATTTGAATTCTTCTAATTGGTAAGTTCTTAAAGCAAATAACCCATAAGTAACCGTCTGAGCATACATGTCTGCAAATGTTTCCAATGTTAGATCGTGAATTAATACATTCTTAACCTCTTGAAATACTTGATTAAGGTGACCATTCTCCTTCTCCAGAGAAAAAAGACATTCAATATTCTTACGAATATTTAGAGCAGCTTGAGCTAGTTTTTTAGCTACATCATCAGATGTTGTTATCGTTTCTTTCATTATTGCTTCTTTTTCTCTCATCCTTAAAAAATACTTTAGGTGGCCTTTCAATCGACACCTTTTAGAAAGCTACAAAAAGTATGATAGGTATCAAAAGTACACTGAATGAGATACTGAAAGTCCCCCTTTATAACTGTAAAAATGCGTTTTTAACTTAATATAAAGCTAAAGTGCAATTATGTAATTAGTTACAGTGAAAATATAGACAGATACTTCACAGAGGCTTATGAAGATGAATATAAGGCATTTATTGCGAGGAAAATCTCGTGGAGTGAGCCCAGTCATTGCTACAATACTCTTGATTGGCCTGGTTGTAGTAGCAGGGATTGCTGTTGCAGTTGTAATGTTTGGAACATTAAATTCCCCAGCTCCAATTGATGTTGAAATTGTGGGGATTTCTGATTTTGAAACTACTGACTCAAATGTCTTAATCGACCAATTTTCTGTTACTATACGTAACGCAGAGCGCAGTAATATCCGCATAGAATCTGATGCATTCACATTAGAATTTATTAATGGCACCTCAATTGAGGGATGGAAGATGGATCCTGATCAAGCCATCTACCTATCACCTAGAGAGATAGTGGCAATCACCTTAGTTTGCGATCCAATAGTGGGTGATCAATTAATGCCTGATCAAGATACTATCTATATTTTTGTCAAAGTTTTTCCTAAAGATAGTACTAGTGAACGATTAACACAAACATTCAGCTCTGAATTATTATCCGTTGGAAATACACATGGCCCAATATTCTTGGAGAAGGTTCCACAAGATTCCACATTGGATCTAGAAACCTCGGGATTAAATATCAATTTCACAATAATTAATAATGGAAGTGCAGACCAAGATTTAGAACTTGAGCTCATTAGTGATTCTCCTAAAAACATAACTTTCATTCTTGACAGCGTTAACCGTACTACAGTATCAATTTCCTCAGAAGGATTTAGCAGCTTAACTCTAAATTGCACAATTTTCCCAACAGCTAGAGCTAATGAGGATGATCTTTATGGTGTGTCCGCTTTTCTTTGGGGCCAAGAAGGTTTAGGGTTAATTTCAATCGTAAGTTTCTTTCTTATTTACCAAGGTTGATATTTTATCTTTCTCGAGGTAGTTTCTATCATAGTTTAATAAGATGATAGCTTCAGGAAGCAAGTAATATTTTGAAGCTGATTTTAAAGTCCCTAGTCAAAGATTTTGGTATCAAATCTTTGAATTGTGACCGATTTGTGACAGTTTTAACTAGAAACTTCAATATAGAATCAACTCTTGATCACCAAATAATCTTTAAAAGGTGGAAGCAGAATTTTTTAGATTCTTGTGGCTATAATTTTTACAAAATAAATTCCACAACAATAAAATTTGTGAAAAAATTTAATAAGAATGAGCAAGAACTTGATCAAGTCATCTTTTGTCTTCAAACATATTTTTCATTCGTTATTGCTCTTTTAACATTAAAAATTATATCTCTAAGAGTGAATACAAGATTCAGGAAAGAAATCCAAACCCTCTTTGGTTGTGAAGGGGAAAATCTCATTGAAACAATTAAAATTGTTCTCTCAAACTCTATCCTAGAGGAAATAGACTTAAAGAGTATTTTCAAGAATGATTACTTTTTATGGTTCATAGATGCCGAGTCATCATCTTTTGAAGAACCTATACATTTCATTCTTAGAGCAATAAATAGAATTTCTTCAATGTTCAGTTCGATACCTGATTATGGATTTAAGGACATTTTCAAGGAACTTTATGAAAATTTAATTCCCCGAGTGGTTAGGCATGATTTAGGTGAGTATTATACACCTAATTGGATAGCTGAATATATTACCAGTAATCTTGAATTAAATGGGAATACTCGAATTTTGGATCCGTCCTGTGGATCTGGAACATTTCTCATTCATGCAATAAATCAAATTAAAAAGCAATGTAATTCGAATGTGGAGAAATCTGAGCTCTTAAATATTATTTGTAACCACGTAATAGGTTTTGATATAAATCCAATCGCAATTTTAACTGCTCGAGTTAATTACTTAATTGCGATTGTCGATTTGATACCCTTTGCGAGGGAGAATTTTTCAATCCCTATCTTTTTGAAAGATTCAATAAGATTAGATAGTTCAGTTTCAGAAACAGATAAATTTGATTATATCGTTGGGAATCCTCCCTGGATTGGCTGGGAAAATCTTTCCTCCTCATTTAGAGAAGCTACCCAACACCTCTGGAAAAAATATAATCTATTTTCGATTACCAAGGCGGCTGAAGCAAGACTTGGGGGTGGAAAAAAGGATTTTTCAATGTTATTTGTATATAGATCCATTGATTCATTCTTGAAAGAAAAAGGGGAGTTAATATTTTTAATAAATCAAAGTGTTTTCCAATCCGTAAAAACAGGTGAAGGATTCAGGAATTTTCAGCTTAATGAAAATGAACCATTCAGTGTTCTGAAAGTAGATGATCTAACCGATCTTAAACCTTTTCAAGCGGCCGCACAAACCTCAATCCTATATTGTAGAAAGGGAGAAGAGACTAAATATCCTGTTAATTATACTTCTTGGAAGAAAAAAGAGAAGAGTAATTTTGCTGATAATTCATTAACATATGAATATGTAGAGAAAGCTGTCAAAAAGCATGTATATTATGCACAACAATCATCTCACAAGGCAGGTTCACCTTGGATAATTTATCCACAAGAGGATGAAGAATTTCCTGAATTAATAAAGAAGTTAAGTGGTAATTCTCCATATATAGGGAAAGCTGGTGTTTGTACATGGCTTAATGGAGTCTTCTGGATTAAAGTACTTGAAAAATGTCCTGATGGAAGAATTCTAATTGAAAATTTAGGTGAAATAGGAAAGAAAGAAGTTCCTACAATTGAGGCGAAAATCGAACCAGATCTGGTTTTCCCCTTAATTAGGGGTAGAGATGTAAAATTATGGAATGTTAACCTAAAGGATAATTTTTATTTGTTGGTTACTAATGATCCAGTCACAAGGAAAGGCATATCAACTTCTAGAATGAGAAAAGACTACCCTGAAACCTTAAAATACCTTAACCACTTCAAAGAATTCTTAAAAGAACGATCAGGATATAAAAAATATTTTTCTGCAGCTGATCCTATTTATTCAATATATAATGTAGATAAGAGGTTATTTGCTCCTTTTCGAATTCTCTGGTCTGAAATAGGTTCCTTTGGTTGTTCTATAGCACAAAAATCAATTGATCCACTTCTGGGGAAAAAAGTACAAGTTCCAAACAATAAAGTAATGTACATACCTTTCACAACCGCAGAAGAGGCTTATTTTGTACTAGGGGTGGTTAATTCATCCATAATTAGAAAATTCATAACAGCAAAGAAATTAAATACCTCAACATCAACAAATACTATAAGCGAAATGAGGTTACCAAAGTTTAATAACAAATTTCAAGACCATCTACAAATAGCCAAATTGGCTTACAATCTAACTGTTAATGAGAATGATAGAATGTATTTGAACCAACTTGACTCACGAGTGTCAGAATTGTACAACTGATGTGACTATAATTTCAATTCTTCTTCAATAATTGCGTCAATTTTTCTTCTTACTTCCTCATCTTGAGTTGTATTGACCGATCTCAATTTTCGAGCTAATTTGAGTAATTTTTTCTTCGACTTGGGAGATATTGTAAAAGGATTCAAAATTACTGCTTTCATTAATTCAGTTGGTTCTAATTTCAGTGTATCGCCACCATAACACCTCCCCGCATTACGCAGCGAGTCAAATGTGCTATTGGAATTGAGGATCACCCAAAAAAGGATTAGAAATTCCTTTGTAAGATTACTTTCTTTTTTTGGATAAATCATTAAGAAAGTATTCAATGGTCGAACTTCTGCTTCATTCAAGATAAATCTTGGATTACCGCGACTTAAGTAGGTATAGATAAAATGAGGAATCTCTCTCTTCTCAGTTTGGTACCAGAATTTTCGTGTCTTGACTAAACTCCCATTATGAACGTTCTGATTTAATCCATACTCAAGGTAATCAAGTAAGTCTTGGTCTTTAATTGTAGTTATTTCTTGTTGGATATTTAGTAACCAAACTTTTCGTTTTTCTTCTTGTAGATGGTTGAAATCTTCTTTCGAAAATATATATTTCTGGACATATCGGGTTTTTGTTAAAGTAGGAACCACATATGTTGAATTGATTTTATGTCTTACAAGCTCATCCTCATTAAAGGTAAAGAATCTATTCTTTCCTGTAGCAATTCCTCGCATCACTTTGAAATAGGTTGAAATCTCGATTAATTTGTTATTTTCCTTTTTATCTGAAAATGTTTCTGGACGTGTCCAATTACGTTCTGGATCAAGATCGATTTGTATTTTATTGTGTAATTCTCCCTCCGTCCATCTAAAAGCGTCATTACTCTCAATTTTGAGATAATTCAGGATTTTTTCCTTTGAAGTCCACTTTTTCACAATTAAGAGCTTCGTAACTTCTGTTGGTTTTGGTTTCCTCCCTTCAACTACGAAGATACAAGCAGCTGTATCAACACCAGAGAAAATATTTAAAGAATGGTGGAAAACAATGATATACGGAACTCTATACCTATCTTTTAATATTTTCTTCAGATATATGCTATTTCGTGACTCAAAGCTTATTGTTGGAGTTATAAAAACCATTCGTCCATCTTTGATCAAAACTTTCAACGATTTAAGAATGAAATACATAAACAGACTGGATATTCTGCTGAATTTTCCAGCTCCAAAAGAGTTTTCGATCTCATCCCCAACCTCATCCTTTATTTTGGATGACACAACATGGTGCCTAGAGTAGGGGGGATTACAGATTATTGAGTCAAATCCATTAGATTTAATCTCTATGTAAGAGTCCAGACCTCCTGGAGAGGTTAATGCTAGGATATCATGGATACTCATGGCGAGACTATTCGAATGTGTTTTAAGAAAATCTCCACATGTCCATTCCATTTGATAAGGAGAAGTGTGGAGATTTACATTAGCAATTTCAAATAAGAGAGGATGAAGTTCAATCGCCGAAATTTTACCTCGATAATCTGGTGAAATCCTTTTAAGAGTATGAATAAATGTTCCAGGTCCAGTACAAGGATCTAGAAGATTTCTTGGGTTATATTTTAGTGATAATTCAACCATAAGTTCCGCAATATAATCGGGGGTCCAGAATTGACCCATTTTTCGACGAAACTTTTGGTTTAACACCTCTAGATATAACGAAGACATTAATTCTGTTGATTGGTTCAGGAATGTTTGATTGAATTGGAGTAAAGAGGGGGAAATAATCAAGGAGCTTAGATTAGCAATGGAATCAAGGATAGAAGGAATAAATATCCGAGAGTAAGTTTGTTTAAGAAGATCTGATGTTGTTTGATATGAAGCATAGATTGTTTTGCTGTCTAAGAGTCCCTCGCCATACAAAGCAATGAATCTGAGGCGATTGAGAATAAGTAAAGCAGCAAGCTGTCTAAAGGTATCCAAAGAGCCTAAAGGGATATTGGTTAATTCTGAAAACGAAGATAATTGTTTCTGTTCATTAGGAGTTAATTTTTTGGTAAAATTGATAGGAATAGAGTTGACAATTAATTGAAACTTATTCTCTAACGAAGGTAGTAACTCTGGGGGCATCGTTACTGATTCCAACTACTCTCGACTCAATTCCATTGACTATCCCAAGTGAATTAGAGACATTCTTTTATACAATGTAAGGTATTTTCGCAGGTTCTAGATCTAACAAACGAAA
Organism: Candidatus Hodarchaeota archaeon; assembly: GCA_016840285.1. The sequence continues at coordinate 130,316 of JAEOSR010000038.1, read as the reverse complement.
ATAAACAAGTATTTGCCCTCTATGTTGTATACTATGTTCTAACATCTCCAAAAGAACCTCTGCTTTTGTGGCAGAACGATTAAAGTTCACTAGGACATTATTTAATTCAGCTGGAGATACTTGTTTAAGATGAGTCAATGTTTTATTAACTACAGCATGGTATAGGTTCTTTATATCTTGGGCTGATCCATAATCAGACAGATTATAGGATAATGGCTCCCAATGGTCGGTGGCTAGTCCTCGTAAGTAGAATTCTAGCGAACGGATCATATGAAGTACTATTTCCCCTAGTGGTCGTCCTGTTTGAACAGGTTCATTGAAAACATCTAGTTTGTCTAATTGATCGATCAATAATTTTGTTTCCTCAAAATGACGCTCAACTGCAGAGGATAGGAATCTGTAGACTTCTTTCAAAATTTTCACCTCTAAGTGAATAATTCTTTTGCTGCATCCATCATTCTAACGAATTTTGTATCTTTTGTCTTCATATGGGAAATCAATCGATCTAAAACTGTAATTCGATAAGCATGGCCAATACAAGCTGGATGAAAAGTGTAATTTATTATTCGGTGACCAGGTGGTATGTCCTCCATACCAAGAAGAGCATCAAATTGGCCTTTCCAAATGTCAAAAGCAACTCCTGGGGAATGCTGATGACTCTCAAAAATAACCCAATCATCTAAAAACCATTCTACTGGGAACTCAACCATTTTACTTTTTAATTCGGGAAAATTGAGAATATAAGGGTGATCATCTGCCATTAAGCTGGAATCATAGATATATCCTGCATCTGCAAGTAATCTCAAGGTATTTGATGAAAGTTTGAAGTAAGGCGCTCGAAATCCATATATTTTTTCAGTGAATTCTTGTAGGATTCTTGTTGTATTGTCGATAATGGCTTTCTCCTCATAGATTGAGATAGTGTCAAAATTCTCATGGAGATATCCATGGGCTGCGATTTCATGTCCATTATCAACAATTCTTTTAGTTAATTCGGTGTATTTTTCGGCCACCCAACCACATACAAAAAAAGTGGCCTTAATTTCGTGTTTGTTGAGTAAAGAAAGAATTCTTGGGATTCCTCTACGGATTGCAAATAACCCTTTTGAAATTCTTCCTGGTTCTTCAAGCTGCCTAGCTTGGACACTATCAGCATCAAAGTCGAACGTTAAACAAACTGTGATATCATTTTTGCTCATTTTTAAATCATCTTGAATCTGTTATCGGCTATTTTTTTCGTAAAATTGGTAATGTCATACAATGTGGCCCTCCACCGCCTCGAGATAGTTCCCCTCCTTGAATGGTTAATACTTCGACACTTCGATCACGTAATTCGTCAATGATCCGTTCATTCCATTCATAAATTACCACTTTTCTCCGATCCAGACATACAACATTGGCACCAAATAAATATAATTCATTATCTGTAATTGCTATTCCCTCTGCATTATAATTCTCTTTAATAAAATCCATTAACGAGACAAATTCTATTGGTTCATCATCACGTAGTATTCTCAGGGGAAAGGTCTCTACAGAAGCAGGGTGATAAATAAAAAGATCTTTATCAACAAACATAAGTCCTCCGTCTAGGTGTACTCGCCAAGAGGGAAGTGGAACGTATACCACTTTTTTTACCACATTTTTTTTCAAGACTGCTTTTGTTACTTGAGAAATTCCTTCCTCATTTGTACGAATTCCATTGGAACCAATCATTAGTGTATATTCATCTGGATAGACAAAATCGCCGCCTTCAAGTAGGCCAGGGGCGTTGATTGACACAAGCTCAGATATTCCAAGTTTTAGCAACGATCGTGCTACAAGAGTTGGCTCTGGTCTTCTTACTTGATGTGCCATACGCATCTGAATATAACCTGCGTTGGTGATTGCACTAGTATCTCGAGTATAAACCATGTTAGGATCAATAATTGAAGAATCTTGCTCTTCTAGGAGGTCGTTAAGCAGAATGACATCAATATTCTCTCCTCTTAGCATCTCACAGAAGGCATCATGCTCTCGTTGGAATTGTCGCCAGTAAACAACGTCCCGAAACGTTAATTCTTGATAAGAATCTTTTGTAACTTGCGTGATTTCAATTCCAGGACGATACATTAGTACTTTTCGTAAAGGATAGTATTCACAGGTTGCCCCAAATTCCAACATATCAACCTCCTTCAATACGCTTTTAATTAGGGAGAATGATCTTATGCTAAATAGTACTTCGGTACATCAAAAAAATATTACGACCAGGATATATTTAATTTATAAAATTTCTATTCAAATGATAACCTCAGATTTATTAAATCCTCTAAATGAAAACATTTTTAAGAGGAAATCGTGTAATAAGTCGTTGGAATCTATGACTAAGACGGGTCTAGTGTCAACGGGTGCAAAACCTCGCTCTTCGCATTCGTCCCAGTAAGAATGGGAAATGGTCAGGCGGGCAGACAATTTTGGCTTAGACATCCCAACCGAATCACAAGAAGTCATGATTGCCAGTAGAGTCATAAACACGCACTCCTGAAAATTTGTTTGACAAATGGACAGGATAGAGGGCATAGGGTTATGCCCAATTTGATGGAGGCTAGCATTGGTAACTAGCTAGTTGATGACCTCATATGAATACAAATGACTAGATTTGATAGCGTTTGTGATAACCTCAGGCTATTTTGAGACCATTTGGTACTTTACTGTCGGGTTGAAGTAAAACTACTTCTCCTTTTTTCTCAGTTATTACTCCTAGAATAAGAACTTCAGACATAAATCAGCAATTTGTTTAGGAGGAAAGTTTACTACAGCTATAACTTGACGATTGATGAGATCTTCTTTATTTTTATACAATGAGGTAATCTGTGCAGATGATTTTCTTACCCCTAGAGAGCCAAAATCAATTTTGAATTTATATGACGGTTTTTTTGCGGCTGGGAAGTCAGTAACTTCAATGATTGTGCCAACACGCATATCAACTTTCTCAAAATCATTCCAGTTTAACATAATAGTGCATCACTGTTGATTCTCAACTATTTTTAGGATTATGTTTATCAGTTTGAATCCAGTATGAAGAGTTTTATCTGTGCTATCTTTTTCTGGATTGTAAGCTGTAAGAGCTGCGGCTTTTATCTGAAGGTTTTCACCAATTAGCTTAAGAGCTTCTTCCATTTCATCTAGAAGGAGGCCTTCAGATGTAGGAAAGTCAACACCTGGAGCTTCTGAGGGATCCATAATATCTATGTCAATGTGGAGATATATTTCTTGGGTTTGCGCTTGAAGTTCAGCTAATTTCGGAAGAAGGCCATTCTTTATTCCTCTCTTCTTTAATGTATTATTGTCAACCACGAGAACATCGGTACTTTCAAGAAGTTCGCGCTCTTCAGGATCCAAATCACGTGCTCCAACATGCAGAGTCCAAGATTCTTGAATCGGTCTCATATTTTCAATTATAGTATTTATATTATGAAAACATTGACCTGTTGCAATTGCAAGCCCCATACCATCAAGAAAACCACTAGGAGTTGTTTCTGGAGTATTAAAATCACCATGGGCATCAAACCAGATTATTCCTGGTTTTGGTTCATTAAATCCTGCAAGTGTTCCTAAGCAAGTATTACAATTTCCTGCAAGAATGAAAGGAAAGAAACCATCATTTAAGGTTTTCTTAACAACCTTTCCCAAAGAGTTGTTTAAAACAGCGATGGATTTCATAACATCATCATATTGCTTAATAAGCTGTATCTTCTCAATTTTTACATTATAACCTTGATCTTTCAAATTCTGGCCGATTCCTGCTTCTAAATAGCGGACTGGCCCCATTCCCATACCGACTTCCTCCTTACCTAAGTGAAATGGAACGTTTATGAGAGCGATCTTCAACACCTTGTTACCTCCAATTTTGACATGTCTTATTGGTTTAACAACTTAAAGAAAAAGAGATAAAGCGATACATTATGGTTTCATAATGGCCTTCATGACTCGTAAATGTTCAACGTCGTCTAATGCCTTGGCAGCATCTTCTAACGAGTACTCACGACTAATAATGTTTTTAAAAGGGTATGTAGTAGAATATCGTTTGATGAAATCAACTGCTAAATAAAAGTGACTAAAATCACTGCCCCAGGATCCTTTTATTGTTAAATGTTTCTTATTGATATCTAAATGTGGATTAATCTTCACATCTCCCGCATTAGTATATTGGCCGACAATGGTATATGTTCCCCCATCCCGAGTCATTTCTAACCCTTCCTTAACTGCGGTGGGTACTCCCGTAGCTTCAATGGTTACATCGGCCCCTCGGTTGTGCGTGTGTTCTAATACTTGTCTAACTCGAGCTTGTGGATTCACATCTGTAATGTTAATTGTTGTATCAATCCCAAAATAATTAGCGATCTTTAAGCGATGATCAGGACCACCAATCATGATAACATGAAAAGCGCCACTCAATTTCGCTAATAATGCTGCCATTAAACCGACTGGTCCCGATCCTTGTATAACAACTGTATTGCCTAGTTTGATTTCAGACCGTTGAATCGCGTGAATTGCAGTGGGCAAACCACATCCTGCTGCCATAAATGTTTTCATAAAAGCGTTATAAGGAAGCTTGATAATCTTAACGCCCGGTTTTAGATAAATAAATTCAGACCAACCACCAAGAAGCCCTTCATTTGCTGAATATGTAATTCCATAGACCTTTCTTTTTGGACAACGGGTACTGGCCTTTGCTACAAGACAGTACCAGCAATTGTTGCAGGTTTCATGGACATCCAGAAACGTAATTGGATCTCCCTCTTGAAGATGTACTCCATCGATATCATAAATATCCCCATTCAACTCATGAATGGTTCCAGTAGAGACATGCCCTGGAATGATTGGATAAGGAACCTCAGTTAGTTGGCCTTTCTGGAGATGCACATCTGTGCCACATACTTCAGAATAAGCAGTTTTAATTAATACTGCCCCTGGTTCCAAACTTGGGTATGGCTGTTCCTGCAATTCAACTGTCCCGTCTGATTTCATTATGACTGCTTTTACCATAATTGTCCACTTGAAGAGACTTACTGCATTATATCCTTTTAAACGTATTCTCAATTCCTATTGTTACTTTTCATTTTCAGATTAAGTTCTGGACTCTGATTTTCCCAATTTTCGATTAGAAGTTCTTAAGTAAGAAATTACAGCGCCTACTAAAGCAAATAAAGAAAAAAGAACGTAAGTTTGCCCTAAACTTATGTAATAACTTGAAATAAACGTCATACCTGATGTGATATTGTTTGGATTGTTCATCAAGAAGAATAAACCAAAAACCGATGAACTAATTGTAGTCCCTAAAGCAAATCCAATGTTTCGGGAAAGACCAATTAGACCAGCAACTACGCTGACATCCCCTTTGGGAGCTATATTCATCACAGAAGTTCCATTTGACACAGTAAAGGTAGTTAAAGATCCTGCTGCGAATGCAACTAGCGGTACGAGAATAAAAATAATTTGATGTAAATTACCAGGAAAAATATTAAAAAGAACGGCTAGCGACAATATAAAGAAACCCAACATTACGGCACCAAATGTGGTTGACCGTTTTGCGTCGATTTTTTCAGCAAAAAAACCTGCAAATGGTCCCATGACCGCCATTGCGAGAGGAGGGACAACCATTAGAATTCCAGTTTGATCTGGTTCAAATAATAAAACCTCCTGATAAAAGAAAGGTAGGAGAAAGACGACACTATAATAGACCATATAGCAGAGAAAAGAGGAAATGATACCAGTTAAAATCGTTTTATCCTTCAAAAGGTCAACAGAAATCATTGGTGTTGGATGGTTGCTTTCTATACGTATGAAAATAAGCCCACAAGCCAACGCAATCACAATGAGAATTCCACCAATAATTTCCCCGTCAAACAATGTTAAAATTCCTTGAACTAAAGCAAAAGCAGTGATGATAAAAACAACCATTCCTCCATAATCAAGGTTATACCGTTTCTCGGGAGTTTCTGGAATGAATCGTTGAACCAGTAATATTCCAAGTAATCCAATTGGTATATTTATCAAAAAAATGCTTGGCCAACCCACAAATTTCGTTAAAATCCCTCCTAACGCTGGCCCTGTAGAAAGTGCAGATGCAACCACTAACGAATTTATCCCAATAGCACGGCCCCTTACTGAAGGCTCAACATATGTTATGACCAAAGCTAAACCGTTAGCTGTAAGGCCAGCTGCACCAATTGCTTGTAGGGCTCGAGAGAGAACAAGAAACTCTAAGGTGGGAGAAAAAGCACAGAACAGAGAACCTGATATAAAAAATAACATTCCAAGTTGGAAAATCTTTTTTCTGCCATAATTGTCTCCTAAAGATCCCCCAATTCCAATTAAAGATGATACCACAAGAAGATAGATGATGGTTAGCCATCTAACTCCTTCCATATTAGTATTTAATGCGTCAGCAATTGTAAATAAAGAAATATTGACAATACTTCCATCCATGGCTGACATAAACGTTCCAATTGCAGTGATAGGGAGAATCATCCTTAGTGGAATTATTATAGGCCCTATTGGAAGTGGAGAGTCTTTATCAGAGCCTCTATTAGTGACGTTATCCATACTATTATGAATCTCCTTGGTAATTTCTGTAGAATTGAATAAATAACCTGAGTCAATTAAATTCTTTGATGTGACTTTATCTGTAATTAATATCTTGTTATCCTCGGTTCACAAGAGTTATGCCAGCAATTATTAGTAAAATAGATGAAATATGAATTACCGGGTCAAAAATTTCCCCTAAGAGGACGACAGAAAGACCAACCCCAAAAATTGGTACTAGGTTTTGAAAGATTGCTGCACGACTGGCAGACAATCTCTTAACTCCCTCAAGATAAAACCAATATCCCAAAACTGTAGAAATAAATGCAAGGTATGCAACTCCGAACCAAACTCTTTCTGGAACCTGAAAATAAAGAATTGGGTTAATATACTCTGAATTTATGATTAATGACACAGGAACAGTAGTTAAAAATCCGAAAAACGATACCCAAGTAATGATATACAAAGAAGAGGGCTGGAAGGAACCATTTTTACATTTATTCAAGAAAAAACGTGAAGTAACAATATACAATGCATAAAAAATTGCACCAAGAAAAATTAATAAATCACCCAAAATCCGATCAGGGACATTAACATTAGGAGAGAAACCAAAGATCAATAAAATTCCTGAAAAAGACAATAAAGTTCCAAAAATTCTCATTGCATTCAATTCTTCCATTTTTAATATCAAACTAGCAAAAATCAGTACTAACATGGGATGACTGCTTACTATTACAACAGCATCGCTAGCTGAGGTGAAATATTCACCAATCAAGTACCCTGCTTGGTAAATAGTGACTGATGTTAACCCCATAAAGGCAAAAATTCTCCAATGAGTCTTCATGAAACTAATGTTTAGAGTTCCCTCCTTAATTTTGAGTATGAGGAAAAAACAAGGGATCACAAGTAAATATCGGAGACTAGCGATGATCATGGGGGGAATAGTTTCTCCACCCACATCAGGGGATACCAACCAGCGGCCTAATGGCCATGTAAAGGCCCAAATGAGAGCTGTTGCAAGTAGTAAAAGATATGCAACTATTTCATACTCTCTTTCTGGAGTGATCTCCACAGGTAATCCTCATTTAAATTTTAAGTCTACTTCTTAGGTTATAATTTGTCGTGTCTAAGTTTTTCTTCTTTTGAGTCTTATGAGGATAGAGTCTTAAAAAGAAGATAATTATCGCTAAACGAGAATATTATCATAGTGGTGATCGAATGGGGTGCACAACAGGCGCAAAAATCTTTAATGATGAACAGGCTCTAGTTGTGTTCAAAAATAAAGACTTTAAGGCTAAAAATCACACCGATAAACTTGCATTTGAACGTTACAACGCGTTCGGTGTACGGGGTGTGAATCTTCGTATTCAAAAGGCAGCTGGATTTTCGATTGGAGTCAATCAACACCACCTTGTGGCTGTGAACTCAAATATATTAGCCTCTCCAGCTTCACCTTATGATTTAATTACTGAACGAATTGTTTTGGAGGCCAAGACTGTTGATGAAGCAGTTGAGATCTGTGAGCAAGAAGTTCAAAAGACGGATTATCAATGGTGTAATATGGTTGTAGGAACTCCAGAACAGCTAGTTGCCATTGAGCTTACATCATCTGAGTTGGCTACCGCGCAATCAAATGATTACTTAGTACGGACGAATCACCATGTAATCCTGAAGACCAATGAAGAAATAATAGATGCTGATCCGGAAAAAGAGAGGCAAAATATCGAACATAGTGAAATCCGTTATAACGAAACCGATAGAGTACTCAGTACTGCCTCTGATGTCAAAGAAATTTTCTCTCTATTGAAATCACACCACAATGAGGCTGCAATATGTCGACATGGACAATCCACGATTCAAGATTCCTCATACACAACTGTTTATAGCTATTTGATCGCTATCAATATCGAGAAGAGTCCTAAAATAGTGTTTAATGTAGCAAAAGGATCTCCTTGTGAACACACATTTATTAGATTTAATCTGGAATTTCCAATGACTGCTGGGAAGTACAAACAAATTATACAATATTACCCTTTTTAGGAATAGAGTTATTGATTTCTTGAGGATCTGTTAATCTTCGTGAGGGGGCCAGTTATCATGATGGAAAATCAGTCCTGGCTCTTTGTCAACTCTTTCAAAACCATGTCCTCCAAAATAATCTCTCTGAGCCTGAATCAGGTTAACAGGTAATGAAGGGTTCCTATAACTATCATAATACGATAAGGTTGACGATAAGGCAGGTATTGGTATTCCATTTGCTACAGCCAGTTTTATTACATGTCTCCAATCTTTTTGGTTATTTTTAATAACATCAACAAAATAGGAATCTAAGAGAAGATTATTAAGACCGTTATCTTGTTGAAAAGCCTTTTCAATCTGTTCTAAGAAGCGGGCACGTATAATGCAGCCGTTACGCCAGATATGAGCGATTTTTCGAAGGTCTATTTGCCATTTGTATTCTTCTGAAGCAGTTCTGAGAAGTGAAAATCCTTGTGCATATGAACAAATCTTGGCAGCAAACAGTGCTTTACGTGTTGTTTCAGCCAATTTCTTCTTGTCTCCTGTAAATTGAGGAATAGGCCCTTCCAATAGGTTAGAAGCTATGAGTCTCTCATCTCTTTTAGCTGATATAATCCTTGCATTGACAGCTTCTGTAATACTTGGTATTGGTATCCCAATTTCTAATGCTTCTTGGCTAGTCCATCTACCAGTCCCTTTTTGTTGTGCTGTGTCTAATATGACCTCAATTAACGGTTTTCCTGTTTCAGGATCCTTTTCTGAAAGAATCTTACTCGTTATTTGAATTAAGTAAGAATCAAGATCCCCCTTATTCCATTCAGCGAATAAATCCGCTAATTCATAAGAAGTCATATTGAGGAGATTCTTTAAGATGAAATAAACCTCTGCAATTAATTGCATATCAGAATATTCAATGCCATTATGTACCATTTTAACATAGTGACCTGCTCCATCAGAACCAATGTAACTGCAACATGGTTTTCCATTAATTTTTGCTGAAATTTTATGAAAAATTTTTTCCACCTGTTTCCAGGCTTCTATTGCCCCTCCAGGCATGACTGAAGGTCCCCTTAATGCTCCCTCTTCACCTCCCGAAATACCCACCCCGAGATAATGAATTCCTTCATTCTTTAGCTTTTCAGATCTCCGAATTGTATCCCTAAAAAAGGAATTACCCCCATCAATGATTATATCTCCTGATTTTAAAAAGGGAAGGAGCTTTGTGATAAAATCGTCAACTGGTTTACCTGCTTTTATCATCAACATAACTGTAACAGGTTTTTTTAAGATGTTACAGAGTTCTTCTAAGCTATAACAACCAATTATATTCTTTTTAAGCCCTTTTCCATTAATAAATTCATCAAGTTTCTCTATTGTCCTATTATAAACCGCAATGGTATATCCATTTCTTTCCATATTCAAAACTAAATTTTGACCCATTACCGCCAGTCCAATAAGACCGATATCCGCTTTTTCCATTATATTTCACATTTGATTAAATTTTTCTTTCACAGTCCATAATCCAATTGCCGGATTTCTGATAAAAAACATCTCTTCACCATCAGGAAGTTGATTAAATCCTTCTATCAATTTATTTGGGTTATAAACATTAAAAGCTTCAGAAAGATCGGCATATTGATAGTTGACTCTTTCAATTTCTTTCTTTTTGATGTGTCCAGGGCAATAAGTAATATTAAATCTATTCTCTGAAGATCCATGTATTAAATGCGCAGCTGCAGAAAGATTTTGTTGTAAATCGCTATTTTTCTTTACTGCATCAATAATCTCGGTACTAGTGCAATATCCGTACCGTCTAATTATTTGATCAATTATGTTATCCTCACCGAATTGCTTTAATCCAGGAGCAAGGATGATAAGGTCGCCATTATCCTCTATTGCCATTCTTGTTCTATATATTGCCTTATTACCCAACCAAGTACTTTTATACTCCTTAGGGTTAAGATAGACAACAATTTTCTTTATTGATTCTTCCAAAAATGTTAAATTAACCTTCTGACTTAATTTTGCAGCTTCTTCAAAAGAACAACTGTTGTCTCCTGCATACAATCCCTTTAACATCATATTTCCAGAGTTGTTTGCAGATAGAACAGTCAGAATATATAATATGGGAATTTCCTCAAAAAAATTTGATTCTGCATAATTAAAAAGGTGTCTGACTGGATTTTCTACCTTTCCTATCATATGTTCCAAACCATAACAGGCACCCAGAAAATGACTCTTGTTGATCATATCACTACCCCCAAGTCCTATTAGAATATTCTTATTTCCATTAGCCATGCCTGCTACTTCGTGAGGAACAACTTGACCAACTGAGATAACTAAATCATAATTTCCTTCTATTAATTCTTTATTTATTTCGACAGCAATCGGATAATCCAGTTTATCTTCCGATAGGTCTTTAACAAATTCCGATGGTATTGTACCAATTTGTGTTACTTCATTACGCCAGTCATGGACAATGAAATGCTTTTTAGGAATTTTTCCAAACATTAATGAAATTTCTTCATCAGTCAGCGGTGAGTGAGTTCCCAAAGCTGGTAAAATTTTCGTTTGGCAGTCATTCTTGATCAGATCATAAAGAATTTGGGTTATTTCTCCACCATTTGAATGGTAACGTGTAAAATCAGGTGGGATGAGTAGAACTTTCTTTAAAGAATCATCAAATTCATTAACTAGTTCTTCTAAGAAGTTCCTCTCTTGATTTAAAGGAATTTGACTACCAATTTCTTCTAAGCTCTTGAATATAATCTTCGCCTCAATTCCTTAGCTTGATCAACTTATTGATTCATTTCTTTTTCTGACTGGATGATCTGATAATTAGTTGGTGCGTTATAGACTTCCATGTATTTTTTATAAAGAAGTGCAAGACATTTTTGTATCTGACTGTTTTCTGGTAAAATTGAGTCTAGTAATGACACTTTTGGCATTCGATCTAGAATCTTTATATATGTTAGAGCTCTCATACCAGTTGCCCATGCAATAGATTGTTCGATTTTCATAATAACGATGTTTTTGTTAAGTAATGATGCCAATAATATTAAGAATAGTCGGGATTTCTGAGCAATTAACCCTGTAAGACGAATCTCCTGGTAATCATCTGGAGGATCGAGAACTTTAAGATTGTGTCTATACATATTCACAATACCAATTAATAGTGAAAGATAAAGATCAATACAATTTCGTGAGTACACTTTCTGGAAAATAAAGCCACCTTTTATTCTTCCTCTTCCATTAGGCCCTCTTGGCTCCCCCTCAATATATGGAAAGTATAATGGGAGTTTTAAGAAATACGATTCTAAGTTTTCTACTTTCTTTTCAAGTTTCTTCTTTGTTTCTCTTTCTAATTTCTTAATATCCAATTGGTTCTCTTCAGTAAGATAATAATCAAACATAAACCTGAAATTATTTGCTAGCCAAGAAAATGAAGTACCTACATTGTTAAAGGGGATTATCTCAACCCACATACCTTTATCAATTTGGCAACACTGAATAAGGCGGCTGCCATATTCCGTTTTTGGAGTTTTTCTCAATCGTCGGAGTGCCCCGGTAGAGCTGACGGAACCGACAATGATGTCTTCACTTTCCACTCCAGTCGCCCAAAAAGCATCAATTCCATCAATTGCCCCTGTAATTACACGTGTATTTTTAAATGCAATTGAGAATTGTTTGAATGTGTTTTTGATAGGAAATGCTGTGCCTAGGGGGACAATTTTCGGTAATATTGAGGGATTCAGTCCTATATCCTGTAGAAGTTTTATATCCCAATTTTCTTGCTCTATTGAATATAAACCAGTGTAAGAGGCGTTGGGAACCGAAGAAAAAATATCTTTTAACCGTAAATCTGTCATTTTCCATGTCAGATAATCATTAATTGTTGTAATCTTGAAGCATGAATTTAATACGCCATCATCTTTAAGTTTTAGAAGTTGAACATAAGGTAATGCACCACTATGTAAACTTCCTGTTCTTTCTTGGAAGTCTGATGGCAGAAACTTAACATAGTCTTGTGCACCTTGATAAGCGTAAGTAAAAGCATGTGTTAATGGTTTAGCTTGTTTGGATAATAAAATAAGTGAAGGGCCAATACCTGAAATGGATAGAGAAGAAATATTTAATAGTGGATAATCCTTAATTAAGAGTTTAAGTTGATTTTCAAAAGTTTCATTTAATCTTTCGATATTGATTCTTCTTTCCTCATCCCATAATTGATGATTTTGGTTCTCAAGGGTTTTATATGTCACTACTTGGTCGTTTATCTTATTCCCCATCGTATTGAGAAGTAATAACCGTATTCCAGAGCTACCAACGTCAATACCGATGGTGTGATCAGAATGATATAAAGCATTCATCCTATGTTTCCCATGCAATCCTTTAGAAACTGAATAGAACAAGATATTAAGAAAATTAAAAACTATAGAGAAAAATAGATGTGATATTAGTGGTATTAAATTCACGAGAAAGGGTTCTGATTGCTTTTGAACATCAAGAACCAGATCGTGTTCCTCTTTTTGAAGCGTGGATTGAATCAGAAATAGTTAAAGCTCTAAATGGAGATCCTTATATTGCCAGGGAAAAACTTGGCCTTGATTGTATGCCACTTGGATCACATCCCAAGAGTACAAGAGCATATGGAGACGGAATCGACGAATGGGGCCGTGTTTTCAAGCGTGGACACTATTATACAGGGCTGATAAGATCAGAAGACGATTTAGAGAAATATACTGCTCCAACGTCACATGCGAAAGATTGGTTTCCTTCAGATAAGATTAGACATGCAAAACAAAAATATGCAGAAAATTTTGCTTTGTTTTTTGCGTGGCATGATTGTTCTCTAGGATTAGCTTATTTGAGTATGGGAATAGAGAATTTCTTTCTTTCATTGTATGAGCAACCTGAATTAGTTAAAGCAGTAATTGAGAGAAGTACTGAATGGACAATTGCGCTTGTTGATCAGGCAAACCAAGTTGAGGTGGATTTCATTGTTCTTGGAGATGATGCTGCTGAAAATACACGTCCTCTTATATCCCCAAAATTATTTCGCAACTTGATCCTTCCTGAATATAAAAAAATTGTAAACGCGTCTGAAGTGCCAATAATTTGGCATAGCGATGGACACATTATTCCACTTCTCCCCATGATCATTGAAGCAGGTTTTGCAGGTGTACATTCGTTAGAAACGAAAGCTAATATTGATCTAGCAAACATTAAAAGTCAGTACGGTGATAAACTAGTTTTAGCAGGTAATTTGGACACCACGGAAATTCTCTGTCATGCTGATCTTAATCTTATCAGAAAAGATGTTGAACGATGTATAAAGCAGGGTGCTCCTGGGGGTGGCTATTTATTCTCATCTAGCAACAGCTTATTTGAGGGTCATAATGTTAAGGCAATTCTGGAGGCATATCACTATGCCAAGAAAATAGGAGAATATCCGATTAGTTTTTAGCGATCAGCTTTCTTCTTTATTCTCGCATAAAACAAAAATTCTTCCTTTCCAGGTATCAGTTCAATTTCTTGACCTTCTGATGACTTAATTATTTCCATGAATTCACTAGGAACTTCAATATGCTTATCTTTTAATTTTACGACTTTGGAGGTGGTCTTGCTTCCAGTAACAGGAACACCTCGAATTCTATCACGAATATTCTCCTGAAATGATATTGCTCTTCTTATTCCTTGTTCAACCACCTTCTCAAATTCTTCTGGTGAATCAAATCCCATCATTGAAGTTATTATGGTTGGATCCATTAATTCAACTTGTTTCTTTCTGATGATTCCATCCCATTCATCATATGGTATTCTCTGTAAGGAGGAGATGTTAATATTTTTACCTTTTTTTCTTTTTTTACTGTTACCTAAGGTTACTGTCTTAGTTTTCGTTTTTATTTCTACCTTTGATTTAGTTCTTATTCGCTTTCTGGTTCTAGTTGTGGATACTCGATTTAGCTTCAGAGTTGCTAGGAAAATTCCTGCTTTTTCTTCTAATGTGTTAGTAAAGGGTAATTTTAACAATAAATCCCCTATATTATAATTAATAACCTTATTTTTCTTTCTAATACTGATCTGTTCGGAAACACGATAAAATTCCTGTAGATTACTGGCTTCTAGCTGTTTAAGCTCATTGAAAACTTGTGGGATAATCACCTTCCCCTCTTCGAGAACATTATCAGTTCTCGATCTGATGATTCCACTATCTAATGCAATCTTTGATACTGAAGTTGTTAATGATGTTATTCCCATTGTCAAAGAGAATGCTATCAAGCCTGCTGATAGTAGATCTAATGGGAGAATATCAATAATTAAAAATAATATTACTAAGAAACTCCATTTCAGAGTGTGTAATGGTCCTTCTAGAGTCTTCAATAACAATTGCATAGGATCTAGAATAATATCAACTATTGGTAATTTGACTAGACGAACATATTGTAATATAAGCTCTGTAAAGCCAATGAATAAGAATATAAAATCTGCGTATGGGTCCAATGCTTTTAATTCTTCTAAAAGAGTTAGTATTTCAAGGATAACTGCTAACTTCCAAAGATTGATGATAAAGTAAGAAATTAGAGGGGATAGATTGAAAATCACTTCGTCTAATGTTCTTGATGCTGGAATTGCGAACCAAACGACGAAAATCAGGATTAGGTAGAAAATTAAAATCTGATTAACATTAAATGTTAAATCTGGATTTAGAACTATTTGAAATGTTTTATTGGGATATCCTAAGTGTACAATAAACCAAGAAACCACGTAACCAACAATACTACCCCCACTTACCTCACTTGCGGTCTGAGATCTCAATCTTCTTGATTGGAGTCTGGTTCCTAAGGAGATAATGAAGCCAATTCCTCCAAGAGTTATCAGTATAATTGGGTCGATAACTGGCCGTATAAATACACTTAACACCCAAATGACGTTAACAAAAATACCTAGTCCTGCTATTCTACTCCTGTATTCTTTTTTATCTAAGGGACTCCACATTTGTTGGCCGAATAATTTTACATCAAGATCACTTGACAAGGATCATTCCTCAAACTCATCTTAGGTTAAATATTGTCTTAAGAAGTTTTAAAAAGACCTTTAAACTTGAGAATCAGATTTTTTTGACTTTAATTCCGTAAAAATATCAACATAAAATGTGATTTCTCTTCTAATATCTGTATTTATAAGAATTTAGCATTCGACCAAAAAGTAATTTGTTTCAAAAATTAACAAGGAGATTAAAAAGAAAAAAAGGAGAAAAAAGGAGATTTTTAATTTCTCTTCCTAGCTTTCAAAGATATTAGAACACCCAAAATAAGAACTATTGGAAGAATGGTGAATCCAGGAGTAGTGCTGCTATCAGTTGTCTCTTCCTCTGCAATTGTCCAGAGACTAAAATGAGTTGTGTTGCAATAAAGGGTTTCAGCATCTAACCATTGATGTTTCGGTGCTTCCCAGTTCTTAGAAGATTCGTTATAAAACATAAACTTAAGTTTTTCCATGTTTTGGATGCCTAACTGATTCTTATTCGTAAATTTATAAGAAAAAGTCGCTTGGATCTGAGCACTATTGTTTAGCTCAACAGTGAAAGCTTGTGTCCTGATTTGATGCTTAGCTTGTTTCATTTCTTTAGGAGATTCTTCGTAATCTGTAACAGTAACCTCTGAACTTTGATTTAATTTCAATTGTAAAGAAAATCCACTTTGTGTTTTTATCTGATACATATTACCAGCCTGAACTGCAAACCCTGTTCCATTTTTGCATTCAAATGGTGTTCCTGGATTAGGATTCTGTTCAGGAGATTCGATGATTTCTGACGTAAGAATCGTCCAAATACTGAAATGTGTTGTGTTACAACAAACAGATGCTCCATCTGATGTAACTTCAACCCAATTTTGATGAGCATATTCCCATTGCAACTTAGAAGTGTTATAATACGCCCATCTGAAAGTTGACACATTCCCAAGACCAGATAATTCATTATTAGTGTAGTTCCTGAACATAGTTGCATTCATTGCTGTAGTTCTATTTAATTCAATGTGCATGTAACGATTAACAGCCCGAGTTTGGTTTGGTAAAGAGCCTGCAGGATTGGTCTCTGACTCATTGATCTGAAGTTTAACACTCTCATTCGTACAGATTTGAATCTTATTTCCAGATGTAGTCCTTATTTGGGTTCTGCTGCCAGCTGTTATGTTAACTTTTTCACCATTACCAGGATTTAACCAAGGTTCATCTGGAGGACCACCTGTGATTGAGGTAGAGTCACCAGTACCAGAGGTTAGGACGTATACTCCAAGAAGGCTAAGAGTTACCAAAAATACAACGAAATTTTTTCTTATCATTTTTATCACTATTGCTATATTTTTTCGTTTATTATTCTATTATGAAGGTCAATTCAATACAAGTTCGTCTTATTTAACTTAATTGAGGAACACTTTTTTGGTGGGTTGATTAATTAAATTAAGACTTCCTCCTCTTTACAAATGAAGATAAATGAGTAATTTTTGATCAATAGATCGAATACTTCAATTTGTTTTATTACGTCTATTAATCGCTTTAATTAATTCCTTATATTTCGTAGGATTAAGAAAGAATCGATCGTTTCTCGGTCTTATTAGATCAATCTTCTGGAACTTTTTGGTATGATACCTGATTGACTCCTTGGACGATCCTAAATAATCTGTTAACGCGTTGAGATCCCATGAATTCATTTCCCTGAACGCTTTGGCTACTCTAAATCCTACTCCAGATATTATTGCAAAATAAATATCTAGGAACTCTGGATTTGGTTCATTTCTCAGTAAATAAAATATTTCATATTGTCCTACAACTTTCCTCTTAATGATTCTGAAATCTTCCAAAACCTGTAGGTGCCATCGAAGACTTGAGGTTCCAATGGTTAACTCCCTCTTTAACTCACGAAAATGCAAGAAATCTCGTTCTTCAAGTATATCGATTATTTTACTACGATATTGATTCTCTATAACATCATATTCATCTATTCTTCTTACAACTGGGGGATAAATTATTTGTCCAATTAATAGAAGTGGTGTGAGTAATATTATTGAAAACCAATCACGGTCTTTGGGGATTTCGATATCTTTTGTTTTCACACTCCATTTACTAATTATATAGGCTAGTCCAATGAGTAGAAATGCTACAGATCCGATAACTATTCCTGTTTGAACGGTCTCCTCTGAAATGCCAAACAATGGTAGTAATAACTGTTCTCCATTCGACTTGTTCATCTCAGAGCTAGAATTGGGATATGAAATTTCAGAAAATTCTATTCCAGAAGAAAGAACTGATGTTAGAAATTGATTAAATGGAGTAAATGATGAATTATACTTATTAAGCGATAAGGGAACAGCTACAACGAATCCTGCATGTCTTCTAAATCCTGTAATCGTTGCCTTACCATTAGGAGTATTTTGGCTAGTGGCAATGGTATATGAATCATCAATAGGAGTGGTTATACCAAGACTCCCTAAAACTTTTAAGGTTGAGTTCTGTTCAATCTGAAAAGGATTCTGAGTGAATGTGTCATTTATTATCGTTAATGTTATGTCTCCAGTTGCATTTCCTGATGGCCATTCTTTTTGACCAGAACCAATATTCAATCCTGATAAAGCATGAAATGATGCCGGGAAACGCCATATCTGAGGGGAAATAATACAAAAAACTCCTCCTTCTAGGATGAAATTTTCAAGATTATTTACAATAGTCTCATTGAAGGGAGTACTCACTCGATTTAGAATCATTATAATTCGAGAGTACATATTTAAATAATTTTGATCTAAAAACAGATTATTCAAGTCTTCAGAAATTCTAATGTCAATAATATCTCCTTGAGAGTTCAGTGATTGGTTTATAGCTATTGCTAAAGAATTATCAACAACATTTTCCGCGATAAAAAGAGTAGATCTATTTTGAGTTAAGGTGATCAATCCAGAGGTAGATTTTGTTTGAATAAAAAGAATTACGAGGATAATTCCAATCATCAATAGATTTTTCTTTACACTATACTCAAATTTCAAAAAATGACCTCGATAACCTACTCTATTGTACTCAGCTGAGCTTTTCTTCTTTGTATATTTTTGATTATTGGATCACTTTTTTGGAACTTTTGAGATCTGAGTACCTAAAGTAAGTACTCATTCTGATATTTAAGGAATAAAAGAAAATGAGGATTGCATCTTGGTCATTTTAAATCGTTTTAACCTGAAAATTCTTGAATCCACAGTGACCGTGTATAATTAGCATTTGGAGTAGTGAAAGGCAGATAGTTTGTCGTTCCAGGCTGATCTTCATTAGAAATCCATGCGACAGAAACTGTATACGTTCCAGTAGGAAGACTATTGGTCACATAGTTGATATAAAAGGACGATGAGAACTCACGATGATCAGGATAAGTGCCAACTTCGTAGTA
Source organism: Candidatus Hodarchaeota archaeon (assembly GCA_016840285.1). Next base: position 111,301 of record JAEOSR010000038.1, on the reverse strand, counting down.
AGCTATTCTAAGGGTTTTGTTACCCACATCTTCTACAATCAATGCGATATTAAAGCTGAGACGGTCACTATCGAGAGAGTTTGATACACCTAAAACATAGATACCTGAAAATACTGCATCAATCTTGGAATCATCTCCAATGGTGATTTCCAATTCAGTATCAGGTACTGGAATATAGGATCCTGTATTTGAATCTAATATTTGAGCTGAGGTTGAAAATTCCTTGTACAAAGATTGAAGAACAATTCCTTTGGCTTCATCTTGGAGATCTGAAATATCTGATTGAGCAATTTCCAAATCCTCTTGAAGACTTGAGATGCCCGAATCAGTGTCCTCAACATCAGTTTGGATAGCAGGATAGAGTAGAGGCAAAATAAAAAGAGTTATAGCTCCTATAGCAAGAAGTGAAACAGCAACACTTCCAATAAATTCTTTTCCAGACATTTTAATCAAATCATTATGTGACAAGACATTCAGATAACTGGGAGTACGGTTAAAATGTGGAATTTTTAAATATTCTCATTCAAAGCTTTTTTTGAGAAAAATGTTAAAGCTATCTACAAAAGAATCTTGATCCCATGATTTTTAAAGGGTACAAGAAGATCAAAATAATTTCTTAACTAGGTTATTTGTTTATTCAATTTTCCTGCTTCTAAATTGACCAAAATAAAAGGTTTCAGCATTAGGTCCTTGTTTAATATTCATGTGCTTTACGTTTGATCATCAATATACAGGTTGAAAAAAGCATCACAATGATAATTGAAGCAAAACTCCCCCAGTTGGTTGTTTTAGAACCTTCCATTAATGTTTTTGAAGAGAATGTTGATGTTGATGATGCTTGTGGAAATGATGTCCCTGGTGATGTTGTAACTGGAGGTAAGGGGGAAATATATCCTTCGAAGAAGATATCGAGAGTTCCCTGAATGCGTTGGGAGAACATCTTGAATGTAGAATTCATTGTGTTGAATAGCAACCGATAAGTGTGGCCTTCGTTCCCACGATGATAGTAATGCCTGATTTCATGAACATCAAGCAGTTGTGAAAAATTATCATATGTGTGGTAAATGTAATCACCTGTACCCGTTGCTAGAAAGAGTGCTTTTTCTTGAAGAACTTCAAGATGATGATGAGGAGAAGCAGTTAATATCACCTCATCCGAAAGCCATGTTCGTCTGTAATGAATCAAAAATATTTCCTCTCTGAAGTCAGGTATCCCCCCCCCAGAGAATAAACCACTAAACAAGTCAGGATGACGTACAAAAATTGTGATGGCTCCCATACCACCCATACTGAATCCATAAATGAACCATTTATCACTATTTAAATGAAGAAATGTGGTATTAGCATCTCCCATACATGCTAAAACTTTCATCTCACCATTATCAGGGGCATAATAATCACCAACTGCTCCTTCAGCGAAAACCAATGCTAATCCAAACTTTCTAGCAATTTGGACGAATGGTGATTCTAACATATTCTCTTCAGGCCGTTCCCAAAAATCACCTATTAAATAGGTTTCATGATCACCAGTCAAATGAGGAATTATTAGTACTGCTCCAACAGGTTCTTGAGGAGGAAGATATAGATAGTAATGTAATTCTTGCTCATTTACTTCTATGTTATAGAGAGTAAGTGACTCCTCTGATATTCTTGCATACGAACGAAAAGCCAACTGGGAAAAAACACTGGAAAATAGTAAGATGTAAATGACGAGGAGTACTCTTCTGTTCATCGCCCATTTAAAACCGTTTAGATTGATCTGAATCATTTTATTTTCCCAATCTTCCCATTATTTTTATAAAAATCGTTAAATGCAATTTTCAGGGTACAATTCATCAATTACTTCTTTTTCCAAGGATTTATCAGCGGATAATTTGTTTAGATTTTCTTTTAAATTTCTGTGAACAGAAAATACATTAAGGTGTCACATAAAATGACAATGGATAATGCACCCAAAAAAATTAGTTTCAATGTACCGACTTACTTAAGTTCCTTTCCAGACTTAAAGAAATTAGATTTAACTCCAACTGAACAAAAATTATACCTTCAATTGTCGCTTGAGTTTCAAATTATTATGGATGGTGCACCGAGCTTTCAGATGGGAGCCTATAAATGGAATAAGGTTCTACCGGAGCGTCTAGAGATGTATGGTATTGCTTTTGAGGAATGGGAGAGGATCTCTAGTATAGGTGACAATAATGAAGAAATCCAAGATCAAATGCAGGAATTAGTTGAAAAGCTGGAAAAGCATACGAAAGAATGAATTCACTGATATTCTTTTGCGGTATAATGAACTGATTATCATGGTGGAAAAGGTAAAGCAATTATAAACTCCGATCCTCTTCCCCGACTACTTTTGACATCGATATATCCCCCCATTTTTAATAGTAATTGATCGCAGATTAAAAGACCAAGACCAGTTCCCTGTTCTCCCTTAGTACCCTTTCTTTTCTTCTTTGAGTCAAGAGTGAAGAGATTTCTGAGATTATCGTCATACATTCCTACTTCTGTATCTTTAATAGCTATTTCAATTGATGGAATTAATTTTATAGCCTCATGACTAATTACTACTTATAGTTGGTTTTTGTGTCGATTAACAATCAGAGGTAATATGGATGAGTATGAAAAGATTTTCAGATGATCGTTATTTAAGGATAGCATTTTTAATTGGCGGAATCTATGATGTATTGCTCGGAGTACCACTTTTGTTCTTCCCTGATCTCACTGCAACCCTGTTAAATGTAACAAAACCAGAACCAATAATTTGGGCTCAAACGATTGGGATTTTTCTGATTCTTGTTGGATACTTTCTTTTGATTGCTACTCAAGATGTTCGAAGGCTAGTCTTCATAGGAGTAGGGTCAATCGTGATACGCTTAGGTTATGTAACGCTAGTTGTATTAGCATGGTTAAAATCAGAAATTGAAATGGGGTATACACTAATCGCAATGACTGATACACTTACAGCTATCATCCTTCTGATTCCAATAATACTAACTGAGGATGTGTCTTGGAAACAGCTATGGCGATTGTAGTCTGATTCTATTATCCTTTCCATTCTTAACGAAGAGAACAATAATTATGATCAAGATCAGGGAAAAAAAAGCAGATATTCCAAAATTAAATCGGAATGACCCTTGTAATCCTGCAAATAAACCGCCAAGGATCGTTCCGACTGCAAAACCAAGATTTTGACTCGCTCCTAAAATCCCCATAAAAGTACCACGTTTAGACTCTGAGATATGATCTGCCACGAGAGCAGGGCCAGCAATGAAAAAGCCAACATAAACTGGTAGCATATAAAAAAGTGCGGGGAGGAAGTAATTACTCGTAGATATAATAAAACTTCCCCATACACAAAAGTAACCGAGATAGCATAAGACTAACACTTCCTTGAATCCTCTTTTCTCTCCAATCTTTCCAGAAAAATGTGATGCTGCTGTACCAGTTAACGTAGCCATTCCAAAGACTACCCCAATTAACAATGCAGGAGCATTAAGTTCATGAATAAAGTAGACCGTTATAAACATGCCCGAAAAACCACTTTGAAAACCATGAAGAATAGCAATTATAAAGAGAACAATGAGAATTTTTGAATCGAAGAGGATAGAAATTATACTAGGGGAAATCGCGCTATCTGAAAGTGGATGACTTCTGGTAAGCTCTTTTTGAGGGATCGATCGTAAATCATGGGAAATTAAAGTCATGATTAAGCCTAAAATACATGTTACGAGTGCTAGGAAAAATAATGTGTTCATTCCTAAAGGTTCAAAGAGAAATCCCGAGACAACCGTACCAAAAAAATATCCTAATGATGTTGATGCCATTAAAGAACCGAAAATGTCTTCTTTATCTGTTAAACTAGCATATTTTAATATCGCAGGATTGAAACATGACAATAAGCTATAGATTACCACATAAGCAACAAAGAAAAGGAAAGGATCCGAAATAGCTATCAGAGTTAAGAAAAATACAAGTAAAATAAGAAAACCACACACCATCACTGTTTTTGATCCTATCTTATCTACAATCCATCCAAAAATAAAGACTGAAAAAATCATAGTAAAAAAAGGCAGACCATTCAGAAGTCCTGTAAGAAAGTAATCTCCTTTCGATAGTTCAAAAAAATATGGGCTGATAAATGGCTGGACTAAACCCCATGGTACCGTCCATATTAGATTCACTAGTAATACTGATACTACATTACGATCTGCTGAACTAGCAAAGTTTCTCATGTTCCTAGTAATCACCGATTGATTTCGTGTATGATTTTTAATAAGTTCAATTATTAGGGCAAAGTCTTTGAGGACTTGATCCACACTGAGGAAGAGTTGTGAATACTGTATTATTCATTCATTCTGATTTGATTGGAGCAGTTATGGCAAATATATTAATTTCCCATAAATTTTAATAGGGTCATTCAGGAATTTACCAGAGGTTTATAGAAGTGTTAATTCCAATTAAGCTACCTCCTCAGATGATTACATCAATTAAAGGGTATAATGTTAAGGATTCAGAGTTATCCGAAAGATGCATATTAATTGAATCAAAATCAGCAAGGGATATATTTACAAACCATTTTTTGGTAAGCACTCCTCTTGTTTTCCTTTCCCGGGAAGCTGTTAGAGATTGTATTAGATTCTTTTTTGCAGTCCGAAATGAATCATATAAATTCTCACAAATGGTCGATGTTGTTCCTTTAAGTGGATCTTTAACGTATGATGTCTATAACGCTTTTTATGAACATTTTCAGCAACCCCTCCAAAGAAACTTCATTGGGATTCGTCGTTTTCAAAAACCTTCAGGCTTATGGGATACAGAAGTCTCATACACTAATTTTGAGGGTCTCCCTAGTAACTCAAAAGTTGTTTTTATTGGAGATACAATCGCAACTGGAGCTACTATTACTCAAATTATTAGATTGGTTCAAGCACAACTTCAAACGTCTGTTATTTTTGTTGTTATTTCGATTGCTGGTTCATTAATGGGAGCTAGAAGGCTTGTCAAATTGGAAAAGACACTTCAAAGTACATTTCCAGGAACAGAGATTTGGTGTTTATTTACCGAAGCATATTTTGGACTAGAAGCTAATGGAACTGACATGCCCATTTTCCATCCAGAAACGATCTCAACAGAAAGTTTGAGAAGGCAAGCAAATGATAAGCTTGGAAAAATCTTAGGAAGGCGTCTCTGTTCTGTCCTTGACTGGGGTAAGCGAACTAATTCACCTCTTAAACACTTTCTAGAGCTTAAAGAAAAATTAGAGGGATTTGAGATAAATAACACTGATGAGTTTCATCAAAACATGCTCAAAAAATGCAATAAGCAATTAATCTCCCTTGAAAAAGCATATACTTGATTAATATTCTGAAATTTAATCATGTATTAAGCCTTGTGTTTCCCAAATTCTTCAATAACATCATTGATGTTATAACTCCCTTTTCAAACCATTCTAACATCAGATTCTCATTAGGAGCATGATTCCCTTGATCTGGTTGACCAAATGGAATAATATACATTGGTTTTTTCACGTGTCGAAACAGGTTATATAAGGGTAAGCTGCCCCCTAACAGAGGAATCTTCACGGGCTCTTCTCCAAACCCCTCCTTTATCGATTGGGTTAATATACTCGTCCAAGGGAGGTCTATAGGAGTATAAATCGGTGCGAAACCTGCTTCAAAAGACACCTTACAGCGATTAATGATTGCTTTCCATCTATCTGATCGTTTTTTCAAATCTTCTAAATGGTTAAGTAATAGCTCTTGGATTTGACTAGGTATTTGATGTGGAACTAGTCTAAAATCTAATTCTACAACCGCATCTTTTGGAATAATAGTTTTAGCATGCTGTCGGACATGACCAGACTGAAAACCACGGATATTAAATGTAGGTCTAAACATCACCCGATGCACCAGTGGAATATCTTGTTCTCCTCCAAAGTAACTAATTCCAAGAGATTTTTGGTATACTTCGGGGATTCGATTCAATTCTTCCGCAGCTCTAAGCGCTCCTTCATCTGGGGTGAAAATATCATCATAAAAACCTGAAATCAGACAATTACCATTCTCATTAACCATCGTTTGAAGTATACTCATCAAATCAATTGCAGGATTAGGTTGAATTCCGCCAAAATTTCCAGAATGAACGTCATTGTTGGCGGAGTGTAAGTATATCTGTGCGGTGACAATACCGCGCGCGCCAAAGGATATTGTTGGTTTCCAAGAAGGATCAGCAGGCCCATCAGAGACAAGAACCAAATCAATATTAGTAAAGAAGTCTTTCTCTTTGTTGAGCGCGTCATCTAAGTTGGGTGATCCACTCTCTTCCTCACCATCAAGTATAAACTTCACTCGGAGCCCTAATTGATTTAATTTAGTTATACATTCAATTGCAATAAGGTGAGCGAAATGTTGGCCCTTATTATCTCCAACTCCTCTGGCATATATCCGTCCATCACGGATTTCTGGTTCAAACGGGGGAGAGATCCATTGATCTAATGGTTCAGGAGACTGGACATCATAATGACCATAAATAAGGACGGTAGGGTATTTATCATCCTCTTTTGAAGTGTTTGGTTTCCATTCTGCGAAAATTACTGGACTACCTGAAGTTTCAACAATTTTAAAAAAATCTGCTGAAGATTCTAACCTATTTTTCAACCAGATTGATGCTTTTTTTACTCCTTCACTATTATTTGAAATACTTGGTATTCGCAGAAACTGGAATAAATCATCAAGAAATGCCTGTTTGCGACTGATAAAGTAATCAACTACCTTTGACACATTAACCACTTCTACTGAATTTTGAAAGGAATTTTTTTTTATAGTTCGTGTAAGTTTAAGAACCTCCACCCCATTCAGTGTCTTTCCAAGCCCAATCCCAATAGTCTTCGTCTGTAAATGTGAGCTTTTCCACCAATTTTTTATGGAGCTGTTTGAGAAGTCTGTGATGTCTAATTTCATCATTTAAAATATAACTAATAATTATTTTCTCCTTTTCATCCTCGAGATCACCCCATAATTTCTGATAAGTGTCTATCGCTCTTTGTTCCAGTTTAATATGCGTTTCGATATTTTCTTTTAGTTGATCGGTTAATTCCTTATCAACCAATGCAAATTTTTCATGAAGACCAATAAGAGTGTTCAGAAGAGACTCGTGTTTACGTGAATCCATAGCAATACCCAAAATCAATTCTCGAACTATTGCGTTGTCAATGATTTTTGCTGATGTTTCCGCTGTATTCACTATCTGTTTTTCCAATTCAATTTGAGATTTAAATAACATAACTCGTTCTTCAACATTCATTTTCCTTTTCACTAACTCCTATCGATGCTTGAATTTAGCTTAGTTCAATTAATAGATCTATAGTTATAATATTCTTGTTTCTTGCTATTAATTACATTAAAAATTGTTTATTTGCTCATTATCAATATAATATAGATGAGGAATACAAACTTATGACTGCTAAAAGGATTGCTATTGCGGGTCATGCTGGAATAGGTCATGTCCATGGTTATGGAGGTCTTATTCAAGATGATTCCGCAGGGTTCGTTACAGTAGCTTCAATGATTAAAGAAATTTTACAAGCAAACACATTTATTGAAAAAGTGGAAGTTAATCTGCGTTCTAATACTATAAAGATCACCACTATGGATGGTGGTAGCTTTACTTCCACTCCAAGGCGTGGAATTACACCTGGGGAAGCAGTACTCATGCAAAATCTAGTGGGACAAGATGCTTTGTTCTGTCAATCTTTAACATTGAAAACATTGGGACGAATGTATGGTCAAGGCGTTCTTGAGACTCCTGTATCCCTTCAAGGAGCGTTAGCCAATTCAGTTGTAAGTACATTTAAGTTGAAAAGAAAATTTGATTTTAAGACTACTGTGGAGAATGTTGATATTAATTGTGGGTTAATTGGCGGCATGATAGCTAATATTAATGGGATAGACACTTCTCTTCTAGTAACCGTGAACCAAACAAGAAATGGCTTAGGACCAGTTGAAGATTTGGAGGGAAATATTGCGTTGGGATCTAAATATGAACTTATGAAAGAACTTAACATGCTACGATGTCCAACGATTGTGGTTGAAAGTAAAGCATACTCACCCTCTTTATCCGATCATCTTAAAGAGAATACTTTTCTAATAAGAGCTCAGAAAGGGATAGACAATCCTGTTGTAGCAAATGCTTTACTTGACTCTGTGGAGGAATTAGGATTTCCTGTAATCCTTCGAGATGATCTTCTACCTCAGAAAATAGGATTTATGAAGCAAAATACCAGAAAAATTGCTGATGAGATAATTAAATGTGCAAACGATCTTAAAAACACTGGATTGGCCTCGGAAAAGGTAATATTGGTTGCTGAAATAGCTAAACTGATTAGTCAAGATGCTGGGAGTATCACGTGTGTATCTGATGAATTACATGATGTTGTACGAGGTGCTGGCATGATGCCCGGAATGGCTGCAGCCATATCTATACTGGTCACCAAGGAATATTATCAACATTGGAAGATTCCCTTGTTTGATGAAAAAGATGCTGAGATAACTAAATCTATTCTCAATCGTACTGTAAAGAAAATTTCATCAAAGATAAATGAAGCTTATAATTATATTGAGCAACATTACAATAATATCCGTTCATTAGAACAGATTATTATTCCAAAATGAGTTATTGAGAGCTGGGAATTTCTAGTTTTATTAGATAATTTTTCATACTCTCTTAACAGATTTACGTAATTATTTTTTTTATATTTTATCAAAGAAATAAGGTGTAAATTATTTAATGGTAATGGAATTTAGATGAAATATTCGGGAAGAATAATGCAGATATCTGATATTAAGAGTAGATTATGTAATTTCTATGAAATAACCTTTCCAGAATATCGAAATATCGAACTCACCCATCTTATCGATATCACCTCTGGGTGGGAAAACGATCTCCTTTCATTCGATTTGAGTTACCAAGATCAAGGAAAACAGATCGAGAAAGAACTTGTCGCACGTATTTACCCTGCAACAGATTCAAGCACTAAATCTGCACATGAATATCGTGTAATGGTAAAGTTATGGGAATTAAATTATCCTGTTCCCACAATGGAAATATTAGAAAACAGTGGGGAAATCATAGGCAAACCTTTTGTGATAATGGAGCGAATTGATGGTCCTACAATGGGTGAGGTTCTTAATAATTCGTCTGAGAAAAATCAAAATGAAATAATGAATCAATTTGTTGATCTATATTTACAATTACATAAATTGAATTGGAGAGAATTCAATTTAATCACTCCTCCACCTGAATCACAATCTATACATTCATATGTTTCTACTCGTTTGAAAGGATATTGTGAGTGGTTACTGCAACAAGGAATGTCAGATTTCAATGAAGTGTTTAAATGGCTTAGATACCAAATGGATGAAATTTCTATCTCTACTTTGTCTTTAGTTCATTGGGATTATCATCCTAACAACATTCTTATGAAAAAAGATATCTATCCTGTTGTTATTGATTGGGGTACTTCTACTGTACTTGATTTTCGTTTTGACTTAGCTTGGACAGTCCTGTTGGTAAATACCCATGTTTCACCAACCATGGGCCAACAAGTATTCGATTTATATCAACATAATTTAGGGAGGACAATCAAGGATTTTGAGTTCTTTTATGTGTTCGCAGCGACTAGACGATTAACAGATTATGCGATATCTCTGACTCAAGGATCAGAATTATCAGGGATGCGCCCCGAGACCGCTTCAATGCTAAAACAATATAGTCAAATATATCAATTCGTTTATGATGTTATTCGGGATCATCTAGGAGTGAGGATAGAAATTATTGAAGATCTCTTGTCAAGATAGCTTATTAATGCTTGTTGTTGCTATTTTAAGGGCAATAAAGTTATAAGAATAGAATTCTTATACCGTTAAATCAGAATATTTAAGATCTCAAATACGAACGTCTTTTGAACTTGGTGTGGCTTAGGAGTGATAATTATGAAAGTACTAGTAGCGTATGGTACTAGATATGGAGCAACTCAGGGAATAGCTGAAAAAATGGGTGAATGGTTAAAGGATAACAATATTGATTCAGATATTATTAATGTGAAAAAGGATCAATGGCCAGAAATAGCACAATATAACGGATTGATTATTGGTACAGGGATAAGAATCGGCCAGTGGATAAAAGAAATGAAAAAATTCATTAAAAAGCAAAAGAATGATATTAATACGTTAAATGGCCCGAAAGTATTCTTTGTGAGTTCAGGTTATGCAGCTATTCCAGAAAGATACCACGAGATCAAAGAAGAATATTGTAAAAAAGCACTGGATGATCTAGGAGTTACTATAGATAATTTTGAAGCTTTTGGTGGTATAATGAACGCTTCTCCAGATTCTCCTGTAGGGTGGCTCGATAAGAAGCTTTTGAAAATTGCAGGAAAAGCATCCCCTAACTTTGACCCTAATGGTGTGAATGATTATAGAGACTGGAATCAAATAGAAAGGTTTACAAAAGAATTCATTCAGACATTACAAGGGAAATGATTGGTGATCGAAGTTGTCAGGACATGAACATTCGCATGGGATTGGAAAAGAGCATCCACGATCCCATGAATTTCAATTAATTGGCGTAGTCGCATTCTTGATTGTTTGGGGAATAGACTCTTTATTCAACTTTACAACACAATTATCACGAGAAATCCCATTACAATTACGTCTGTTGATCTTCATTGTCGTTGTCCTTATCGCATTAAGATTAGTCAATGGGTCTCATAAGTTAGTTCTAGAAGGGGTTGACAAAACTAATCCAAAGGTTGTCATTGAGGATGTTTATACTGTGGTGCGACATCCGATGTACTTTGCTTATATTATTGGATTTCTCGCCTTGATCCAGTTGACAATGTCCCTCATATCGATCGTTCCCTTTCTAATCGCGTTCTATCTCCTTAATCTAATTGCAGCATATGAAGAAAACGAATTAATAGAGATTCTTGGGCAAGAGTACCTAGATTATATGAAAAAGGTTCCACGATGGATACCAAACCCATTGAAGTTTTTTAAACAGAAATAAATCTATAACACTCAAGAAGCTCCACTGTTACTCTCTTTCGGAGCTACACCTCTGGATATGTGCTCTAAATAGAGTCATCAACTTTCAACTGTTTAGAAAGTTATATATAGAGTCTCATTATTCTTGAACACTTCAAGTGATTTGAAATGATCAAGAAAAAAGTCTTCTTTCTGCTTATACCAATAATATCAGTTATTTTAAGCCTTGGAATTCAAAGGGGAGTGAACTCAATAGGAATCCCAACTGCAAATAATAGTTTCATAGTCAGGAAACCATCCCAGGGAGCTATTCGGCCATCAATCACTCAAGTGGATCTTCCATCACATTTAGCGGTTGCTTTTGATCAGACTCATTATACCTTAGGATATGCTGGTGATGCGACATATCTGCAAAATAATTTGACATCAGCAGGTTCTACCTTTAGGAACATAACAGGATCGTTTTCTATTCCTTCGAGTACCAATGTTTTATTAATCCCTGCCTCTAACATTAGCTTTACAGGGACGGAACTAGATACGATTAATAATTGGTTTACCAGTGGTGATGCCCGCCTACTCTGGGTTGCAGGTGATTCAGATTACGGTGGCTACTATCCTCCAGGCCCGAATAATGAGATTCTATCTACTCTTGGAGTTAATCTTCGAATGGGCGCTGACGGAGTATCTGATGTTGTAAACAATGATGGTGCCTCCTATCGAATAGCTGCTCAGACCCCTATGTCTGATGGAGAAATCAATTCTATTGTTACTAAAGGAGTATCAAGTGCTATTTTTCACGCCCCTGGCCCTGTTTTAGGATATCAAAGTGGTACTGTGGTTGATTTGACCCAAACATCAATCGAGGGGGTTGAGATCATCATGAAAGCTAGCATTAATGCAACGATAATCGATCAGGATCTTTCTGGAACTGAGCTCGATTATTATTCTAATCATAATATTAACACGAGCTATCCTCTAGTAGCGATGCAATCCATGGGGAACAACAAATATGTAGTTGTCTCAGGCGAGGTGATTTACTCAGATTACAGAAACATGTATGATTTAATTACTGCGGACGGAGTGTGGAATGGAGGGGTACATGATGGGAAAACTTTAGTTGACAACATTCTGATCTGGTTCGGAAGAGAAACTGCGAAAGATCGTCCTCTTACCATTCATGGGGATGCTGATTTCAGAGGTTTTCCTGGGTCTGGGACTTTGGATGATCCTTATCGAATTGAGGGATACAATATCACAGATTCTAGAGAGACATTAATCTCTATCAGTGATACCACATCCTTCTTCAGTATTAATGACAACACTCTTGATGGAATGATGATAACTGGGTGGGGTATCTTATTACATAACGTTATCCATGGAACAATACGGAATAATCGTGTAATTAGAGCAGCTGATGGAGTTGCCCTCTATTTTTCGAACAACAATGTGATTGCTGATAATAAATTATCATATTGCCTTGCTAACGGAATTAGATTAGAGAATACGACAGATAATAACCTTATTACTAATAATATTATTACTTTCAATGACCAAGGAATATGGATAGGGAACTCTTGTGAAGATAACTTCCTTTCTGACAACGAAGTCAAAGGTAACTACGTTGGAATTACCCTGACCACTGATACTGGTATTGGTTTTAATGATAATAACACAATTTTTCGAAATATTGTGATCGAAAACTTTTGGCAAGGGATCTTGCTTGAAGCTGAATCAGATGAGAATCATATTTCTAATAACCTTATCTTTAGGAATGAAGGAACTGGACTCTCAATCGGGTCAGCAGCTGACGATAACGTAATAGTTTCCAACGATTTCTCGGATAATAACATTAATTGTATTGATGCAGGTTCCAACAATGATTTTGAAAATAATTACTGGGATGATTGGACTGGAACAGGATCCTATCCTATTGAGGGATCTGCTGAAAATCAGGATTTATCTCCGCTAGAACATTTGTATCATATGACCTCACCCACCATTATAGCTCCAACAAGTGATACACTAGAAGACGAAGTAACCATTCAGTGGACAGCTTCTACCAGTGAATTTGACCATATTATCTCATATGCCGTGTTTTATTCTACTGACGAAGGAGAGACATGGGGTGAAATCGTTTCCGATCTTTCATCAACAGAATACGTATGGGATCTCTCAAATATTTATGATGGAACAGTTGTACACATTATGATTGAGGCAACTGATAACATCGGCTTTCATTGCTCTGCGATTTCATCAAGTTCGTTTACGATTGAAAATCCTTCACTAATTCCACCTACAACAACTCTTACTTTATCAACAGTTGTTGAATCGTCAGTAACTCCGCCAACAGTCACACCAGGCTTGACAGGAATAGTTGTATTTCTATCTATCCTGAGTTTCTATGTGGTTAGAAAGAGAAAACGTAGGAAATACAATTAGAGAGTTTTCTTCTCTCTCTCTTCATTTTTTTATCCTCTTAGGATATAAAATAGTTTGAAAACTCGAATTTGAGAATATAATCATTATTGATAGCCATCTCATCATGTCTACTATTTTATTTTAATTTACCAGATAATTTTATGATTTTAAATAGAAAATAAATCAAAAATTTCTTTTCAAGAGTTAAAAATGAATGGAGTGATTGGGACTAGTATCAGTCGAAGTGAGTGAAAAGCCCATGATCAACCAATATAGTATAGCCAAAACACTGGATGCGGTAAATGAGGTATTCTTTAGGAATGAAGAGGTTCCAAAGGATGAAATAGAAGCAATAACAAAATGGTTATGTAAACGTCAAGAAAAAAAAGGCTCTTACAAGGGAACGTTCAGACCTGCAGAAATTGATCATAACATCCGACTTTTCACTGGCGAAAAGCTCCAAACACAACTGGCTAAGAGAAATATCTTAACACAAGAAGCCACACGAGTATTAGTTTTATCCAAAATCAATTCAAGCGTGATAAAATCAACTATTAAACTAGCAGATGAATGGATGGAGAATTCATGTTATGTGACAGAGCTTTGTACACTTGGTGAATGTAAACATCAAGGAATTGGTTATCTGCGGTATTTAATATCAAATGGGGATTCAAGTGAAAGCCGAAAAGTTGAGTATCTAAATGCTCTTTCACAGCATCGTGATAGTAAATACAAATGGAAAGGTTTTCCTTTTTACTTTACTATTATGGTCTTGTCAGAATTTAAGCATCCTCTTTCACTAAATGAATTAAAGTTTGCTGCACCCGCCTGTGAGAGAAATTTAAAGAGATTAAGAAATAGAAAGGAAGTTTACTCTCAAAGACGTAAATTCATTTTGAATAGGGTTTTGAATATAGTCAATCACTCATTAGAGTCCTTTATTCTGGCATAATCATAATATTTTTAATTTAACGCTCTATTTTTCGTTCTTAACGGATCATAAATCAATTACCTGTCTTAATGTAAGTCTAGATATATCTAGTTTATCTTAGTAGAAATTATTTTATTTTTGGAATTTAGAGTATGAATTGTTCGATTTAAGAAAAATACTACAACGCTGAATAGAATAGGTCATAAGATTCATTATAACATTATGATTTTAGAAGAATTTCCTTTAGATGGCGCTATAGAAAAACGGAAAGGTTAAAAAACATGGAAGTTCAAACGTTTTTCTCGGTCAGATTTTCCCTAAACTAGGATAAACCGAAAGTTGAAAGAACCAATTATGTTGGAAAAAGGATTCACTAACCATGATGAACGTTCCCAAAGATAAGAAAAGAGAAGAAGTGGAGGAAGATTGGGATGACAACTGGGATGACGAAGAAGACGACTGGACAGAAGACGATAAATACGATAAGTATTATGAAGAAGATGCTTAAACCTGAAAAATGAGATTATTCATAAAAATGGGCCCCAAGAAGGGTATTTTTGCAGAACAATGATGAAATGCTTATTTTATGGTGAATAATGATGGCAAAGAAAAAGAAAGGAACAAAGAAAAAAACTCAGACCAAAACAAAAGAGAAAAAGAAATAATACTGGGTTAACAATATTCCTCTCTCTTTTTTATTCTTCTTTTTTGACTTAAATCATCACAAATTGAGAAATATTACAGGAAAAAGTTTTTCTTTCCATTATGGTTTTATCAGAGATTAGAGAGATTATAAAATTAAGAGGATGATTATTCACTAATATTTCTGTTTTTTCGTAATTTTTTTTTGTGACATTTCCAGAGAGTTTTTCTTTTTATTTATAAAGGGAATGCGAATGTTAACTTTTTCGGAAATTTTCCTTTCACGGAAGTGGAAAAATGAATGAACATCATAATAGTGAACAATGGATTTTTGGATTTTTGAAACAATGGTTTTTAGGACTTTTCAAAGGTCTTGAAGACTAATCTAAACAGGTTCACGCAGAGGGTTTAAAATCATGTGGGAGAGCATGTACTCACCCCCAAGCAGTAAATTTAATCCGAAAAACTCGGCTAAAAGGCCAAAATATTGACCAATTTATTCAAAAATTAAATCGTCAATATCGCGCAGAGGCTTTTATCAAGAAGTCTGAAACCTCTATTCAGGTACGATATTCTAAATAGCATTGTCCATTACAACAACTAAAATTGTTGTATTCGTCTCTTTTACACAATTGTTCCCGCTTTAGGTTACAAGAGGTATTTGAGTCAACTTTAAATACTCCAGTTAACGTTAAAACCGTTAAAACCGTGTGTAGTGGAGCAAAGAGTTGTTTATTCATTGTTACATTCCCCTCAATGGACGAGAATCCTTTGTTAGAGTTTCAAATCTATCTTAAAGAAGCTTTAAAACTGCGTCAACAAGTAGATAAAGGTCTCTTAATCTTGTGATAGTAAAAATATGGACTAGATTGGGATTAGTTTTCAACTCTCCACGCTAAAAGCTCTTGAAAAGAATTAACATTTTCAATTGAATGTTTTAAAAGCACTATCTCTTCTGGGGGAAACTCTTCATTTGTTTCAAGAAAATCAAGAATATCAATAAAGCGATCTCTAGCCAGAGGGAAATCTGATCTTGCTTCTGGAATAGTGGAGAATGCTAATATTAATTTCTCTAGTGAATTTGCATTTGGTACTTTTAAAGCGTTGTCCACTGTTCGAATAAATATTTCATCTTCAGACATTTCATCTGCAATTCTGTCTCTTTTTTCTGCAATTTCAGTACCATCATGGGTTGCTTTTGCTTTCTTCATACAGGACACATCCATCTGCATTCGTGTCTACTCTAAAATTATTAACCATCTAATAAAACTCTTCTTTTTGAGGCAATAGATACTAAATTAGAGAGACGAATGACATAAGTTATCTCTCATTTCAAGAAGAAAAAGGCAATCGGCGCTTCACGATTAAATAGATACGCAAAGTAATTATTAATATGAATGAGAGAACTCACTGCTGGTTTCTTTTTCGCCTCAAAAAAATGGTGAATGGAAACAACAACAGCACTGATGTTGTTAAGAATCCTACAACTGTACTTGTTTGTATAGTTGTTGGTTGAGACGATGTAAAGAATGAAGAGGTACTGATAGCTGTGGATTTGTTTATAGTCTCTTTCAGTTTATGGATTTTTCCATCAAATGCGCAAATATATAACTCATTTTCTTTGTCAACACCAAAAGAAACGATATTTAATGGAGTATCAACAAGGAGATAATTTTGAACAGTCGAATTATCATAGATTAACGCCCAAATCCTCCCTGAGCCATAGTCTGCATAGATATAATAACCATATAAAGTGATGAGCAAAGAACCACGATACACATAACCCCCTGTTATTGAATTACCGATATCGTGACCATATTCAAAAATTGGAATTGTCAGCTCTGTTTGATTACATCCTGTGGATGGGGAGTAACAAAGAGATCCTTCCATAATATTCCAGCCATAGTTATCACCTTTTTCAATAATATCGATTTCCTCAATCTTGTTTTGACCGACATCGGCAGCCCAAAGTGAACCTGTCACGGAATCAAAACTGAGCCGCCAAGGGTTCCGTAATCCATATGCAAAAATTTCTTCACGAAAATTATTAACATTTCCTACGAAGGGATTATCATCTGGAATGGTATAAGCTGTATTAGATGAAATATTATCCACATTAATTCGAAGGATCGATCCTAATAAGGTTGATCGATTTTGACCGTGCCCCAGGGGGTCACCTCCGCTACCACCATCACCTAATGCAATGTAGAGATACCCATCGGATCCAAAGGTTATTTGACCTCCATTATGATTTGAGAATGGTTGTGTCACCTCTAATAGTACATATTCACTTGTACGATTTGCTAGGTTGGAATTATTATTCAGGATCGAATACTGAGCAACAACTGTTCGGCGAGGAGTATCTGAAATGTAGTTAAGGTAGAAATATCCGTTGGAGGAATAATTAGGATGAAAAGCTAGGCCTAGAAGACCTTGTTCTCCTCCATATAGTACCTTATCAGAGATATCCAAGAAAACCTCGGTGGAGGTTACTAACCCTGAGTTATTGAATGTATAGATGATCCCTTCCTGTTCGACAACAAAGAGACGATTACTATCATCACCAGCATGATAAAGACCGACTGGATTACTAAACGTGAGGTTGGGGAAAGCCTGTTCGATCAGAAATTCGACATCATCAAATTCTAGAGTGGAGTTACTCGTTGTATTACGAGTTCTAGCATGTGTGCTAAATGCTATGACTGTTAATATAAATAAAATAAACAGAATCATTATACTTGCTGCTTTCTTCATATAAAACCCATTTTAATAAAGAGTTAGTTGATCCTGAAGACAGAAATAGGTTTTATTTTGTAAACCATTCTACACTCAGTGGAAGAACGAAAAGGATTTCTGTCAGCATTAAGATATTTCTTGGCTAACGAATCAATATGCTCATCAGCTCCATCCTTAATATGCTCATCGGTAAATTTGTTAAGCATTTCTTCGGTAGTCATGATAATCCACTTGTTTTCAACTGTCTTAAGGTGGTTAAAATGACCCCTTTACGAAATTCAGTTATTGTTGTCATTAAGATTATTTTCTTCTCGAAAAAGCTTTTAGCCAGATGGTAATGATAATTCCAAATAGAAGACAGATTCCCAAGAATATTGATAGAGGTATCATTTGATCCCAATTTGATCTATCCACTGATCTAGATGTCTGGGAAGTGTGTATAGAGGTTTTGGTTACAGTTGTAGGTACTTGGGGAGTAGTTTTGGGTATCCCTTGAGATTGGAATATTGATATTTCGATTCCAGTTGAAGGACCAGTTTCATTTCTAGAGGCGACTGGTGTGACTTTCGAGACGTAACTAGTTAAAACATAAGCCACATCAATCGAATTACCTACAATATTATCGGTAATTATTGTATCCTTTTCATCATGAATGTTTTGGCGTATATGCCATCCAAAGGCATCATGTGATGCAATGGATGTAGCAATGGCATGATTTGAGAATTTTTTTATCTGAACAGTGAAATTATCCGGTGGAGATAGTAATTTATGAATATGAAATCCATAATATTGGAGGGTAACAGAGTCATTAAGGATAGGAAAATCATTAACAAGGATAAATCGAGTAATTTTGGCGTCAATTTCTTTAAAACCATAGATGTCGTTTTGAAATCCAGGTTCATCTATTGTCAGTGCCGTGATCCAATTCACATAGAGTTCATTAAATGTGATATTATGACCAGCTCTTTGTAAAACCGTTTCAATTCCAGCTGGTCCATCAGATGGCTCTGTTATTAGATTTCGGAGAATTTCCACCCCATAATGTTCCGCAATGTAGAAAGCAAGTAAATATCCGCTTCCATAATCATTGTGGGACCAATACAGAATAGAATCTTCTGGGTGTGAAAGATAGTACCCAACCTGAGGGGCGAGATTGTTATAGGGAGCTAAGTATCCAGCGTGATACATAGCATATTGAGCTAATGCCTCAAGGGTCAATGGGGGTTCATCTAATTCATTATTAAACCAAATCAGATGATGAAATTCATGTGCAACAACAGCTAGTGTCCATGAAATACTATGACACTTATAGTAAAGATAAAACATTTCACACTCGTTTGTATACGATACTATAGAAGAAGAAAATTCATTCCGTTCGGAATAGTAAGTCATCGTATTACGGGAGAGTAAGATGAAGATCCGAGGATCGTTATCGATATCCCCCAAGGTCCCATTTGGATGCCCAGCTAAGTCAATCACTTGAGGATAAATGGAAGTGTCATATTCATCACGAATGGTTTCAGTTTGACTAATTGCAACTGATTCCCCAAGTTCTGAAATACAATCATCTTGCATGTAAATACAGCAATGTTCTCCAATTGCCAGTAATGTTGCATTTAGTTCATAAAATGAGGGAATAGAAAAGTCACAAGTCCAGAAAGTTCGTTGATGCCCAACAGCCTTTACTTCATTACTGGAAGATGGACTTATATGGAAAATAATGTTTGAGTTTATTCCGCTCATGACGAAAAAGATAATAAGACTAAAAGATACAATTAGCTGTATTCTAGTGAACTGAATTCTTTGTAGCATAATCATTGAATAGTTTCCCGTTGTTGAGATCAGTCAGGTCTGTACACAAGTAACAAGTCTAATAATCTATGTTTTAGAACAATGCGTACGTTTTTATGAACACTTTTAGAGAAAAAGAGTTTCCATCCGATAAGCAACAGGTAAAGACTGAAATTATTTTAATCCTCTAAGTAATCAATATGTATCATTTAATCATTACCGAGGTGTTCTTTTTTGGTTGATTTACTGATTAAAAACGGAATAATTTTGACTGTTAACTCAAAGAATGAAGTCATTTCAGATGGGGGAATAGCTATTGAAGCTAATAAAATAATTGATATTGGTTCAATGAACAAATTACAAAATTATTCCTCAGATAAAGAAATCGATGCGGAGGGGATGGTTATAATGCCAGGACTCATCAATACGCACACACATTTAGCAATGACCTTATTTCGAGGAGTAGCGGATGATGTCCCAGGAATTAATTGGCTGCCAATAATTTGGTCCATCGAAAAAAATATTACTGCTGAACATTGTTATGTTGGGGCGTTACTGGGTTGTTTAGAGATGATAACAACAGGAACTACAACTTTTGCTGATCAATATTGGCATATGGATAGAGTTGTCACAGCAGTCAACGAAGCAGGGATGCGTGCAAGTCTTGCTCAAGGAATATTAGAATTAAATGACCCAGCTAAAGGAGAACGAGAGTTAACAGAAAGTGTGGCGTTTGCTAAAAAGTATGACAACTCCTCAAATGGTAGGGTCGTTTGTAAGTTGGGCCCTCATTCTATATATTCATGTTCACCAGACTTACTACAAAAAACACGTGAAGCTGCTGACGATATTGATGTTGGGTTGCACATTCATGTCGCTGAGGCGCCAAACGAGCCCAAGATGGCAAAAGAAAAACATGGAGAAACATCCATTGATCATTTACATAATTTAGGAATATTAAAGGGCGATGTACTGGCAGCACATTGTGTTTTTGTGAACAAAGATGATATGAAAATCATGAAGAAAACCAACACAACAGTTGCACATTGTCCGTCTGCAATGATGAAGTACGGAAATGAGATTGCACCCATACCAGAGCTATTAGAAACTAATATTAAAGTTGGTATTGGAACTGATGGTTGCGGGAGTAACAATAATCTCGACATGATTGAAGAGATGAGAACTGCTGCATTTTTACATAAACAGAATAAAAGAGAAGGCACAGTTTTACCTGCTCAACAGATAATTCGCATGGCTACAATTTTAGGGGCGAAAAGTATTGGATTGGAAAACGAAATTGGATCTCTGGAAGTGGGTAAGAAAGCCGATATAATTATGTTGGATTTCAAGAAGCCTCACCTAACTCCTTTCCATAATTGTCCCTCCCATATAGTCTACTCCGCCTTCGGATCGGATGTAGATACCGTTATCATTGATGGTAACGTTGTAATGAAAAATAGGCAGATTACAACATTAAATGAAACAAAAATACTGAAAAATGCTCAAGAGGCTTTTGAAGAACTTCTAGAAATGGGGGGATATACATTGAGTCAAGAAAAGAATCCGAAACCTGGTCTTAAGACAAACTTGACTGTTAAATCATTTCAAACCTTTTTGAAACTCTCGCAAAAACTAAAAGGTGGGTAATAATTCGTGGAGAGAACCTTTGTTGGGTAATGAAATAGTCTATTTCGTACATGGAACAACAAATGATAATGAAGAGAATATCGCAACAGGGTGGGGAATTAGCCCCCTGTCTGATCTTGGATTAAAACAGACAAAAAAATTGTCTCAGCGACTTAAAGATGTTCATTTTGATATTGTCTTTTGTTCTGATCTGAAACGCGCCACTGATTCTGCAAATATAATATGGGGTTCTTCAATCCAAATAGTTCAAGACAAAAGGTTAAGAGAATGCAACTACGGAGACTTAACTGGTGTTAAAACCAGTACACTGAGAAAAATTATGGAAAATCACATAGCTGACCCTTTTCCCAATGGAGAAAGTTACATAGAGGTCGAGAAAAGGATTAGAAATTTTTTAGAGGATTTACAGACATATCATTTGGGAAAAAAAGTTGCTATTATAGCCCATCAAGCACCCCAACTGGCTTTAGATGTTATATTAAAGGATAAAACATGGAAACAGGCTATTGAAGAAGATTGGCGAAGAAAACAACCGAAAGCGTGGAAACCTGGATGGACCTATTTCTTCCCTTGAGCTTACGTATTTTCCTCAATTCCTCTATCAGTCCAGTTAAGAAATAACCACTTCTTGTTTTCATTCACTAAATGAAGTAATCCAGTGTGAAAACCTTTGGATTGTGGCATAAACATAGTGTATTTGATTTCAACAGAAGCAACCACTCCATCAATAGTTTGGATGTGAGTTATTTCTTCTAGTTCATTTTTGACTTCAATATTATGCTTTGTGATTGCTTCAATTGTAGTTTCCAGAAATTCTTCCAAAGATCTTAGAAATAATTCATTTGAATTTCCTATATTGGCGAATGTTGCGTTAGGATGAAATAATTCTCTTATGTTGTCACGTTCTTTTAAATTTAGAGATGTAAATAGATCTTCAATTAATTCTTTTATTTCTATTTCCGGATTCTTGATAGATATTCCCATATAATCACCTCAGAAAATCTAGGTGTCTCTAGTGGTATTGAAGGATTTATGTTCACGTCATTAAAACATTTTAGATCTTGACATAGTATCCAATACGTGACTTATCTTCTAATTTTGCATTTATGAGATTCCAGTTTTTTCATCCAAATTTCAATGTCTTCGGGTAACGATGCAAAATGATTCTTGCCTATCCAAAGACTTTGAAGGTTCTTGAGGTGAGTAATGTTTTCGGGAAGAGTTTTCAACTGATTATTCTCTAGTCTCAGATTTGTTAGGTTAGACAAATTACCAATGCTCTCAGGAAAAGAAGTTAAATGATTCGTATGTAAACTCAAGACTTCAAGGTTCCTCAATTTTCCCAGAATTTCTGGTAATGTCTTCAATTTGTTACGAGACAAATCTAGTCTTATAAGATGATTCAGCTTTCCAATAGTATCTGGTAAAAATTCTATGTGGTTGTTAAATACGTCTAAATCCTGGAGACTTAATAGATTTCCAATATTTTTCGGAAGAGTCTGTAGATTATTATCACGTAGGTACAATTTCTGGAGATACTGGAGGTTACCTATACTTTCAGGAAGACTGGTCAAACCGTGTTTTCGTATACTTAATCCAGAAATCTTTTGATCTTCATAAATAAATCCTGTACTATATAAACCACCCTTCTCACAAGGAATTTTCTCCCCAATTATTTCCTCTAGCTCATGAAGAACAGCTACATCTTCTTTTTCCAGATGTACTCCATGATAGCTTGATGTTTGGATTCTGTCTCCTTTCAATTTCATATCTCTTTAAACTACAATGAATTCAAAAAAAAGAAAAGAAGAAAGTTTAGGTTATTCACTTTTTGAAGTATTCCATGCTTCTCGAATCTTCTTAGCGGTTATAAGATAGTTTCGCATATGTAGGTACTTCATCGACTCCTCAAATGGAGTCTCCCGATCTGTGCGCGAAAATTTTTTCTTAGAGCTCGAGTAAGGATCTCGATGCGCTAAAATAGCTCACGCCTCCTTAATTGGGCAATAAAGATCGAGAATTAGATCTTCAGGAGGTGAACTAGGATTGACCGCCTTTTCCAACCACTGATGTGACCCATATTCGTACTTACTTGATTTTTTTACCCACTCTGCCAGTTTTTTCCAAGCGGGGATAACATTGGTTTCAGGATCAACAATTAGTCGCGTGGTAGTGACAGCATATAAGCCACCTTTGAATTTTTTTTCTTTGATCTCCCCTTCTGGTTGAATCTCTGCGGGAATCTTAATCCAAAATTCGTATCCATACTCCTCTTTATCAGGGGAAGGATCTGGATTATTGAAACCAAATACGGGATGTTTCTTGATATCGTCAAGAAGTCCGTATTTTTCCGCCCATGCTTGCATCTTTACCCAAGCATCATTTTCTGGGCTCTTACTAATGGCTTGAAGGCTGGCCACCCGCATAGGTTCGAGAGTGATTATTCGAACATCTAAATCCATTTTAACTTTTGTTTCATCATTCATGACTTCATCTCCATAGGTTGTATATTTTCCAATAAGACGCTGTATTCTTTCCAACCTTTCTTGTTCCCGAAGTTTGATTTCTAAAAAACTCTGGGCTATATGTTGAAACATTGCTTCGCCATCATCGGTAACTCTGTACAGTCCGCGATCAATTTTTTGGATCAAGTTTTCACTGCTCAAAATGTTAAGATGATTTCCCAGGGCACTTTTTTGGAGACCAGTTTGTTCAATTAACTCCTTGAAAGTTCGTGGGATATCAATCATTAACGCGAGAATTCGTAATCGTTGTGGATGATCGATTGTCTTCAATAGGGTGATAATTTCATCAAGGGATTCTAAGACGAATTGTTCCATATTATCACGCGATTCGAAAGGTGGATCAGCCATGAATATTTCTCCTACCATCTTAAGGCTTATTTACTGAAATTTCGGAAAACTGGAAGCCATGAACTTCCGTCTTCCATGAACTGGTTGACTATCTGAGTATTGGACATTAATAATTAACACAAAACCTCTCCCTTGAAAAAACTATATCAAATATTTGATATGAATAAATCGCTAAATAGCTTCAATAATAAAAGATGAGAAACGCAAAAAACAGAAACGATAGGATAATGCAAAAAAAAGTGAACAGATGAAATCTGAGTGAGGGGAGGAGTTTATTCACAAGGATATGTCTGTTCAAACCATTATAGTAATATAAATTGAGAGAATAGAGATACTTTGATTCACTACTAGAGGAAAAAAATCATCTTAGTCTAAAATAGGTGGTAGCTAATGCTATAGCTGTAAAAAACCCTCCTAAAAAACTAAAACAGAGAATTAAGAATACTTGAATCAAATTTCCTCATTCATCTGAATTATAAGGATAAATCTCCAGTTTCTAGTTGCCTTGCATTGTTTTTATTTGTTTGGATCACGGAATTTTTCTTCCCCTAGTGAGCATTATCAAAACTTTAGAAACGAATTTTAAAAATTGAAGTAATAGTACTGAATTCAGTCAAAGATCCTTGAGAGAGAAGGCAAGAATGAAAATTAATTTTCGAGAAACCAAAAACATTATCACTAAAAGTAATATCCCATCGATTGATTATGTGATTAATCCTTATGTCGGATGTCAACATGGGTGTATTTATTGTTATGCTGAATTTATGATTAGATTTACTGGTCATAAAGGTGATAAATGGGGAGAATTCTTGGATATAAAGGAGTTTGATGCTGACAAGATTAAACCTGTGAAATATCAAGGAAAGAGGATTTTACTAAGTTCTGTAACTGATCCTTATTTACCTTTAGAGAAGAAGTATCAGAATACTCGTTACATTTTGGAAAGACTTGTTGGAACCGATGCAGTAATTTCTATTCTCACAAAATCAAAACTAGTTGTTAGAGATATTGATTTGTTTAAGAAAATCAAAAATATTGAAGTTGGAATCTCAATAAGCACATTAGATGCGACTTTCACGAGAAAAATCGAGCGAGGTGCGTCGAAACCTTTGGATCGGTTAGAAGCCCTTAGAGCTGTCTCCGAAGCTGGGATACAAACCTATACGTTCATCTCCCCATTTTTTCCAGAAATTACTGATTATAAAGCAATCATTGAAAAATCAATAGATTTTACTCACAATTATATGTTTGAGAATTTAAATTTTAGACCACATAATATCCCGAGAATTTTGAGCGTTATCAAAGAAAATTACCCTAATCTACTACCTAAATACCAAGAAATTCGAAAGAATAGAACCTATTGGGATATGGTGGAAACGGAGATTAGAGATTATTGTGAAAAGAGGAGTCTCAATTATTCAATTGAATTCCATCATGGTGGATTCTCAAAAAGTTGATTCTCACCAATAAATGTCTATACTAATCGTCCAAATTGAGAAATCGAAATAAATCAGGTAGAGGACACGTTTGTGTTACTTAAATCCCTATATAACCTTATGAAGCTTTCGGTTATGCGTGAATGCCTATCAATACTCTATGATTCGTTGAAGGAATTTCGCCATAGAAACCGTATGTTTGGCTTCTGATAACCTCACACCCCTACCCTTAAACCCAGTCCTTTTAATATAGTTGTCTAAATCATTCATTAAATTTTCAGTATTTCTTGTGGCAATTCTGTCTAAAGTGTCAAACCCAGCATCATAGAATAGTCGTGTACGTTTTTTCTTCAAACCCCATATTCTCGCAAGATTTGATAGCTTTACCAATTCCAATATATAATCAGGTGGTACACCAGATTGATTGGCAAGTTCCTTTCTCTCAATTGAAGTACTACCCTTTTCAATCATTTGTTTCGCAGTTTTAATTCCTACAGAACCCAATAGCTTGATATATTCTTTTTTTATGCCTTCGAAATCCTTCAATTTATGTTTCTCGAGTTGTACCCACTCCTTCATCTCATTAGCAGTGTTATGCAGATATAAGTTTTTTATGTATAGATAATAAAATTGAATTCCCCATAAGTATTGATAAACGTTTATTCCTTGTTCCTTTCCCCATTCAAGAGCAAAATTTCGATATCTTCCCGAGTAGCGTCATCTAATCCTTTGAATGGACTTTTAGCAGACAGATATTCTTCGAATGTCTTTGTTCGATTAATGTAACTGTTAATCGTAGCTTCTAGTTTGTTCTTTCGCTTTAGGAAAGCCCGAAATTCATTTTCATTCAAGATAATTCCCTCAGAGAAATTTTATATATGCCAGAAAAAAAATGAATGACATCATTTAAGACCCCTTTTTGTGGCAAATACTGAGGGGGGAACTACTTTTTTAGGAACTTAAAAAATTCAATGTTGTTTGTTTATCACGAATTGGCTACCCTAATCAGAAATTTTTTAGTAATATCTTCGGGGTGCCAAGGTATATTTGATAAATCTTTTTTTCCTTCCTGGATTTTCAAATGAAGAATGCTGAAAGTTTTTGAATTGAGAAATCCCGATAGATCTTGTTTTAATTGAGCTTGAGAAGCTTCTCTGGAACTGTGGTATTCGATATTCAGTGAATCAAGGAATTTTGTGTAATTCATTACTGAAGAAACTGTATTCTGACCTCCAGTAGTGTAATATTGTGAGTTATCTAATACTAGTATTTTCAGATTTTCTGGTTTATAAAAAGCAGTTGTAACAGCTGAGCCTAAACCCATTAAAAAATTTCCATCACCAGTTATCACAATGATTTTCTTGTCAGGGTTGGCCAATGCCAAGCCTAATCCAACAGCGTTTGGTAATCCCATTGAACCTCTGAGATATACTTGGGGCTTAGGAAGTAAATGATAAGCTTCTCTACTAATGTTTCCATTAGAACTGACTATGATATCATTATCACCCACGAGTTCAGTCAAAGCCGAGATTACCTCATAACTTTTCATCATTGACACAACACTCCTTTTTCCACTAGTAAAGCTACCGGGCACGAGGTTTCTTCCATTTTTTTCATTGCAGTTTTGATGTCTTTTTTCCAACTATCTTCAGATAAATTCCAGTATGGAACCTTTAATGCCTTCAAAACAGGTTCGTTAACTTCCCCCATGAGTGAATGTTCAGGAAAATCCTTATCCAACTCTAATCCTCTATAGCTGATTAATAACAACATAGGAAGCTTGTATAATTGGGCTAGTGAGGTTAATGCGTCTCCAATATTTCCTAAACCACTATTCTGCATGTAAACGATAGCTTTCTTCTTTGATAAAGCAACACCTGAGGCTACCCCTATTGCTTCATCTTCTCTAGTAGCATAAACGTGTTTCAGTTGAGTTTCTGACTCATGAGAAGTTAAATAAGCCAAAAATTCTTTAAAGTACGAGCATGGGACGCCAGAAATATACTGAAATTGGTTCTCTATGAATGAGATGAATTCATTTGAATCAATCATCATGTTTCATCCTTATTTTGAAAAAGAAAATAAAAAGATTATAAGGAATTCTCAGAATTCTCACTTATGAAAGTTCTTCTTCTAGGTGTTGGTTTACAGGGAAAAGTTGCCCTCCACGACCTTGTAAATAGTGATACCGTTACCGAGATAATTGCAGCCGATATCAATGTAGATACGCTAAAACAGCTGGTAGAAACTAAACAATATTCAAAAGTTCAATGTGAATTCTTAGATGCAAATAATCAAGATAGGATCAATCAACTTATGGCTCTGAAGCCCGATATTGTTATTGATCTACTCCCTATCCCATTTGTGAACAGAATCGCTAAATCTGCCATTAAAAATGGTATTAACCTCATAAATACTCTTTCTGTTTCTCCTGAGATAAATGCATTGGCAGGAGAAGCTGAAAGCAAAGGGGTTACGGTTCTACCTGAATTTGGCTTGGACCCAGGAATTGATCTTGTATTATTGGGACAAGCAATTAAAGGGATGAAGGAGATCGAGGTTATTAACAGCTATGGAGCCGGTATTCCAGCATTAGAAGCTGCAAATAATCCAATAAATTATAAAGTCACTTGGAGTTTGGAGGGGGTTTTGTCTACATATTTCCGTAAGGCTAGAATAATTAGGAATGGGAAGGTTGTCCAACTTAATGGGAATGAATTATTTAATCCAGAGAATGTCCGTGAAATAGTCGTCAATGATGTTGGAAAATTAGAAGCTTTTCCAAATGGTGATGTACTCCGATACCTCCCTTCAATCGGCATTGAAGAGCAATCTGATGAATTCAAGTCAGTCAAAGAGATGGGGAGATATACTATGAGGTGGCCTGGCCATTGTGCATTTTGGAAAAAACTAGTGGATCTTCACTTACTAGATGATGAACCTATTAACTTTGATGGGAAAAAAATAGACCGTCGAAGCTTTCTTACAAAGGTAATTAGCCCCCATATTCAATTAAAAGATAATGAGAGGGATCTTGCTATCCTACTCATTGAGCTTATCGGTAATAGAATTGGTAAAAAAACTCGGGTCGTATATCAATTGATTGATAAACGTGATCTGACAACAGGTTTTACTGCCATGAGTCGTACTGTCGGTTATACAGTAAGCATTGGAGCTCAATTGATAGGAACTGGAAAAATAACTAAAAAAGGTATCCTTTCTCCTGTGAATGACATTCCGTATGATATTTTCAGAGACGAACTAAATAATCGGGGAATTAATATTAAATCATCTATTGAACCTTTTCAATCATAATCCCAACGTTGAAAATAAGATGAATCACTCAAGAAGCTTGATTTCTAAATTATCGAATAATTCTAAATGGGGGAAGGTTTTCAGTTCATTTTTTGGATTCATTGAAGTCCCTCTTCTTGAAGGGGTTAAAATTATTGACAAATATCTTGTTAGGGGGTTTTACGAGAATTTTATGAAATTTTTTGCCTTATTTTATGGCAGTCGGGTGATCCCGCTGAATATTAACATTGATACATCCCTCGGATTTTCCCCTACTGAAGAGATCTTAGAAATTATTCAAAGGATTTGTAGAAATTATTAAATGAGAAATCTTTGAGTCATTTTTAAAATCTTGGCTATGATCCTCCTTTTTAATTACCTGTCCTGATTTGAATTGCATCAATCCGAGGTTGAAAGAAAGTAAATAAGCGTGCAAACCCCATAGAAGGTTTTAAAGGGAGAACAGAAGACTTATTTCGCTCAAATAAATCAGTGGGGGTAGTCCAAAATCGAAGATACCTTTCTAGATACCGTTGAAGTTGGTTCGGGTTCTTAAAGCCTCTTGTGGGAGTAATATCTTTAATCACACGATTTTTGCTTTCAATACGATTGGATTGAATCGATTTGCCGTTCATTACCTTATAAGTCAGATCTAATAATAATTCAACCTCGGTGGTTGAAGGAGTGGGGATTTGAGGGGGGTCAGGAGCTGTTCCCTCCCAGTTGATTTGTCAGCCAACAGGGATGGGATTTGGATGAAAATGGAACTGACGCCCGTTTTGGCGAATACTTTTCCGTCCTCGTTTCTTTAATGGTCGTTTCGCTCCTGAAGTTTTTGGAAAATATTTTGAATGCCGCTTACATTTATCTTTGGTACCTAATGGCCGTCCACGTTTTTTTGACGGTGTCTTTGAATCCTTGATTTTGTGCTGTCTTTGTAATGCGGAACCTGTGATCGGTTTATTTTGAACAAAGCTATTATAAGGGATTTCTACACTATTTTGGATCGTAGTGTTTGTTTTTTGGTTGAATTGAAAATGATGTAACCGGACGAATCGCCATGGATGCGAATGAAGATGTTCGATCAGAAAGCATTCACGAGTCAACGCTATACATCTTTTCTGATATGCATTCCAGCCATCTCCGATGAAAACGGGGATTCGTGGAAGTTGATTCTGAATTGTTTGGATAAGCTCTTGATAGATTCGACTATCTCGTTTTCGACTAAATTTCCAAGCCAACGGCCGGCCGTAGGCATCAATTAACAAAATTAATGCCCAGGAGGTTCGTCCAATTCGAAAAAACGTTTCATCCCAATAAATAGCATCATCTAGCGGAACTGGGAGTTTAGGGTACATTTGGAGGAGCTCTCGTTTTGCAGCTAGCTGAGTGAGCTTCCAATCCAAAGCTTCGGTGAAATAATGGCGGATTTGTGAGATCAGACTCGGGGAAACTTTATGGATAGTTGCAACCGCTTTAGCATTCAATCGCTTCTCAAAAAGGTCCGAAACGATTCGCTCAAACACAACCTCGGATAATTGTGTGAAAACCCAAGAAGTATGCGCATAAAAATGAATTTTATGTCGCTTACAAAAAAACAACTGGGGTGAGGCCGAATAATTCGTATCAAAACCATTTTTCTTGAGATTATGACGAAAAGGGCCACATTTAGGACAATAGATCTCAAACTCTACGGAAGCTTTAAGAAACGGTTCAACTGTCGGGTCTTCAGGCACAGTTGCTTCTAAACTGAGCCTTGCACGGTAGGTTTTTGTCATTGGGGGTCATCCATGACATTAACCTTCCAATGTAAATTATTGTCGGTACTTTGTTAGCGAAGTTTTGGAAAATAACTCAAATCTTTCTTATTTTCACATTTTTTTTATATCTTCAAATCATAAATAAGTAGAATAATCCTGATTTATCGAAACTTTTTCTCTTTCTGTTCTATAAGTATCAATCCTGCTATAATCAACAACCACAACTCAGGAAATGGAGTTGAATTATCTGAACTGCTAGTTGTGGTACTCTCTTCTACTATTTCTTGAGAGATAACAGGTATATTTATTGGTAAATTTTCCATACCATTTTGCCGAGGAAGATAGTTTATCTTTGATATTGTTAAAGTTACGTCTGTAAGCTCATTTGAAGGAACTGGGAGAGTTATTTTGCCTTCATTATTAGTAGTTCCTCGCCAATAATACGTCGAATTAAGTAATGTAACCGTTACCTGATTGATTGTCTGATCATTGCTGAACGTGTTTAAAACTGAAAGATCACTTTCATTTGAAGCTGAATATTCAAGTTGGGATGGGATTGTTATCCATACAGGAACCTCAGGATCTCCCATTAAGTTATATTGGATAAGTGTCTTATTAGTACGTTCTTCTTTTCCATTAAGTACTAGAAAATCTTCCACATAGTCATTTTTTGCCTGAATAAAGGCTTTACCCGGGTGATTTCCTCCTTCTTCGAAAAGCTGTTCCCAGAATCTTGATGATAAGCCCTGAGTGTACCAACCACCATGTTCTCCATCATACCAACCTGAATCGTAGAAAGCCGAACCAGAACTAGCAATGCACCCGATACCAGCAGATCGGAGAATATATTCAGAAAGACAATCACCATATAAAATAAAAGTCCCTGTTGAGCATGCACAAAGGAAAAAAATCCCACGTTTTCCTTCAGTATTAAGTGTTGATGTGACACTAATCAATGGATCAGAAGAGTAGTCATCAGTTCCATAATCGAATAGTGAGTCGTTATCCTCATCGTGAGAGAAGCTCATTCGAAACATACCAGTAAAAGATCCATGGGAATCAAACATTCCAGTGCTAACGCCATTATCAATCTCTTCTATCACATTTTGTTCATTAAGAGGCCCATCAACATAATAATCAGTTGTTTTAACGCCTTCAGTTTCACCTAGAAGAGTACTAGTCCAATCAGAGGGAAAAATATTTGTTTTTAACCAATTGTGATTTCTATTTGCATCAAATTCGGGAGAATCCTCTTCATCAAGGATATTATTCTCATTATCATCTGAATTAAATCTAGCAAATGCACCTCCAAAAAGGGCATGTGTCATCCAAGGCCCAACAGGAGGATTTCTTTCATAGTTGATCAAACAGTTGACTAATTCTCTCATCTGGGTATTATCGTCAGCAGGTAACCGTCCAACATAAACTTCTGCATCCCAGTCGAAATAATCAATGATTGAAACAGATCCATCGTTATTTAATTCCCAATTATCGTCTAAATTTGCATAATAATGATCACAACTAACTGATTCTGTTGTGCTAATTTTAACTGATCTAGTAGGGACGAAAGCGTGGCCACCTGCCAGAACAACCCATTGAGTATGTTTTTCTTCATGAAAATAACCGATACACTCTCGTATACATTCTGGCTGATCTTCACCGTCATAAGTTGAAGAAATATTTTCAACAGTTATTATAGTTGGAATTAATCCACGTTGTAATTTCCAAATCGCTAATGGTTTAACATCATCGATAAAGATTTTTGAGGTGATTATTAGATAATCAACATTATGAGATGATGATGATGCTAGAGGAAAATTAATAGCTCCTTCTACTCCTTGAGTGGATAAATATGGAAGAGGAAAAGGTCTAAGACTTAAAACTGATGTCAATAACCAAAAAATTATTGTTATTTTCATAAAGACTCGTTTCATGATGATCAACTTAAGAGATCATTAGAAAAACTGAAAAAATGATAATGCAAAGAATGATGAAGCTTTATCACTTTTTATTTTGTGCTCATGGAATCAGAATATAATAGTTGTTTTCAGTGCATGAGATGTTGAGCAAGAGAAGTGAATTACAAAAATAATGACCTTTTTGAAAAGAACGATTGAAGGGGTCTCCTTAAATTAAAAGATAATTCAAATACGATGGAGAGCTGAACAAATTCGATCATTCCTCTTCATATTCGGAAAGAATCCTTTTGGCTTCTTTCAGATATGATCGAAATTCCTCAATCTTCATTAAATCCTCGATCGTTTTTGTTGGGACATCACTCAACTGTTTGTAAATCATTTTTACGATGAGATTTTCGAGTTGAGCTAGCTCAATCCTTCGACTTAATGATACGTTCTTATCTAGATATTCTTCCCATTTTTGTAATTGAGAGAAAAATGAATAATGGTCATAACCGATGGAGTCTGCTAATGTTTTCAATCCCCTTTTTTCAGCAATAGACTGAGCTTTGAGTAATAACGTCTGTGCTTGTTGAATATCTAGGTTTAATAAGGCAAACTTTGATTGCAGCCAATAAGTTTCTGCTAATAACGAATGAGAATTCTGTTCATTAGCAATCTCCAGTAATTGATTACAATAGCGATCTAGTTCATCGAGGAGGTTTTCGTTACCTGTAGTCTTTAATTCATAAAGAAGTAACTCACATAAATTAATTATTGCTTCCACCGTAATCTTATAAACACTATGTGGTTCCTTCGCAATTTTTTCAAAGAGTTGAAGGGCTTCCATTTTATCTGGTAATCGTTTACTCGTTTTTAAGACAAGAGCCTTTCCTGCTTGGTATATTAAAGTATTCCAAATATTGTTGTCATTAATGCTCAGTTCTTCTAGTTCTTTGATGAAAGGGATAGCTTTACTTGGAGTAAGATGGTAGGTGTATAGACGTACAAGATAATAAAGACCTTCAGCTAAGAAAAATTTTGCGTCTCTTTCTTTAACAAGGTTAATAGCTTTCTCATA
Organism: Candidatus Hodarchaeota archaeon; assembly: GCA_016840285.1. Next base: position 77,749 of record JAEOSR010000038.1, on the reverse strand, counting down.
GCATTCCAAAGAAGCGTGGAAATCTCCTCGATCCTGTAATAACCTTCCAAAGTCATAATAGCTAAGAATTATCATGACAGTATACTCAGCCGCTTCTGCAAGCTCAAGTGCACTGGTAACACACCTCTCCGCTGATTCTAACTCACCTCTAAAATAGTGAATTTCCCCCAAATGCTGTAAATTGTGAGAAATCTCGCATTTATTCTTAATGCTCTCCGCTAGAGCAAGAGCTTTCTTAGTATAATCTAATGCATCTTTAAATTTTCCTCTAAATAGATAAATATTCCCTAATGCACGATAAGCTTGTGAAATAAGAAACTTATTTCCTGTTTCCTCTCCTACGGACAAACTTTCCTTGAAAAATTTCAGTGCTAAAGTATGATCTCCTCTATACAGATGAAAATTTCCCAATCCGAATAATGATTCACTAATGCCAGTTTTATCTTCAATTGTTTCTCTAATTGATAAGCTTTCCTGAATCAAGGGGAAAATTTTATCTGATTCAGTATTAGGGTCGAATGATGTTGCTTTTAGATAAAGATAAGCTGCTTTCCTTCTTTTATATTCCTTCGATAATTTTTGATTAAGTAATCCATCCCCGTGGGCAATCAGTTTTTTGCTCTCATCTCTCGTTTCAAACATCATGGATATTCTAAGCAAGAAACAAATAGCATCCAATTCATAAAGAACATTTTGAGTTCTTTGACTTAGTTTGAGTAATTGTGTTGCTGTTTCTTTTGCTTTAGCAAGTTCTCCAAGATTAAGAACACAAACACTCTTTAAGTATAGCGTAATCAGATGAAAGGACTCGTCTAATGATTCATCTTCAGGAATGTGTTCTAAAGCTTCCTCATACTTCTCTTGATTAACCAGCGATTCAACTTGATTCAGAATTAATTCCAGTTTAATCCACTCTAGATCTCGAACAAGTAGAGAAAGAGTTAAGATGAATCTTTGAAGATAAAATTGAACAACCTTAATTAGCCATCTTGATTGTTTCTAGTATTCTATTATTACCTTGAGACAACAATGGATATTTCACCTTTATACTTTCTTGTAATGAATATTAATTCATCTTGGTAATGTTACTAGAAAAATACGATTTCAGGCTTCTCTCCAGTCCCAGGATCCCGTTTTACGCCACCGACAATATGCCCAGATCCATGTCTGAATCATAATGGCGGCATCATACGCTGTATAGGAATAATGCCAGTCTTTTTGAGGTCTAAGGTAACAAATTTCTGTGTGACCATATTTATCCGTTCTATGAACATGATGTGCTCTTATTGATAGCTTTGGTTCTGTAATCCATGCTCTAGGTGGGGCTGTTGGATAAGTATGGGGAAATTCAACCAACACATGGAATCTTCCACATGCATATGGCCCAGTTGTTACGTATTTCACACGAACGCAGATATTTCCATTCTCTAAATAAAAAAAATCGTTTTTCGTTAATGAGGGAAATACACCTTGTAATTCATGAAGTTCTTGATCAACTGTTCTAGTACGCAATTTGAGGTCACCCACGGAATAAATGATCCCAAAACCCTGCCTCTGAAAAATCCCAATTTCCCGTTTTAGTCCAACGACAGTATGTTGTGAGCCACGTTTCAATCATCTTAGCGGCTTCATACGATGTATAACTAAGATGCCAGTCTTTTTTCGGACGTAAATAACAAATCAGTGCATGCCCTTTTTCGTCCCATTGATAGACATGGGGAGTCTTTTGAGGGATCTGAGGTTTTTGAATCCAAGCCTTTGGAGCACTAATTGGATAATTGTAGGGATATTCAATTAAAACATCGAAAGATCCACAGGCATATTTTCCCGTGGTTATAAAGCTGATTTGAACACAATAATTACCATTCGGAAGCTTACGGAAATCTTTCTTCCTAATATCAGGGAAAATTTTTCCCAGGGGGTCTTTTTCACGTTCAGGAATAGTTTGGCGTAGTAACATCCTTCGAGCCTATTTTTGTTTTTGGAATGTCTGTGTTCCATGAAAAGGACAGTTTGGATCTTTTTCTAAGTCTTCATAGTAATAGAGTTCAAGTCCTTCAAATTTCACAGACGATTCGTCAGCTTTCATTATCGTTCGGTTAAACCACATGTAGAAGTTTTGGGGGAAATGATATAAACCATGTTCTTCTCCTGTGAGAAGAATATCTAAACAGAATTTCGAGAGTAGTATGGTTAAGTTGTCTACATCTAATGCCAATCCAGGTTGGGCCATTTGTTCTTGTAGAGTTCGATCATAGCTAATTTTCTGTTCAAGTTCAACCGTGGTTGGGATTGCTTTTGTTTGAATACTTCCATCCTCATCGGGTGTAGAATAGATACAATGATAACAGTAATCTTCTTCTCGAGGATCAACTTTGAACATCAATCCGCCTTTGACTCCATCAAATGTTCCAGCATAAATTATTGGGATATCTAACTGATTAGAATGGATAAAGTCATTAATTGCATAATTTACATCGTGTTCTCCTGATACTGCTGCAATCAAGTCAACGTCTAAAAGAAAATTACTAAAAAAGTCAAAATCCGCCTTTGTATGCAGGTCAAATTTACGTTCTATAGTCTGAATTTTAACATCAGGGATCCTTGACTCAATATGATCTTTCACTGCTAATGTTTTGAATCGTCCAAGATTAGCGAGATCACAGATGTGCCTGATAATATTATGAGCTTCGAGTTGGTCATCATCAATGAAGATAAACTCTTTAACTCCTGATTTGGCAAGGTATAATGCTAATAACGCTCCACCAGATCCCATACCTATAATAGCGACTCTTTTTTTATTCAGTACTCTTAACGGAGTTTCTTTTTGATCTACTCGTACAAATAATCGATTAAGGTTTACATACTTAATGTTTACATCAATATTGGAATCTTTAGTTCCTTCATCATGATAGAAATCGACTTTCAGGTTTGCCAAATCCTCCTCTACCATAATATGAAGATGTGGATACTCTAATCCTTTCGCTGTAATGATAGATTCTTTTGTAGATGTACTTCCTATGGTTAAAAGTCCGATTGGATAAACATTTTTTGATAAAGAGACACCGGTTAAGTGACACACTGTGAAATCATCATAAATCCGTCCATAGAGCAAAAATGTTCTCACTTGAGTTTTTAAATTAGCAAATTCTGTTTCAAATGAAGGATAAATGATAATTTTCATCTTGATCATCTCTATTTATGCATCAGTTTCCATAATGGCTCTTTCATTAATTGAGGGATTCTATCTTCTAAAGTTGCCTTAAGTAATTGAAGAAATGGTTGTATTAGATCTTTTTCATAGAGGACATTTGCAGGATGTTTCTCGATAGTAAACCGTCTTGATAAGTCCTGTGAAGAGATATCAATATATATCTGGTCATCTGGGAATTCAGGAGGAAACGAAATGAGAATTAGAAGCTTCAAGCGTTTTATGTCTTCCTCTGTTTTGATAACGACTGAATAAGGAAATGATAAAATCTTTTCATCAGGAGAAGAACCTATAAAATTGTGAATATCACTGAGTGTGAACTCTGATTCATAAACCTGGATTAATTCTTGTGTTATAATCGAGATCTGTTCCCCAGTGATTCCCACTTCTTTTTTTGAAATACTTTCACCTGAATAATAAGATATGTTACTCTCTGATATCCTGAAAGTTTGAAAATTGTTTTCTGTCCCATCCTCAAGATTTTCTTTTCTTTGATATACTTCTATTATTATAGTATGATTATTATCTGTGGGTAAATCGATGATTAAAGATACTACAGTATTTTTATGGGGATTAAGGTTAAAAAAATCCTGAATCTGTTGATGATCCCCGTAACTTGGTCCACCATAACCAAGGTGTTTATGCCAATTCCCTAAATAAAGCAATTTCTCAGTATCAAGAATGAGTCTTGCATATTCTGGATTTATCTCAAAATAAGTATTATTCCTAACACACTCTTCAACGGGGGGAATATGTGTTTTATCAATCCTTATTAGCAAAGCTGATTCTTTATCACTGATCTTCCCAAACATCATTCCCCCAGTTTCTTTTCCATGCCATTTAGTTGACTCTTCTATCATTTCATTGAACACACTACTGTTTAGTTCAACGAAAACGATCCCAGTTTGATTTTCCAACAATGGCAAGACCCTCTTCCTTCTATAAAACTGAAAAGGAAAAATTAACAGGGAGATTAGTAATGTTTGGATATTGGAACTGTGTCTTTGTTTTCTTCGGCATCTTCTGTTGCTTTCTCTTTTGATTCTGTGTCTACTCTTTTAACTGGGCGGGGCATTCAATTTAACCTCCTAAGAACTGCAATTGAAGGGAAAAGACTACTATTTATTAATCTTTAGTTGTGAGAAAGAGAAATTCTGTTTATTAAATACTCTGTTGAACCAAAGGGTTGATAATCCAGTTTAAAATTAATGAAAAATAATTTAATTTACCCTATACGATTAGGAAATCTGTACAATGAAACAGAAAATCTGTGTAGTCACAGGAGCTAATCGGGGAATAGGCAAGGGAATTGCAGAGGCTATTGCTGCGCAAGGACATCAAGTTGTGTTAGTGTGTCGAGACATAGTAATGGGAGGGGAAGTTTTGAAATCACTTCAACAAACCCATGGGGAGACATCTGCTGACCTAGTTGAGGGTGATCTTTCCTCTCTCAAAAAAGTAAAGACTTTGGGAGATAATCTTCTTAGTAAATATGATCAAATCGATATTCTGATTCATAATGCTGGAGTTTGGCCCTCCAAACTAACAAGAACTAACGAAGGACTTGAATTGGCATTTATGGTAAATCACCTCGCCTCCTTTTATTTGACCCACCAACTTCTTAGACGGTTAATGGAGAGCGCTCCTTCACGAATTGTGCTTGTTAATGCAGGGCTCTATCCACGGGGAAATTTCAATCCCGAATTGACTCCTTGGGGAGGTGATTTCAGTAGATTAAAAACTTATATGAATTCCAAACTCTGTGGGATGTTGTATATGCGAAAATTCGCACCAATGTTAGAAGAAACAGGAGTAATCATCAATGCAGTGCATCCAGGAGTGATTCGTACAGGGTTGGGAGATTTTGATGGTTTAGTAGGAGTGATACTAAGGTTCTCTAAGGTTTTTCAGCGATCAGTAAAATATGGATCAAAGGGGCCGATTAATCTTGCGTTGAATCCTGAAATACATACGAATGGGTGCTATTATGATAAATTGGAACGAAAAGAAATAGAAGGAAGGGCCCTTGACGATGAATTAGCTACCAAACTGTGGGATCTCAGTTTACATTTATGTGGTGTTGAAAAATATGGTGTCTATAATCTATCCTGAGAAAGGGTTCAGAATAAAAAGAGAGGAAGGATCGAATTAAGCAAATATTAATCCCATAAATACGATCCAAGCCAATGCTGATTTAGCAAAAAGACTTAGTAATTGAAAACCTCGTTCTCCATATAGATAATCTTTCCATGGGCCAATTTTCTTATACTGAAGAAACATATTCAGGGCAAAGCTGTTAAAGAAGATGAAATAAATAACTAGAGCAACATAGACAAAAGTAGGGACTTCTCGTCCTACTGTGTTAATACTCAAGAATGTATCAAGGATTACGATCCAAGGCATTATTCCAGCAATCCACCCTAGGATATAGGGAGTCCAGCTCGTTTTTTCAGTATATTGATTGTGGGTCTCCATTAATAACCCAAACATATTCATTAATCCATTGAGCACGAATATGAGAGCAAGAATCCAAAACTCTAATATTCCAAAAGCCAAAGCAATGAATATGATCATTACTGAACTGGATAAGGCATATTCGTACCAACGGATTGGATTCATTTCTTTCTTTAAATTAACAACATATTTGTTATTTAAAGGAAAAGCAATCAGTAAATGTGCAATGGCTGACATCAGAAGAAAGGAAGCAAGTAGGACACCAGCAATGTTTTCAAACGTGAAAAATATTTCAGGTATTGGTTCAAGAATTGGCCGAGTGCCAGTCAATTCTTTTATTCCTAAATTGGATCTGTAGATATCGATCTAAAAGTTTTTTATTTCATCAGTTACTAAACTCAAACCAAATATGAGTGCAGCTTGCACTAGGTGTAAAATACCCATTGCTATATTGAATTTACGAAGATATGTAAATGAGATTTTTGACTCTACAACATTTGTTGTCATTAATCAACCTCCTTTGGATTTAAACAGAAAACTCAGTCTTTATATATTCATTATCATAAGAAAAACGAAGTATGTCATTGAAAACGGAGAGAAATGATTTACAATCAAATTAATAATAATAACAAGATTTTTTTAGCAATTGTAGTTTTTTTAGTATTTTTTATCCTTATTGAGAATATTTATTATCAAAATGATTAAGACTCTTGTGACTGAAATCGATTAAGGGTAAAATCAATGAGTAAAGTCTTAATTTTATCAAGAGCAGATGTCGAATCTGTCCTCAATATGAAAGAAACTATTGCTGCTATGGAGAATGCTTTTAGAGAACTATCAAATGGATTAGCTATTCTTCCCCAACGAATATTAATCCCAACAGAAGGCGGAATAAGTCTTTATATGCCTGCCTTCTTGCCTCAAATGGGATCAATGGCAGTTAAGATTGTCACTGTGTTTGAAAAAAATCCAGAAAAATATGGCTTACCCACTATCCTTGGGAAAGTCCTCTTACAAGATCCTGAAACGGGGGATGTTATATCCATTATAGATGGGAGTTACTTGACCGCAATGAGGACGGGTGCTGTTTCAGGATGCGCAATACAGTACCTAGCAAAAAAAGATGTTAATAACATCGGTCTATTTGGGACTGGTGTACAAGGAACAACACAATTATGGGCAGCTTACGAGTCTCGTCCTGACGTTCAACTGTTTAAAGTGTACGATATTAGGAAGGATGTAGCTGAAGATTTTGCACAGAGAATGAGCAAAAAACTTCATGTTCCAACTATAAAAGCTGTAGAATCACCTGAGGAGGTAGTAAAAGGATCAGATATTGTTTTAACAGCCACTACTTCCTCTATCCCTGTGTTTCGAGGAGAATGGCTTGAACTTGGAACACACATATCAGCCATTGGTGCATACACTCCAGAAACACGAGAAATAGATACAGAGACAGTTCGAAAAGCAAAAGTGGTTTGCGATGAAATGAATGCCTGTCTTGATGAAGCTGGTGACCTTATTATTCCCATAAATGAGGGTGTTATAACAAAAGAGCACATATATGCTGAATTAGGAGAAATTGTCACTGGAAAAAAGGCAGGGAGAGAAAATGAATCAGAAATTACGCTCTTCAAATCGGTAGGACTGGCAATTCAAGATGCAGCTATAGCAAAGTTGGTGTATGACAAAGCCCGTAAAATGAGAAAAGGAATCGAAGTTGAGATTTGATTAAGAATCTTCTAGGTTTCTAAGCTTTTTTTCTAAGCTTTTTGATGTCTTAGTAACAGATAATCCCCCCAATGTAGTGCATCGTAACTCAAATGGAATACTTCTACCTACCTTATCCATGGCTTCAATTACTTCTCCTAACGGTAATACTACATCAAAATTGGCAAGTGCCATATTTGCACACGAAAGTGCATTACTTGCTGCTAAAACATTTTTACCCAGACAAGGCACTTCTACCCTGTTAGCTACAGGATCACATACCATCCCAAATATGTTTTGTAATGCCATTGATGCTGCATCTATCGCTTGTTTTGTGTTGCCCTCCATTAAAGTAACAAGTCCTGCAGCTGCCATTCCCGAAGCTGAACCACATTCAGCCTGACATCCTCCGAGTTCAGCAGAGAATGTTGATTTATTAGAAATAAATATTCCTATAATGCTTGCAGCAAGCATCGCTTTTGTAATTTCACGTATTGGTAACTTCATTGTGGTAGCTGCACCTATCAAAGCTCCAGGTATGGTTCCACAAGCCCCTGCGGTAGGAGCAGCGACTATTACTCCCATAGAACTTTTTATCTCCATCATTGCGGAAATATATAGAATCATTTGATTTAAGATCCCCCCATTGAGCAACTTCTTTTCTTCCATTTGTGTCTTAAAAATGCCTGATTGGTATCCTAAAATCCTATCATGATAATCAGTTCCCTTGATTCCCTCTGAAATGGATCTTTTCATAATCTTGACGATGTTTTGCATCTGATTGAAAACTTCATCAGTAGAAATATTGCCTCTGGCACTTTCGTAATGAATAGCTAATTCCCACAGACCTAAGTTCTTGTTCTCGTTATATTCAAGCATTTCTTCGCATGTAATGAATGGTACTCTCATCCCTTTTCGAGAAAGCACTGGTAAGACAGGTTTTAATTCTTTAACATCTGATATGTTGAATTCAGTTCTAAGTCGATTGATGATTTTTTCGTCTACACTTTTAGTTGTTTTTATTTCAATAAAACCAGTGTTTGCTCCCTCATTGGTAATAACTTCTTTAGTAGGTAATGTTTCCTGTAAGAATTTCTGAACTCCCACATCACTAGTATAGATTAAGGTTTCATGATAATCTCCAACTATAGATACTCTAAGATGATCAATCTCGATTATTTCTATCATCCCACCTCCAGTGGATATAGCTACCATTTCGTGGGTTTCTTCGTCATTTTCTAGTGTTAACTTGTAAGTATTAGGATGTTTCGTGTTCAAATCTTTAATCTCAATATTTATTTTAATGTTTGCTTCTTCGATTGCTTTTGCAGAATTCACTAATCGTTCATCATAGGCATCCCATCCAAGAAAACCTCCATAGAGTCCCATATCAGATCCTTGACTGGCATGTGTTGTCGCTAACGAACCTTTTGTATCAAATTCTATCAAGATTTCTCTAATATTGCCACCCATTAAGTCCCTCGCTATCTTCCCAATCCGAACAGAAGCTGCACAGTGAGAACTCGATGGGCCTCTCATAATTGGTCCCATAACATCATTGAAGATACTTGGAAATTTCTTTATCACCATGGAATATTACCTACAATCTTCAGCCTTGAAATTTTTTTTTAATTATTTCGTTAGAATTATTTGATAAATCGTAATTTCATCGCAAAATTTACTAATGGGGTGCAATTAGAAGATGAATATATGTTTTTACTAAATTGTAAATACTGGTGAGGCTATGACTCAGTTTTCAATGGAGACGTTTAAGGAAAAATTTGAACGAGAAGCTGTGCGATTAATGAGAGATGACAAAGTTCCTGGAATGTCTATTCTCATTACTAAAGACAATAAAATAGTTTATGAAAGGGCTTTTGGCTCCCGCGAATGGCAGGGAGGAAAATCAGCAACTATTGACACGTTATATGGTATTGCTTCAATAACCAAGTCAATGACTTGCGTTGCTCTCCTTCAATTATATCAGGAAGGAAAATTAAACATTTACGATCCAATTTCTAAATATATCCCAGTGAGGATAGGATTTGAAGAAGATCCTATTACTATCCATCATTTAATGAGCCATGCTTCTAGTATACCTTCGTTAAGTGATTATGTTTTTCGCATCGTTAATGAAGAATTATTTTCAGGGGAATCCTTTCCCAATTTTCCAATGGGAAACTGGGAGGATTTTTGGTTCCATATAAACGATGCAAAGGACGAAGTGCTTAATCCTCCTGGAACAAAATTCTATTATTTCAATGGGGGTTACACAATGCTAAGTCAGATTATTGCTAAGGTTTCTGGCCAAACGTATGAAGATTACATGAAGGAACATGTGTTCTTACCATTAGAGATGAAAAGAAGTACATTCTCAAGGGATGAGCTGGAAAAAGATGAGGACGTCTCGAAAGGATATACCAGTACAACGATCGATAAGAATATGAAACGAATACCTAAACCTCATTTATCAGGACCAATAAATTCTGGAGCTGGAGGGCTTAACTCGTCCGTACGAGAGTTAACCAATTACTTACTATTTCATCTCAATAATGGTTCCTTTAATGGGAAACAAATTCTTAATGAAGATCTAATTAGGGAAATGCAGAAACCTCATAATACGAAACTGAAAGGAGAGAATTTTCTACTCCATAATGGGAAGACTACTTATGGATATGGATGGTCCCGAGTTGAAAATTACCATGGCTATACATTAATTACTCATAGTGGAGCATCAGGAGTTTCTGGAGGATTCATCGGATTTATACCTGAACTTCAGATCACTTTTGCCCAATTATACAATGTAGGATGGTTTTCAAGACATTTATTGGATTATGCCTCTATTCTATTAATGGGGAAGGATCCGGAAAAAGAGTTACCTTTTATCAAACGTCGAGACTATTTCGAAAAAATTGTGGGGAGATATGAAGCCTATAAAAAAACAATTGTCATGGATGTCGTGGAAAAGGTTGGGCTCTTATATTTAGAGGGAGAATTGGTGGAGAAGTTTTCCTTTCCTTTGATTCCTTCCTCAGAAGACATAACACCCCTGAAATTTTATGTTATTACTCCTTATGGAACGATGGATGTCATCTTCACTTTTCATGAGGATGGTAAAATAACCTTTGACTATGAAAGGTATCTTATGCACAAGGTCAATTATAAAATTAAGACTAATTAAAAAAGTCAATACATCAACGACGATCACTTAAGTCCAGGTTTGTGTCTATTGAACGCGATAAATCTGATAATAGTTATCCTTGAAAGAAGAAAAAATTTTTAACTATTTTCTTCCTGGCAATTCTTCAGAATGACTCGTTATTCCTCTTGTTGTTACCTAACTTCCGAATAAAGTACCAATTACGATAAAAATTATAGAAGCAAAAAAATGCATAGCTTTATGAATAAATCCAGTTATTGAAAAGAAAAATTTCAAATTTATGTTAATTTTATTTTAGGTTCCAATTATGTTTCATGTCATCTTCTGCCAATCAATGTAATCTAAGCTTGTTTTTGAGAATATATATGAACTGGTATAGATCATAGAAATCATTTATGGTGACTCCGATGGGTCTAAAAATACTACTAAAAAGGGACGATATTCCTTCCGATGCAAAGGAGATTATCAGTAAAGAATCGCATAAGTTCGAGTGTCTTCAGAATGAGTTAGAAAATAAGGATGAGATGCATAAATTATCTATTGAAAACTTTAAGAGAACTGAAAGAGCATTGCGGGAAAGTGAAGAAAAATATCGGATTCTAGTTGAACGGGCAAACGATGGAATTGCGATAACACAAGATTACAAACTAGCTTTTGTCAACAACCGATTTGCGAACATGCTCGGTTACACTGTTGAAGAACTCGAAAAAATGCCTTATAATAGAACAACCCATCCTGAAGTCACTCCAGAAATTGATAAGCGTTATCAAGCTCGTATAGAGGGTAAAAATGTCCCTCCCATTTACGAAACAAAGTTAATAAGGAAAAATGGTACAACAATAGACGTTGAGTTTAATTCTGGAGTCATCACTTATCAAGGAAAACCAGCTGCTTTTACGTTCATTAGGGACATCACCGAGAGAAAGAGAGCGGAACAAGCGTTACAGGAAAACGAGGAAAAGTATCGTTCTTTGGTTGAACGAGCACACGATGGTATTACAATAGTCCAAGACTTCAATTTAGCTTTTATTAATGACCAATTTGCAAAAATGCTTGGTTATACAGTCGAGGAACTAGAAAATAAACCGTATAATAGAGTTACTCATCCAGAAGTCACTCCAGAAATCGATAAGCGTTATCAAGCTCGTTTAAAGGGTGAAAGAGTCCCTTCAATTTATGAAACGAAGTTAAGGAGAAAGGATGGTTCTACAATAGAAGTTGAGTTTAATACTGGAGTCATCTCTTATCAGGGCAAACCAGCCACTTTTACGTTCATCAGGGACATCACTGAGAGAAAGAAAGCTGAACAGGCATTACAGGAAAGTGAAGAGAGATTACGAGCATTTATTTATTCCGCCACAGATCCAATTGACCTCTGGGATTCCGATCTAAACTTAATTGAGTGTAATCAAGCTCTAATCGATAATTTCCCTCCTGGGACGAAAAAAGAAGACTTAGTTGGAAAGAATATTCTCGAAATAATACCCGATCTTAAAGAATCAAAGAGATATCAAAAATATCTTGAGGTTCTCCGAACAGGAAAACCATATTACTTAGAAAGCTTTGAATCGCATCCCAAATTTGGTCAAAGATTTTTTTCGGTACAAACTTTCAAGGTGGGAGATGGGTTAGGGATGATTACTCGTGATATCACAGAACAAAAATTAGCAGAAGAACTAAGTAAAGAGCTAGAACAACGCCGTGATAATTTTGTATGGATGACCAGTCATGAATTAAGGACACCTCTAACTGTTATTATTGGGTATATTGATTTTCTGGAGAATATGGTTAATGAAATAGATTATGAAAGTCGGAAGAAAATATTTCAGACTATTAATAACAATCTGAGGCGCCTTGAACGTTTAACAGATGAAGTATCCCTCCTTGCGCAACTAGAGCGGGGGATCTTCAAGATCGATAAAAAACCCTTTGATTTCTGTTCATTCTTCCAAGAAGCTGTTGAGCCATATAAAAATCTATTAGGTGACCAGTTTGAAGTAATTGAGTGTCAAAAGGATCATCTTCTGATTATTGAAGGAGATAAGAGTCGTTTACAACAATTATTGGATAATCTTGTGAGCAATGCCATGAATCATACTCACACAGATCATCGTTTAATTCAACTTACTCTTGAGGTTCATCCAACAATGATCCAGATGTCAGTCACAGATAATGGAGCAGGAATAGCTTCCGATAATCTTGAAAAGATATTTGATCAATTTGTATCCGTTGAAACTGAATATTATGCTTCTGGAACTGGTTTAGGATTATATTTATGCCGGAAGATAGCGGAGGGCCATGAAGGGATCATAAAAGCCCAAAGTAACGGATTAGGTCACGGAGCCACTTTTATCGTAACGTTACCAAGAAAATATTCTGTTGTCTTTTAAGCTGAAATTTGTAAGAAGGCTCTCTCATCTGATTCTTTCCAGAATTGAATTTTACTGAAAAAAGTAAAGAGGGATCTCATAATCATGTTGAATCCCTTGTTGAACTTCTCATCAAGAGCTTGTTTAGCAATTTTTAATTCTTCATCATTGAAGAGGATTCTAACAGTCACATCCATTTCCTCTCCAAGGATTTTCCCACGAATGGTACAGGGTGCGATTGTCGCATTTGGATTTTCTTGAATTCGTTTCACTTTCCAGGATGTCTTCCGAGTATTTACGTAAAGCTTCCTATCCTTATCAGCAAATTCCACAGGAGTGGCAATTCCTTTCCCATTTTTGTAATAGGTCTTTAAACTGACATATTTCTTGTCTTGTAAGTTAAAAAAAGGACCTTCAGACATGATAAGCACCTAGACTAAGAATTGAGTAAGATAGGCTTAAGTTTGTTTACATATTTTTCTCGAAATTTCATGACTTTAGGAATGATAATCAATTGACAATAGGGTTGATTCGGGTTTTTTTTGAGATAGTCTTGATGATAATCATCCGCCAAGAAAAAATCTGTGAAAGGTGTAATTTCTGTGACAATTGGGTCGGGCCATATAGTTTCGCTTTCTAATTCATGGATTAAACTCTTCGCTTCTTCTTTCTGTTCCTTAGAGTGATAAAAAATCACGGAACGATATTGAGTACCAATATCATTGCCCTGACGATTCAATTGTGTTGGATCATGAATAGAGAAGAAAATTTCTAGGATCTCTCTAAAGGAGATTAATTTCGGATTAAATATAATCTGGACAACTTCAGCATGGTCAGTAGTTCCACTGCAGACCTCTTCGTATGTGGGATTAGCTACTTTTCCTCCAGAATAGCCCGAGATTACTTTCTCTACTCCTTGAACATCAATAAATATCGCTTCTAGACACCAAAAACATCCTCCTCCAAGTGTTGTCATTTCTCTATCAGTATGATTAGCCATTAAAATACACTCAATACTTTAATCCGTCTAAAAAAGACTAATTAGAAAATAACTAAGTGTTTAATTTAGTGAAATCCGAATAGTATGATTTAAAAAAATAGCTTTTTAGTACATAGAATTTGTGCTGTAAAAAGCTTTACTTAGGTGGGAAAAGATTCATGAATAGCTATTTTTCTCTTCTTCCATGGAGATTAGAGAACATTGATAGGTGTGATAATAGATATTGATGATACAATAATAGATACTCAACCAAGAACGCACCAAATAATGGAGTCCATATTAGAACGAGAGATTGCTATTGAGGATTTACACACTCTATCTCAAGAGGAAATTTTTAACAAATATGCATCGCAAACTCAAAAAGATAGAGTCAAAGTACTAAGAGAGCAATTTTTTGATCTCTTGTTATGTAAAAATAAAATAGGCATTGAATTACTTAAGTACGACAAACCTATCCCTTTTGCTGTTGATATACTTCAAAAATGGAAAGAAGTGTGTAAAATAATATACCTTACAGGTCGATTGAAAAACATCCGTGACCAAACCATGAATAAACTGAGGGAATTTGGCTTTCCAGTGGTGAATACGGAATTAATCATGTTTGATCCCTCTGATTGGGGGTCTGGAAAACTACTTGATGCTCGAAAACGTTTGCTGGTTTCAATCATAAAACGTTTAGCTATTGTTAAAGTTGTTGATGATTTTCCTGGGTATTTTCCAGCATATAAACAGGTCTTAATTCCCGATAGAATAGGATTTCACCAGTTAAAAAATCGTTCTAAAGATGATTATATGAACCATGGAGCAACACGAGTAATAGAGAGCTGGGAGCAACTGCATGATGATTTTCCAGAAGTGATCACAAATGAATAATGAAAAAGATATCTAACTGGATCCTGAGGTTTTAAAAATTAATTCGGTTCCCACATCACAGGTTTTAACTTTCGTTGTTCCAAATCTCTGTTTCAAGATTTTAGTGACTGGAGTTTTCTTTATTAAACGTAATGGAAAATTATCAGTGCAATGGTTTAAATAAAGGTCTGGAAGGCCATATTCCTCTTCTAATACATCTGCTACTTGTTCTACTTCCTTTTTGGAATATCGGACCATATGTGTTCCCCCAATTATTGCATTAAAGGATTTATTTTTCATTTGCTTTACATGTTCTAAAGTGTTTAACAATCCTGCATGACAACATCCAGTTATTAATACTAGACCTTCCTCGGTGTCAATAACAACAGACTGATCATCAAAAACTGGATCGACTTCTAAAGTCTCACCCATCTCGTGGTACGCATTGGGTTCTCTCCCATCACGGTGTGGACGGTTTGATATTTCACCTGTTGAGGTTAATCCCTCCGCTAATTCTATTGGGTCACTGGAAAGGTGAAGAGCAATCTTATTTTCTTGTTCCTCGGATAATTCTGGAAATCCTATTTTTCTTTCAATCATGGCCATCTTAAACACTTTATTTTCAGTTATAGAAGGATGGCCAAATATTGGAATTGGTTTGATCGGATCTATTGAGTCTAACAATCCTGGTAATCCATGAGTATGATCAAAGTGGCCGTGAGACAAAAATATTTTTGTAATTGTATGCGGGGCTAATCCTAATTCGTTCAGATTGTGTAAAAGAACTTCTGAATTCCCGCCTGTATCAAAAAGGATGTTCTCATCACCTACAGCAATATAAAACGCTTGGCCATGTGCTCCCTTTAGATTTTTGTTATCTGGACACTCATTTGTATAAACATTTGTTACTTTAATTTCCATATTCGAACACATCTCATAAAGCAATAGAACAGAGGAGCAAATCTGTTTTTTTTCCTCATATAATAGAATTTTCCCTTAATAGAAAGTAAGGGGATGAAGCTCTGTAAAAAGGATTGTAAGATCCCTAAACTGAAATCATTCCGTAAAATCTACCTCTTGCGATTCGGGAACTTGCAAACGCTCTCCTAATTTATAGTAATTATGATCGTCTCCAGTTGCCCAGATTAGTGGATTGACTCTCCATATATCAAGCTTGCCATTAGAAAAACATTCAGAATTAGCATACGATTTGATAACTTTGCCAATAATCCCTTCATTTGAATCATAATCAAGGATTTCAGTAACCTCACATTCCATATTTAGAGGACAATTCTGAATCATTGGAGCAGATTTTAATTCACCATAAAAAATATTAAACATTGTTGATTTATCGAATCTTCTACCAGATATGGTTCCGCAGATGTACGCAGTCTTTTATACTCAATTCAACGAAATTTAGCACGTTTTTTGACAATGGAACCAGTAGGCTTTTAAATACCAGAAAAAAACGTCCTATAGAGCTAAAATCAGAATTTTAAAAGTGAAACAAAAAACGAATGGAACGATTTAACGTCTCTAGAAATTCAAAAGACTGAAAATTTGTAACCAAGGGGATTATTTTTACTTTTCTAATAAGATTTGGTTCTATTCGTAATAGATTTGATGTGTAAAATATGTCATATAGTTTTGAATCTAATGAAACCCATGACGTCAAAATTGGGGACGTCAAACCTCTCGAAAAACATCTTAATGTTGTTTTTAAAGTCCTAGACAGAGAGGCTGAACGTGAAATTAATAGTAGATCTGGTGAAACGCATCGAGTGTGCGATTTAACCGTAGCAGATGAAACAGGGTCAATTGTTTTAACCCTCTGGAATGAAGATATTGATACTATCGAAGATGAGAAAGTTTACAAGTTATCAAATGGTTTTGCCAACATTTTTCGCAATTCTCTACGCTTATCCAAAGGAAAATTTGGATCAGTTGCTGAAGATCAAACCATTTTTGCTGAACTAAATCAGGAAAACAATCGTTCTTCTGACAACATTGAAGATCCTCGCCGAAGATCCTACGATGATAGACGATCATCCTACGGAAGCAATAGAAGTTCGTACGGTGATAATAGATCTTCTGGAGGGTATGGTAGCAAAAGACGTGATAATCAGTCTTCTGGAAGACGAAAACGCTGGTAATCTTCTTACCTAGTTATTGTGTCTTTGATTTTCTCAATCCAATCACACTTTTTTTTATTTAGAAATTCATCAATTTTCTTTTATTCTTAGAGATGATAAAATGAACGTTAAAAAAGGAGACAAAATTACAATAGAATATGTTGGTACGCTGGACGATGGAACAATTTTCGACCAATCTGAGGGTCACGATGAATTATTAACTTTTGAAGTGGGAGCAAAGAAGGTTATTAAAGGATTTGATGATGCAGTCATTGGAATGAATCTCGGGGAAGAGAAAAAGTTACGAATTGAACCATCAGAAGCTTATGGGGAGCATAATCAAGAATTGATTAAACAGGTTTCCCTTTCTCAATTACCTCAAGAGCAAAATCCTGAGGTGGGTATGGTAGTAGTTTTAGTGTCAAAAGATGGCGAGAAATCTCATGCACCAATAACAGAGGTTACTGAAGAATATATCTCGATAGACCTGAATCATCCTCTTGCAGGAGAAGCCTTAAACTTCACTATCAAAATAAAAGAGATAGGTTCTGTCTGAGATATTTCTTTCAAAGTGGAATTTTTATGAAAACAATTACATTTAAGCAATTAGGAATCAGTGACTCAATTCTTCAGGTTTGTAAAGAGGAAAAATTCACCCGTCCAACTGAGATACAAGAGAAATCAATTCCTTATGTTATGAAAGACAAAGATGTTATTGCTCAAGCTGCAACTGGAAGTGGTAAAACCCTTGCTTTTGCATCTGGTATAATTCAGAAAACAGTTAGAGGTAAAGGAATTCAAGCATTAGTGGTAACTCCGACTCGAGAACTTGCTCATCAAGTAGCAGATATGATAACCAGTCTATCGAGATATAAGCCCCTTCGAATTATATCTGTGTATGGGGGGGTTTCAATCAGTCCCCAATTCCGTGAGTTACCAAAAGCTGATGTCGTTATTGGAACCCCTGGGCGTTTAATCGATCATATTGAAAGAGGGACAATAAATCTTAGACGAATTAAGATCTTAGTCCTTGATGAATGTGACCGACTCCTTGATATGGGTTTTTTGCCTGATGTTGAGAAAATCATCACCAAACTTCCTAAAAACCGGCAAACGCTCCTTTTCTCGGCAACTATTTCGTATGATGTTACGCAGATTGCTCAAAAATATATGAATAACCCAATTGAGGTCGGAGCGACATCTTACGTTGATCCACGTAAATTACATCAGTATTATTATGGTCCAGTAAGCAACTCATTGAAATTCTCGTTGCTAGTTCACCTATTAAACCAGAATAACGGAAATGGAATGTCAATGATCTTTTGTAACACCCGACGAAATGCGGATTCCATTGGCAAAAATCTCCAGCTTTCTGGAATTAGAGCAAACGTACTTCACGGTGGTTATAGCCAACATGAACGTTCTAAGAGGTTAAACGGCTTTCACTCACGCACAGTGAAGATTTTAGTAGCAACGGATGTTGCTGCAAGAGGATTGGATATCCATGGGGTTTCTTATATCTATAATTATGATCTCCCTAACAATTTAAAACAGTACATCCATAGAATCGGTAGAACGGCACGAGCAGGGAAAACAGGGAAAGCAATTACACTTGTGGCACAAAGAGACGGAGAAAATTTCTTTCACCTGTTTCGAGACAATCGAACGAACATTAAAAAGGCATCTGTGCCTTACGTCAAAAGAATACCATTCCAATCTGGTGGGAGATCAGGTTCTAGACGCCAAAAGAAGGAATTACATAACAGAAAGAAAGATGATTCAAACCCTAAATTTTCTCGATATTCATTTTAGGAATATTTGAGATAATTCCTTTTTTCTTGTTGTATATATTCGATAATGCTTTTAATAAGTACCTATAAGGTTTAGGTATGACTCGTTCTAAATATTGTTTTCTATTATTTTTCCTCCTCTTATCTCCTTCAACTACGATTGCGGGACTGGAGCTTGATATCAAAGAAGCTAATGTTACTGGGGTGACATTTGAACAAATCGATTTAATGACCTTTCGATTCAATGTCACTCTCTATCATGACGATGATGGTGAAGAAGGATACGCAAATTTTTGGGTTGTCGAAACTTTGAATAGAACCGAGTTGGGTAGACGCATTCTGACACATGCACACGGATCTCAGGAATTCTCACGCTCTGGATCAATTATCATACCAGAAGACATTGAAATCGTGGTGGTACGCGGACATGATCAAACACATGGATTTGGAGGACAAGCTATTTTAGTAAATTTACGAAAAGGTGAATTAGAAGTGATCAATCAGGGCAGTGACCCTATTGACTTTAGTGATAGAACCAGTATAATACCAAATACTTCCCAATCAATTCCAACGATAGATAGTAAGAGTTCCCCAGGTATCGAAATAGTGACACTAATTTTAAGTATACTCGTTCTGGAAGCAAATACTTTTAGGAAACGTAAGAAGTCTGGTGAGAAAACGTATAATGGCAGTTAGAACCTTATACCATTGTAACCAAGAAATTCTTGAGTGGTGTTGGGCTTCTGATCACGAAATGATGCTTAATCCATACTGGACATCATGTTATTTGATAGATGGATTGCTTATTGATTCAGGAGCGCCAGGAGGAGTGAATGATTTTCGCAATTTCGTGAATTCTTTAGAGGAACAGAAGATAGAAGCTTGTGTTTTAACTCATACACATGAGGATCATGCAGGGGGAGCCCACATGCTGAATTATGAGTTCGGTGTCCCTATTTATGCGAGCGAAAAGGCAATCCCGATATTAAGAGCTGGATATACTTATCCCGAATATAGACAAATCGCATGGGGAGAAGAGGGAGTTCTCCCTGTGGATGCTGAAATCCTACCAAATCAGATCTCTTCTATGTCAGGAAGATATACTTTTCATGTGTTACCTATTCCAGGTCATGCTCCAGACCAAATTGCCCTAATTGAGAAACAGCGTGAATGGGCCTTTGTGTCTGATGGCATACAAGTAAAATATAAACGAATTTTTGGAGGCACTTCAAGTATTCCAGAGGATATTTCTTTGATCTATCAATCTATTCAAGAGATTAGTCGTTTCACTGAAAAAATGACTAACCTTAAAATTTTTCTTCCAGGGGGTAAAATTTACAGCAGGGATCTGATAAACCAAAAATTACTAGAGATATGGAATCTTCGCCTTGAAGTTCATGACCTCGTTAGTCATGGTTTTTCTGTAGATGAGATTGTTGTAAAGATATTTGGAGTAAAAGATATGTTTGCCTTGGTAACGAATGGAAAGTTGTCTAAAAAGAATTTGATAACATCTCTAATTAAATGGTAGAGATTTCTCTCACATCACCCTCTGGCTTTTCTTAATCTCCCTATTATTATTTTTAAACTCTTTCCACTCCCTGAAATAGGTCTTTTTATATATTTTAAACCACACCTGAAATTCTTGACATGTGGGTTCTTCTCCTTCCATAATTTACACAAAATCTTCATGTTCCCAGATAAGAATTTGCCAGCTCTCATCTGCATCCTCGAAAGGTTTATCAATTGTACCAAGAGGGATAAATTCTTTTACTCTCGTCATCGTGTCATCAACATTGTCCCACCAAGAAAAAGAAGCTAAAACGCCAAGTTGTGCACTAACAAATCTTAAATGGAGACCCATGAAACTTTTTGTATTGTAAATTTCAACTTTAAAGTCATCTATTAATTGAAAGGCTTCCAAGTCTGGTTTAGTTAATTCTGAACGATAATCTGATTACGAAAGCCGCAAAATTCTCTTATTTTCAAAAACCTTATGAAGGGAGCTCATAATTTCTCATGAAAATCAATTTTTTGAGTTCTTAAAGATTTTTATTTTAAGGGTATTTTTATAAATTCAACGCCAGAACAAATATTGGAGTCAAAAATGTCCCTATGGTTTTGGATCAGTGTATTAGCGGAGATCGCAATATTACCACTTTATTTTTGGTCCCTAGAGCACAAAAAGTTACAACAAAAGTTCGGTATCGTGAAAGGTACTAAGATTGGAGACATCCTTGGACTTATTTCAGGATGGGGTTTTTTTTTATTCTTGTTTGGAATATGGTTGTCACCACAAGCAAGGTTTGTTATTCCAATTCTACAGGATCAATCATTATTAGTTCCAATAATTAATATAACAATTCCCTTAGTTCATCTGCTCATTTTTTCCCTATTATCATTGTAGTGTTATGGTTTTCTCTGAAAGGAGTGTCAGAGATAACCTTAAAAGTAGCGGAAACACATAGAGCTGAAAAAGTAATCACCACAGGAGTTTATTCAATTATAAGACATCCCCAAAATTTCGGCGCATTGTTAGCACACCTGGGGATTTCCATAATTCTCTCTGCCTTGTATTCTTTGCTCCTGACACCTTTCATGGTTCTATATATTTATTTCATCTCAGTAAAAGAGGAGAAAGAGCTGATTATTGAATTTGGAGAAGAATATGAAGATTATAAAGCGAAAGTTCCAATGCTTATTCCTAGAATAAAGCGATGAAAAGATAGAATATAGAAGGTTAATGGAAATGAAATGGTTAGATGGAGCCAGATGTGTAGTTTGTTTAACTAATGTTTCTGAATAACATTCTTTGACTTGGATTCTGATTACTATGGTAAAAATTTCTGAAAATTTAAGAAAATTTCCAATAATTGACCTTAAGGGGAGTTCAGCAGATATTGGGTTTGAACATGGTAGAATCTTAAGAGAACGTATCATACAAACAATAAATTGGTACAAGAAGATTATCCCAAGAAAGGAGTCCGAAATCTTATCTCTAGCAACCCATTTTAAATCTGAGATTGCGCGTTTTGAACCAAATTACTGTACTGAAATTGAATCTTTAGCAGCTGGAGCTGACGTGGATCCATTATGGATTTATGCTTTAAACTCTCGATCAGAAATAATGAATACATTCACAAATGAATGTACAGCGGTTTTCTTTAAAAATACAGCATTATTAGGACAGAACTGGGATTGGGCTCAAGAATTAGAGAAATTAGCAGTTATTCTGAGAATCAAACTAGAAAAGAAACCAGCGATCCTCATGATGAGCGAGCCAGGAATTATAGGGAAAATAGGATTAAACTCAGAAGGAGTGGGTGTTTGTCTTAATTTCTTGAATTCAGGTCAGATTTGCAAAGGGGTTCCAGTTCATATAATCTTACGATCTATTCTCGAATCTCCTGATCTTAAAAAAGCTACCAAGTTAATTGAACCAGTCAAAGAAGGAAAATCAGCCAATATCTTAATTGGTGATGCCCATGGAGAATATATCGACTTTGAGTTTGCGAATCAGCAAGTTTATCAATCCCAAGATGATTCTAAGGTATTTCTTCATACAAATCATTATTTGAAGAATAAAGAATTAAATTCAGATTTAGAGAAATTGGCCAGTTCACTGGCTCGATATGAACAAGCTCTCCAAATGATTCCTACTGTCAAAGAGAGCTCCCTAGATGATATGAAAAGAATACTTTTAGATCAAACAATGTCTAATCTACCTATTTGTCGTCCTTATGTACCTGATCCCGATATTGGTAACGTGGGAACGGTTTGTACCATAATTATGGATTTAACGAGTTTGAAAATGCATATTACTCTTGGTAATCCATTAGAAGCGCCTTTCACTTCGATAGGCATTTAGCTTCTGTTTCTTATTTTTTCATTTTATTTCAAGGTTTTTATTAGATCGTAAATCTTAAGACGAGTGGGGATGCATATAGTGGGGTTGTCAATTACCACTGAATGAATTCAGTGGCTTGTAGCTAGACCCAGACGCACGAAGTAACGAAGAGATCGATACTGTCATGGGAAGGACTGCTACATTAGGGCTATTGACGGAAGCCCCCCCAATCTCGGCTTTACCAAAATTGGATAGGTTACGGGCAGCATTAAGGTCAGCATTAAGGTCAAAAAAACAGTCGTTACAAAGGAAATTTGATTGAGAAGCCCGATTATTTTTTGTTATATACCCACATTGAGAACATCTTTGGGAAGTATATCGAGGGTTGACGAATAGAACTGTTTTACCAACCTTTTCGGCACGCTGAATGATAAACTGTTTAAGTTGATAATAAGACCAATTACCAAATTTCTTACGAAGTGCCTTGGACACTTTTTTCTTCTTTTTGCTATGTTGTTTAAGCCCATGTATATTTTCTAAGACAATACAATTATATGGCATATTACAAATCCATTTAGCTACCTTTCTATTTTCATCAGTCATAAACCGTCTTTCTCGACCACTTATCACCTTTAGTTTTCGTTTGGCTGATCGAGTGCCTTTTGACTGGAGACCTTTTCTTAATTGCTGGTATTTCCACTTCACAGCTAGGATATGATTGGTATCATAGAATGTATTATTAGAACAAACCGCTATCCTCTTTATTCCCCTATCTACGCCAAGGAAGGTGGTGAGTTCTTCCACGGGAATGTCAGGTAACTCCACTGTTAGGTATGCGATGGTTTTACTTCTTTTTTTATTATAATAAAGTGTTAACGAAGTTATTCTTCCCTCATTGACAAATTGTTGGAAATAACAGGGAATTACCAATTGGAAGTTTTTCCTTCCTCCAACTGTACTAATGGAAATTCTTCCTGTCTCTAAAAAAGGGGTAAATGTCCGCTGATTATAGCGGATACCACTTAGAGGTTTTTTGAATGGTTTGTGATGACGGAATTTCTCTTTTTTTAGCATATCAGAGGCCATATCTCTAGCACACTGGACAAGTGATGATTGCAATCGTGGATATTGTTTACGCATATCTTGATATGTCTCAGTGTGAAGACTATATTTATTAAATGTTCTTTTAGACCATCCAACGCTAACAACGTGCTGCACTACCTTATTATAGACCTCTATCGTCTCTAATAGGTCAGCATCCGTTGGTAGTGAACATTGTATTGTGCGTTGCATGACATGTAATCATCACTTTACTGACTTTTAATCTTATATCACCATATAATCAAAGTAATACTGGGTATTATTTTGCCTGATCATATTGAAAATATCCTTTCTGTTAGCAATATCAACTATCATTTCGTGTGATGTACCAAATATCGCAATTCTGTTCTTACTCATTTATGGAGTCCTTCTTATTACTGTGGTACTGCTGGGACTGTTTCTTCTTCCACTATCAAACATTTTATTACTTCTCAATGTTTGAAATAGTTCTCCTCCCAATTCTTCTACCAAATGATTTCGGAGTTGCCTTGGTTATTGTTTATGAATTCCTATCCAAAAAGCTTGAGTGATAAAACATCTTCAAGGATCGAAAATTTTTTGATGGATGTGATTATGGTCCAATTGTGGTTGCATATAGTGGGGTTAAGAATTACTCTCCAGAGTTATTGTGATTAACCCTTTCCCTGCAACCATACATGAACAGAAGGGAATTTCGAGAGTAATACGTGTTACACCACTCCGTTTTTGAGTGTTAAAGGTTTTTGATGAGTACCCTCGTTCTAAGGCTTAACAAAAAATATGAAGTACTTTGAAAATCGAATCAATGTGCCAAAAGTCCTACTTATTAAACCTAAATTTGATTCTGGTTTATCTTTACTCGTTTGTGAGATACCTTTAGGTTTAGAATATATTGCTGCAGCAATAGAATCTAATGTATCTCATATATCAATCATTGATCTTTCCCATCACAAAATTAATTTGAAAAAAGAAATAAATCAAATTAAACCAGATATTATCGGCATTACGTGTCAATATGCATGGCATAACGCAATCGTAGACACTACTCGAATTTGTCGTAGAACCCGTCCAGAAGCCATGATAGTCGCTGGAGGTTATTATCCGACTCTTTTTCCTGGCCTATTGAGGTATATCCCAGAACTTGACTACATTGTGAAAGGAGAAGGTGAAAAGACATTTCTGGAGATATGCAATACAGGATTAGAGGATCCACATAAGGTGAAAGGGATATTTTTTCGAGAAAATGGGAAAATTAAGCTTAGTGGAGAACGATCCCCAATTTCAAATCTTGATAGTCTGAAATTTCCCGCTAGAAAGTTTCGACATTCTTTTTATACTCATCTTCAAATGCCTGGTCGATATTATGATTCTATATCTACCACTCGGGGGTGTAACGGTCGTTGTTCGTTCTGTTGTGAACCAGAAATGTATGGGCGAGCCCGACAACGAAGCCCAGAGAATGTTATTCAAGAAATCGATGAAATAGTAAAGTTCCATCAAAATAGTCCCTTGACAATTACATGTACCGATCCAAATTTCTTAGGTCGACGAAAAACCGATATAATGAGAATTAACAGGTTATGTGAATTATTAGAAGAACGAAAGTATGATATCTCTTTCTCCATTCTAGTTCGGGCTGATACAATAGCACGAAATCCTGACCTTATTCACAGAATGGTTAAAAATGGATTTAACTTTTTCGAGGTCGGTGTTGAAACTCCAGACAAAATTATTCTCAAGAATACTAAGAAAAGTCAATCAATAAAGACAGTCTATCGTGCTATTAAAATTATCGATCAAGCAGGGGGATTTCCACTAGGAACGTTAATGCTAGGCTTTCCAGGCCAAACAGAGACTCAAATTCGTCAATATCCTGTATTCGCAGCTGAAACCTTAGGGATAAAAGAAGCTGCATTTGTATTTGCAACACCAATAGTAGGAACAGGCTTTTTTAAGGAAGTCCAAGAATTAATTTTTGAAAATAATTTAGCCAGGTTTAATTATTTGCATCCAACACTTCGATTTAATCCACAATTAAGTGTAAATCGGATGTACTTTTTACTAGGGTATTGTTATGGTGGATTTTTTACTCCGAGATTAATGGAAGAGAATGACGAATATTATGACCGATTGATTCCGAAGAAAACGGAAAACTCCCTATTTACATATATCAAATTTGGGTTGAAATCATTAGGAGAATTTCCACATAGAGCTAAAATAGAGTTCATACGGGGCGCCATTACGGGATTCATTGCTTCTGAGAAGCACAGGAGAAAGTAACCATATCGCTTCTGTTCCATGAATCAAAACATAAGTGGCAGCTTAGGTGTGTTTGTGCTTAAAGCATAATAAGATATCTTTGAGGTATCAAAATCCTCAAACACCTTGGTTGGATCTCGTTTCGATAGATGGATTACACCCCATGGATTTACCTCAACAATCATCTTTAAAATGATTAAGAGGAGCGTATTCGATAGAGGAAAATGACTTTGAAAAAAAAACTGACCCTGTTTTCAATCATCTCTTCAATAAGCTTCTTGGTAATGCCTTCTCCATGACTAGGAATAATCGTCATATCAGCTCCTAATGCTTTCATATGATTTATTTTGTCTTCACTAAAAGCATCAAACGATACAATACGTATGTGATAACCTTTGACAGCACATACCAATGCTAATGAAGTACCAGTACTACACCAGTATATTCAATTACAGTTCCCCCTTTCATTAATCGGCCATCTTTTTCTGCTTCTGCAATCATTGCCTGTGCCATACGATCTTTCATACTTCCAGTAGGGTTCTCCCATTCCAATTTTAATAACACTTCTGCAGAATCTGATGGTATGATATTATTCAATTTAACTATCGAGGTATTACCAATAGCTCTTAGGATATTTTCAGCAATCTCCATTTGTACACCCACTGAATCTAATTAGTGGCTTGGTTCTTGGATAAAATTTATTATAATTTCCGCTAATTTTGGACCACAATCTTCCTGTACAAAATGTCCTCCACCTTTCACAACTGTATGGTTTTGTTCTCGGGCTCCAGGTACAATTTTTTGCCATAAACGATCTCCTCCTTCAGTGATTGGATCACTATCTGAAAAACATGTCAGGAAGGGTTTGTTCCAGAGTTTAAATTGCTCTCTTGCGAGAGTATTTGGGCCATGCTCGGGGTCATCTGAAGATGTGGGGACTAAGGAAGGCATCACCCTAGGACCTGCCAGGAAAGACTCATCTGGGAATGGCGCTCGGTAGGCGTTTAGAATGTCTTCTGGGATATCTCGTACGGTTCCCATTTGGATAATAGCTCCAACTTCAAAATCAGGAGAAGATTGGGAAAATTTTTGCCATTGGAGAAAAGCCTTGGACATTTTACCCGCCCCTGTTGGCAAACCACCATTTGATAAGACAATCCGTTTGAAACGCTCAGGATTGGCGACAGCTACCCTTAAACCGATCAACGATCCCCAATCTTGACAAAATAAAGTAACATTTTGAAGATTGAGTACGATGACCCATTTGTTGATCCATCTCACATGATTCATATATGAGTGATCTCTCTTATATCTGGGCTTATCAGACTTACCAAATCCCACTAAATCTAGAGCTAGAACTCTAAATCCTGCACTTACAAGAATGGGGATCATGTGCCGATAGAGATAACTCCATGAGGGTTCCCCGTGCATTAAGAGGATGATGTCCTCTTCATTTATACCCTCATCAAGATAGTGGATTCTAATATCTTCTATCTCGATATAATGAGCTTGAAAAGAGTAATCTGGAAGGTTCTTAAATCTATCATCTGGTGTTCGTAGTAATTCCATGAAAATTTCTTCCTAAATCTTATATTGTGACAATTGAAGTATCTCTTTTGATTTTTTACTAAAAAAGAGGAGGACATTTACTTTTTCATAAAAATTAAAGGCTCCTCAAGGCCAGATTCCTAAGCTCTTTCTTACAGCAACAATTTGGCCATAATGATAGGAATTATGCTGTAAGAGAACAATGATGGCCTGGATAACTGGAGCACCATCCCACGCAGGCATGGGTTTATGCAGGTCACTTGTTTTAATAAGTTTTTCAGCCTCCAAGAGACCATCTTCGAACATTTTAACAAGGTTAATAAAATTCTGATCATCTGATAGATATTCCGTACTTGGCCAATTGTGATTTTTAGAAATATCGCTCCAATTCACTTCTTTTCCTTTTATTGCTTCTAGTATTGCCTTTTGCCAGATTTTTATATGGTGCAATAGATCCCAACAGGAATGATTGTCATTATCTGGTTTGATTTTCGCGTTTGCAGGAGTTAACCCTTCTACAACTTTTTTTGGATTTAAATGGGTATTTTTCCCATAAAGCCCATCAGCTAATGCCTGAACAACTGTTTCTTTCATATTTCCACCATCTAAGTCGTATTGTAATTCATCCTTCTGGTTCTGCTGCGTTTACCCTTTAAATCCTTCACGATATCGACTGCTGATTCTCTATACTGTATTTTTCATTGCCCACTAAGAAAGCCATTTCTGAGCTAAGAGGTGCTGGGATTTATCGTTTTTGTGTACACAGGTGACTAAACCAGGTTCGGATCTACCAAGTCTATTTGTCTTGGAGAAATAATCTCCCTTTTAATCCCACTTCTTACTTGATGAGAATACAACGTTCAATAAATTTTTATACATCAACTACTATTTTTGCTAATTTTTTCCAATACAGAATAGGAGAGATTGCACGCCTTGAGTGAGATGTTTCAACTTGAAGAAAATACCTTTCTTTGAATTCTTGACAAATTATGCGAAGAGTTATCAAAGATTACTTGGAATCCAATTCGAACTTATGATGGTTATTATCGTATGATGGAACTGTGTGATTTTTTGACTATTTCTCATTCAAACTGCAATTTCGCATTTTGTACAATATTGATCCATTATATCCATAGTATTTCCACAGTTTTCACATTACAGTTCCCCTTTTAGAGATGTACTGCCTTGTATGGGAATATCGAGTATTTTTGCAATACAAGCCACTTCAGAGCGACGTACCAAAAGATATATTAACACTCCGATTCCCATCGTAAAGAAATCCACTAATGTCCATAGAGTTGCGTTTTTACCCCGCTTCTTTTCAAAGTGGATTTTGATCAGGAAATTGACCTAGAGTCAGTGAAAGCGAAATTTAACAATGGAACTTTACAAGTTTCAGTAAAATCAATAGTTCCTATAAAATCGGAAGAAAAAAAGATATCTATTGAATAATTGAAGGTGAAATGTTCTGGAAAAGAAAGCAACTGAAAAAGAAGAAAAAAAAGCTGCCGAGAAGAAGGAGAAGTCTGAAAAAAAGCGAATAAAAGAGGAAAAAAAAGCTGCCGAGAAGAAGGAGAAATCTGAAAAAAAGCGTATAAAAGAGGAAAAAAAAGTCCAAAAACAGGCTGAAAAAGAAGAAGAAAAGAGAGAAAAAAAGGAAGTTCTAGAAGCAAAGGAAAAAAAACGAGACGAGAGAAAAGCGGCCTTTTCGTCTTTTTTCGATAAACACACAAAAGAAAAGGAAGAACGAGAGAAGCAAGAAACCGAAAGAAGGGCAGAAAGGGATCGGAAAGACAAAAATGATTAATATTTGAAATAACTCGATATTACTTTTACTTTATACAATAATAGAGTTCTTTAGGTATCTTGATCGAAACCTGTTGATCCCTTGCTTTACAATGGTAGGAATAAAAAAATAAAAGAAGGATTTGATTCCTTGTTCATGAAATAAGGATATTACCAATTTCTGTTCCTATCTCCAGAAATGAAGGTTCAACATTCGATTCGAGGGGTCCTTCTTTCCCATATACAATAGCTGATTGCCGAGGTTTAATAATTATCATTTTCATCTTTTTCATTTTTCCCTCAATCCTTCTGGCAGCACTATTTTCAAGAACAAACCACCTTTTTTTATTTAGTCGTGAGTGGTTTCTAGTATCGAAACTGAATCCTTTTATCCCACGCAGATTAATGGATTTAAGCTTCTTCAAAAAATCCTTCATGGTTTTAGATAAGCCTATCATGTGAGTGGGCCCACCAATAGCAAGGAAGTCATAGTTAGATATTTGATCAATACTAACTTCATCAATACCCAGACACTCGGTTTCAACACCTGTCTCTTCAATTCCTTTGGCTAGACTGAGAGCAACATCTTTTGTATTCCCAAAGAGAGAATGATATAGTATTAACGCACGAACCATTAATTTCACCACCTAAGTAACGGGGTTCCCCATTTTCAGGGTATTTATTCTCCTATCCCGAAATTCTCGGAAAATTACAACGAATAGAGAACCAAATGTTATAGTAGTAAATACACTTACTAATAATAGGCTCCAGGTTTTTGCATGAAAAGGTAATCCAATCAGTAAGCCAAATAAAATCACCCGTTGGAACCAATATAAGAAAATCGTGTTCTGTTCAGCTCTAGGATACAATGGCCAATTTTCAGAGCAGAGAATATAATCAATTATCCATAGAAGTCCTAGAACACCCATGAAAATCATGCAATATACTGATTGGTGTGTTACTAATAACAAATGTGCAAAAGCAAGCCCTATAACGATGGTGTAAATTCCACTATGGATCATCAGACTTGGTGTATAATATAAAGAAAAAATTGTCGAAATTCTATTTATTGGTAGTCCAAAACGGGTAAGAACGAAGTAGAAGTAATTTACTAAAATTGGAATCTCAGAAAGAATAAACATGGGGAATAATATACGTCCAAGCTCGATTCCTTCAAAGAAACCATAGAAGGAGAGGAAATATCCACCCAGTAATGATCCTACGAGGAGGATCACTAAACCTATGAGAATGATATTCTTCATGGAGTCATTTACGTAAATGTATGCTGAATCGCCTGTATTGTACACTTTATGTCACTTTTATCCTTTTTTGAAATGGTACAATACTCAATCATCATAATGTTTCAGCCCCTTGTCAATAATGTTGAATAAAACTGCTAGATATTCTCGAGATCTATCTTCTGGCTGACCCCTTTTTCCACGCATCACCAATTCGTTGATAGCTGACCCAAGAGTACTTAGGGCCATCACAACTGAGAAAGGATCTATGTTTGCCTGAACTCCCGAATTCTTCAGTGTTTCGGTAATAACATTTATCATAAGTTTCTCAATATTCAATTGGTGATTTCTGAATTCTTTTTCGCTTTCAGTCAAGTCTTGATTAGTCTCTTCTTTTGTGATCATTTTTCCAATAACTAAATTTAATCTACCCGCTTCAAAGAGTCCTGTATAATCAGGATATTCCTCGACAAAGGTTAAATAAGCATTTCCAAGGGTTTTTAGTTCGTATTTCACGTCTTGGGCATTCATTGTGTTTTCCATGATTTGAAACATTTTTTCAAAAGCCTTAGAAACAACAGCAGTAAAAAGATCATCTTTGGAGTCAAAATAGTTGTAGATAGTCGCTTTGCTATATCCTGCTTTCAGGGCAATTTGATCAACCATTGTTTGGTCATATCCTTGATTTATAAAAAACCATTCTGCAGTTTTAATGATATTGTCTCGACGTTGTTTACGTTCTCGTTCCAATCTTCGCTTTCTAGGAAACTTGTCTTTTTCATTATCACTCATAAGCCTTCTCTAGAAGATTCATTATGATAATTTATTAAGGTATTGTACTTAAGTTGAGTTAATTATACTCGAGTCCAGAACAATAAACTCAAGTATAAATATATTATTATTATTAAGGAACTTCAATCTTTCATCTCTAAGGAGCTTCTCCAATTGGATCTACAAATACGGTATCTAATTATTATAAGACCGAATGGATTACCCATTTTCTCTCAAAGTTTTGATTTTGAGGAGGTTTTTGCTTGTCAGACATTTAATAACCGTTTGAGTGAAATGGGAGAGAAAAAAGAGTTATTAGGTGGTTATTTTAACGCCATCAAAGATATTTTAGCAGAATTAATTCAAGATAGACTAAGGGTAATTGATTTAGGATTTCAAAGTTATAGAATGGCAGGAATCGTATTTGAAGGGTTCTTGTTTATTGGTATTTTTGAAGTCTCTGATGAGAAGAATATAATTATTGATTCTGAAGTTTTTTCCCTCTTAAGAAATATTGCTGATTGTTTTATGCAAAAATATGAACAGTCAATATTAGACGAGGATATTATTGATTTAAAGAAATTTGAAGATTTTACAAAAGACCTGCTTGGACTTGGTTTACCCTTTTCAATGGATAAATGTCGGAATTGCCTTACTGATTGTATTGGAGAGGACATGGGCTGTTTACCTCATATGATTTATTTTCAGGAATATGAGACATTAAAAACTAGGCAATAAATCCAGTTATCCAGTACATATAATAAGAAGGTTCCGTTTGGCTAACTTTGAATGTGAAGAGGATCAATAATCCCAAAAAGAAAGCAAGGATACCGGAGAAAAAAATGACGAAACTGATTTTTATTGTGAGTTTACTTACTGGCCTCATACTCGTAAGCTCAATAGCGCTTATCGATTCCCATACATTGGTTATGACACCCAAATCACCTGTTCTGAATTTTCCATTAAAAAATATAATTAGAGGAGGTTACAGCTTTATCTGGGACGAGTATGATGACGCCCCTGGTGATCAACAAGGTGATGATAGTGTTGTTTTTGGTCCTTCGTACGGGTTATACCATAACTATTCTGAACTCGTACACAAGTTTAAGTTTCTTAATACGACATATCCAGAGATTATTGAACTGTTTTCGATAGGAAAAACTTATTTTGAGAGAGAAATTTACGGTGTTCGGATTACGAACGAATCAATTGCGTTGCCAAAAACTGAAGTGCTGATCGTTGGTCAGCACCATGCTCAGGAGCAAATTTCAGTTGAAAATGCTCTGTATTTCATCGATAAAGTTATTTTTAATTTTTTATCGTCTTCTACCTCCATTCAGAACCTTCTGAACACTAAAGCTATTTATGTGATCCCTAGCCTTAATATCGATGGCGCGGAACTGATGAGTCAGTTTCCATGGCAGAGAAAAACTGCACGTCCAATTGACGAAGACGGAGATGGTGTTGAGGATGAATATGAAGCGCG
Organism: Candidatus Hodarchaeota archaeon; assembly: GCA_016840285.1. The sequence goes on along the minus strand of JAEOSR010000038.1, from coordinate 45,057 downwards.
AGACACTGATATGGATGGATATGTTGATAGATTAATTGATGAGTTTGGAGATTTCATTGGTTATGAAGGATTAGATCTAGATCAAGACGGGATAATTGGTAATGATGAACCAGGTGGAGTCGATCCTAATCGTAACTATGCTTACCAATTTGGGAATCTAAATGGTGCTTCTGACAATCCTTCCGCTTGGAATTACCATGGACCCCAAGCATTTTCTGAAAATTGTACAGCACGCTTTCGTGATTTTGTCCTAGAAAGGAATTTTATCACGGCAGTTTCCCTCCATTCTGGAATGGATTATACTATGATATTAGGTCCTTCGGCACACAAAGGTTTATTGCAAGCTGGATTTGATAGGGACTTGTACATCAGCACAGGGACAAAACTGCAAGAACTCACAGGTTTCTCGTATGAACCAGGGGGAGCTGGTTATGCTACTTCGGGTGTGTGGGACGACTGGATGTATTCTAATGGTACGCTTCTTGCTTTCACGTTTGAGACCTATGGCAATCCCTTAGAATACTTTTCAATCTATAATGAAATTACTGGTTATCATCATCAACGTGGTGTGTGGGATTATTGTAATCCACCTGCAAATGAAGTTATTGATAATTCCGCCCAAACATATCCCGGCCTTTTGTTTATGGCGGAAGAAGCCCCCTATCTATCAATTAAAACTAAGAATAAACAAGTAGGAGAACAGCTCCAGATTGAAGTCACTGTAACTAATCCTTCATCATACATTCGAACAAATAGCAGCATTATCCTTGATTTTACGGTTTCTCAGGTCACAGGCCTGACCCTACTCGATACAGGCCTTACAGTGAATCTTGGTGAAATAGGAGCGAAATCTAACAGGCAAATCACATATAAATTTTCAATTGACGAACCAAACTATTCAGTACATATAAAATTACGAGCATATGGCCCGAAAGTAGGGGATGCCATTGCAGAATACGATCTTGATTCCTTTCAAGCAACAACAGAATCTACTATTTCAGTTTCCCTAATTGGGATAATTGCAGTCATGGTCTTCATCACATCTAGGAAAAAAATGAAGTACAACTAAAAAATACTTAATAGGATCAATTTAATGTGTTGAAAACAATTACACCGTTCTTCTGATTTTGAATAAACATGGTTTTCATCTTTATTTTCATTTTAAGACTCATTAATTCACCTTCTGGACATTAGCGAACCTATGATTCATGTACAAAACAGTGATAAGGAGATAGAAAAAAGCTCCAAAGATTGGTACCATCATTAATTTCAGAAAAAATGCAAAAAAGCCAAGTATTTGTAGCAGTCTACCTACGACTGAGTCAAAAAAAATTTTTGGTATCGACAAAATAGAACATATGGATGGGATGAAGGCCAAGAAAGTGATTATAGAAAAAATTAAATGTGAACCTAAGTACAGATAACTGATAAAATGAAAGAGAGATCTGCTTCTAGGATGGAGTTCTTGGATTGCTAATCCTTCTTTCGTCAACCTGTCTAAGGTGACAATCAATAATCCGAGTGCTAATGTTAAACAGACTGCAGCTATTAAAAAGATGATAATAGGAATTACAAAAGGTTTTAATATAACCCATGATGGTTCACGCCAATCCGCTGAATCTGATTGAGGAGGATAGATCATTATTCGCCAGATGACTGTTAGAAAACCCCAACAAAGGAATAAGAGTCCTATACACAGGAAAGAAGGACAACGTCCTTGATAATATTCAAAGATTAGCGCAATACCAAAAAGGATGAATGCCACAACATCGATTGGGGTGGTCATAATGAACTTATACGCCTCCACATATCCAGGGCTCCCAAATAAGAGATTAGCTAGGTCAGACAATATAAAAAGAATAAGATTCTCTATAGTGAGAATGATACAGGCAAAATTGGACAGAATTCGGCAAATTGATGATAATGTAATCACATTTTGGTTGTTTGATAGATATTTAGTCTTCAAAATATATCATCTTTTTCCCATTTTCCCAAAATTACTTAATGATCTTAGAAGATATTAAACTTTTCTATATTTATAAAGCTCCAAGATACCAAGCGAAATCTAACGTCCACACAGCGTTATTATTTTCAATTGGCCAACCTTTTGTCGATGAGGCAGTAGTTTGAAACCCTTATTCATTACGTGTAAATAGTGTTCATACTATGTTCTGACTGGTTGGAAGAGGTGACTTGATTGGATCAATCTAATGCATTGAAAGCAGCTATAATATTTTCTGGAGGGACATCAGCCAGAATATTATGAGCCATGGCGAAAATATACCCAGTATGATCACTAGCTAAGGTAGTGAGAATCCTATTGACTTCCTGTTCTACTTGTAATGGTGATCCTCGAGGTAATACTTCTTGGATATCAACTCCTCCATGGAAGCAGATTTTAGAACCATAATTCTGTTTTAGAATGGCGTGATCCATTCTTGGGGTAGGTTGGACAGGATTGAGAATATCAAATCCAATTTCAATCAAATCGGGGATAATTTCTACAATGGAACCACAGGAATGCAGCTGAACCTTTAATTTTGGAAACTTCTTTTTTATGGATTGAATTAAGGATTTAATCCTAGGTTTTACTAATTCTCGCCACATTTGAGGATGTATTAGGAGACGTCCCTGTGTCCCATAATCATCACCATACATTGCTATCGATGCCCAATCTCCTACCTCGTTTAACCAGCTCTCCCAAATGAGCTTTTGGTGTCTTAGGTTTCTATCTAAAAGCTCTTCTATTATGTCCCGATTTCCATATAGATCAGAAAGAAATTTATGAAATCCACGGAGGCCAATTGTCATTTCTTGGATACCTCCAGACATGGGATCTGCAACTACGGCATAATCTTCTTCCCAGTATTTTTTTGCTGTTTTCTCACACCCAGTAAACCATTTTTCCGTGGGGGAGGGAAATTCATATTCTCTAACTTCTTTTAAAGAGGCTTCTGCTAAAGGATAGGAGACCATTTCATAATACAGAATATCATATTGGGAGGTTCCAATAGGTTGATATTTTATGCCATATACATTATAGAAAGAAGCTATTTTCCCATTAACTGTGAGCTCTTCTCGGTTAGGAGGATTCATTTTAACGTGGCGAGTATCCACCCGTAATTTGGTCAATACTTTTTCATCGATGACCGCTAATTGTTGAATTAAGTCAGAAAAAGGGATATTCCTAATAATTAAATTCCAATATTTCAATAGTTTTTCATACGCTATTCGAGAGATTCCACTCACAGGGCCACCAAAATCTTTAGGAATTCGGTCTATTTCACGAAATCGAACCGTATTTTCTATTCGTTCTCTTGGTAGCAATTAAATCACCAATTAAATCTCAAGGATTAATTATATTTTTCATATATTAAAACCTGGACTAAATGAAGTTTCTATCTTACAATTACACTCATTGATTCCTCAGTATTTCAAGGATTTTGCAACTAAAGAGTTCTTCTTCTGGATTAGGTATAATTTATAATAAGAAAAATAATACTAAATAAACTGGGTATGATGATTGTTTGCTAGAACAAACTCTTTTAATAACCATAATCTTAGTTTAGCGACATTACATACCGTAGAAAAACATTTAAAATCAGAAATTTCTACTATTATAATAATAGGTCTTTTAAGCCTATCTATTTTCTCTTATTTTATTGTTGATAACGGTTCGGAAGAAAATGAACCAAGATATCACAATATGCTAACACTGGAGAGTAAGAAAACGTCATTCACATTTGGAAGCGAAAAGCTTCTCACTTCTCCTACTTTATCATCTGTAATATTCTCAAATCCTGAAATCCAGTCCGAGTCGTCGTTATATCAAGAAAGGAAAGAGGAAAGAGAACTAAATTATCTCATTGACATTGATAAAATGAAAAAAGACCAAATGAAACAGTTAGATAAGAATACCAATCGAATTACTGATGAATTAGAAAAACAGATTACAAAAGGATCGAAAGGTAATCGGATCTCTATAATCATTAGTACAAAGACAAACGAGTTTCAAGACGAAGTTTTACTATTTGAGAAATTTGGGGGAGTAGCCCACCATGTCTGGGACGATCTTGATGACACGGTCTATGGTTTCAGTGGAGAAATTGACGTTTCAAATATAATAGAATTTTCTGAACAGGTTAAATCAAATATTGAATTAATAGAAGAAAATTTACCTGCTATGAGAAATTCTGACGTAGCAACCCATCTTGCAATGATAAGAACACACGTTTGGGATAATTTGAATTATACTGGTGATCCTAACATGGCTATTGCGGTCCTCGACACTGGAATCGATGACTCTCATACAGCTTTTTCACCAGGATTTGAAGATCAAAATTGGGATAAAAAGATAGTCGGTTGGTATGATGCAACTGCTGATGGTTCTACAACACCAGAGGATTATACTGGACATGGTTCTCATGTTGCAGGAATAGTTGCGGCAAATGAATATAATGATAGTTATGACAATGGGAGAATTGTATCTACTTGGAGTTATAGTTATGATCCAGGAGAAAGTACTTCAGGTGCTTTTGTTTATATGATCTGGGTAAATAGAACGGGCATAATAGATATCAGTTACGTGTGGCAAGGTGAATCATCGGCAGAAGGAACAGATCTCAAATTATATGCTCCCAATGGTACATTGATGGCTAGTGATACCTCAGGTAACTCGAATATGACTGTTAGTCGTACTATTTCATCAGAGGAAGATTTCGGTTATTGGGAAGTGGCGCTTGGTGTTAGTTGGGGAGTCAGTGGAGGAATGCTTGATGTCGCAGGTGTAAATAAATATCCATATCCCGATTCAACGGACAATTATAGTCGTTTTACGGGCGTTGCCCCAGATGTAAAACTAGTGGGAGTAAAAATATTTAATAAGACAGGTTCTGGTACATCAGATGAGGTAATCGAAGCTTTTAACTGGGTTAGGAATAACAAAGAGACTTATCATATCGCTATCGCATCTGGGTCTTTTAGTGTTTCTGGAACTGTCGTGTCTGTTGATTCCGCAGCAGCCGCTTTAGTGAATTCGGGAGTTACAGTAGTTCTATCGGCAGGTAATGATGGTCAAGGAAAGAATTCAATTTTCAGCCCTGGTCAAGTTGATGGAGTAATAACTGTCGGAGCATCAGACGATTATGACGCAATCACAATATATTCATCAGAAGGCCCCGGAGAGACGTCAAATACAACAAAACCTGACATTGTTGCTCCTGGAGGTGAAAGGACTCAAGGTGCTATCCTTCAAGTTGATAGTAATGATGCTGATTCAAAAACTTCTACTTGGAGCGATAAGGTTTCAAATGATTTCACTAATATTCAAGGAACCTCGATGTCTTGTCCGTTTGTCTCTGGATCATTAGCCTTACTAATTCAAGCTATGGGCGGATACAATTATTGGGAGAATGGTTATGGTTCAGCTAGTAATCCGTTTAAAGTTAAGCAATTGATCCTTATGACTGCAAACGAGATATATTTAGATGATAGAGGGGGAAAAGATATTGTTGAGGGTTATGGGAGGCTAAATATTTATGCAGCTATTGAAGCAATGGAAAATACTTATGAGATTGGTACATTAGCAGATGGGATGCTTTCTTTTGAACTAGGAAAACGTAAAGTTTGGGCACAAAATGTAACCTTAACCGCGGAGACAAATTATACATTTATATTGGCTGTTCCTGATGGCTCAGATTTTGATCTATTCTTATATGAACCAGACTCAGATCAATTTGGGGAACCTATATTAGCTGCAAGATCAACAAACTTTGTTTTTGGAGCAGATGAATATATTACTTATACTCCAGAAATGAGTGGGATATATTACTTAGTTATAAAGACATCATTTACCAATCAAGGCTCAGGTATCTTCAACTTAACATCTACGTCAGGCAGTGATTTTCCAGTTGTTTCTATTGTGTCTCCGAGTGAAAATCAGAAACAAATTGGGCAAAATACAGTTCAGATTGACGCAGAAGATTCGGATTTGAAAGCAGTTTATTTAAAAATTGCAGATGATTCTTGGATTAATACTTCTTTTACAGGAATGCATTATGAGTATGTTTATAATACTACAGCTTTACCTGATGGCAATTTTTCCTTTTTAGTAAAAGCAGTTGATTCTCAAGGACATATATCATTTTCATCAGTAAATAATATTTATACTGATAATTTCAATCAGCCAATATTATTAGTTGATGATGATACAGGACAAAGTTACGAGAAATATTACGAGAGATCATTACGAAGACTATCATTGTATGAGGGCATAAGTTACGACTATTATAGTGTTCAAACATCGGGAAGTCCATCAGCCACTAAGTTGAAAAAATATCAACTTGTAATTTGGTTTACATCAATAGACTCCAGTACTACACTAACAGCGACTGATCAAAGTAACATTCAATCTTACCTTGATTCTGGCGGATACTTATGGATATCTGGCCAAGATATTGGTCGTGATATTTATACAGAGTCATTCTATGAAAATTATCTACATGCAATCTATCAGGAAGATAGTGTGATTGATAATAGATACGTATCAGGAGTTAATGGTGAACTATTCGAAGGTAAAAGATATTATGTAGGAGGAGGAGCAGGAAGTGGTCATCATGAGGATCCGAGTGATATTAATGCGAGTACAGGGGCCTCAATAATCTTAAATTATTATAATGATTCAGACTATGGCGCAGCAATTAAATATAGTGGAACACATAAGGTAATGTATTTTTCTTTTAATTGGGAGGCGATGGATGACGAAATTGATAGAATGGATAGTTTAAATCAGTCGTTAACCTGGTTTAGTCTTGATGAAACACCAACAAGTGTTTCAATAACCAACCCAGGGAATGGAACATTAACTAACCGAAATCCTACTTTTTTATGGAGTGCAACTGATGACTATGGAATAGAAAATTATGCAATATTTCGAGATGGAATCTATCTGAAAACAACAACTGAAACAAGTATATCATTAAATGATCAACCAGAAGGATGGCATAGTTATAGAATCATTGCATTTGATGGAAAAAATCAAAGTAAAGCTGACATGATAGTAATCTTTGTTGACGTAACACCACCTATAGTAAGTAGTATCATTTCCCCCATGAACATCACCTATTCAACACCTTTCATTCCGATTTATGCTACAAACCTAAGCGGAGTTCATACGGCGTGGTATCGCTATAGGAATGGTTCTTGGTCAGTACAATATCCCATGATCTATGATTCGGATGATGATAGGTGGGAGGCAGAAGTCCTTACATGGAGTGATGGTAATTACTTAATACAAGTCTTCTTCAATGATAGTGTGGGAAATGAAGGATTTAATGAAGAGTGGTTCAACGTGGATACGACAACTCCGTATGTGACCATTATCAGTCCGAGTAATACAACTTATACCACCTCAAGGGTAGATATTTATGCCAGTAACACCTCAAAGGTTCATACTGCTTGGTTTCGGTATAGGAATGGTTCTTGGTCAGTAAACAATTCCATGATCTATGATTCGGATGAAAACAGGTGGAAAAGAGAAGAGCTCACATGGATTGATGGGAATTACCAGGTGCAGGTTTTTTTCAATAACAGTGCGGGAAATGAAGCGTTTAGTCAAGAATGGTTTACTGTAGATTCCATTGCTCCTATCGTAATCATTAATTCACCTTATAACTCATCCTACGATCGGAATAGTGTCACCCTGAGCTACTTTGTTTCCGATGGCATAGTTACTATCTACATTAACGATTTAGCCCTTAGTTCAGCGTTTCCTGATGGGTTGGTTTTATCTGAATTATTGGATGGAAATCATAATATTACAATCGTTGCTTTAGATGAAGCTGGGAACAGAGGAAAAGATACAGTGATTTTTACCGTGGATACTCATGTGCCCAGTATAAACATCATAAATCCCATCAATACTACTTATAATCAAACTAGCGTTCAGTTAAACTATACGGTCTCTGAGGGCGTAGTTACAATTTTTTTTGATGGAATAGCCAATACAACAGCTTTCCCCAGTGGATCATTCATATCCGATCTCTCTGAAGGGAGTCATAACATTACGATTGTAGCAATAGATTCAGCGGGCAATATTAGAAAAACTACTGTCATTTTAACAGTGGGTAGTATTCCTACTACCATTGTTCCTACCATTCCCACAACAAAACTCCCACCAACTACTGATACTACTCCTAGATCTACTTTAACAACTACTACTAAAACAGAATCCACAACTAAAAAGGCTTCAGGATTCTTCTTGATCGAAGTCTTTATAGTAGCCTTGATAAGCATTTTGGTAAAAAAAATTCGATTCCAAGGGAAGCTAAATTTCGATTAAGACCAATGACTTATTCGTTCTGAACGAGGGACAAAGTGAGACGATAACGAGTGGTTTCTTGCTTTAAGTAACTCCATACGTCCCTCTAAATTCCTTGTATAAACTAATTCCATCTTTCCAACGAATTTTTTCCACATTTTAGCAAAGTATTGCGCATTTTTTTTCCTCGATCCTAGTATTGTGGGAACAGAATGATAATCTAACCGTCCCAGCCGTTTAAGTAGGAAAGATTTCCGTATGAGAATATATCTTGGGTTCTCAATAGGATTTAAAATCTCTTGAAAGGCATCTAAGAAGATTTTTTTCTCCCGATTTGTACCCCCTTCTAAATGGCACAATACTGAACCCATTTCATCGTTTTCAACCCGTATTCGTAATTCTTGATAATCTGTCTTTATGACACCAGCATAAATGAGTGATTTAAGTAGTGCAATGCCAATTTGTTTCATACTCGATCGAATCGGGACATGTTTGATAAAAAGTCAAAATGCTCTTAAGAAATACGGCAAAAATGCAATTGTTGGAATTAAAAGACCAAAGAACGATAAAATAAAGAATACTTCCAGTGAGTAGAAATATGATTCAAACAATACTTCTCCAAAGCTTTCAAGATAATAACTTAGAAAAAGTAATAACATGAAAAGGCCTTCCCAAAGAATCGCACTAACTGTATTCATGAAAACAAATCCTTGAGGTAGTGCTTCTTTCTTAGTCTTAATTTCCTCAATGAGTTTTACTCCATCTTCACCTTGTTTGAGAGCAAGTTCCCAATCCTTTTTCATTTTATGTCTATCTAGGGCCTTCCCAATCATGTTATCGTTGATTAACTTAATTTCCTCGTTTGTAAAAGGAGGCTCACCAATATCTAGTCGTTTTAAGCCATTTTCTATCATAGTTTGGTTAAAGGAGGGGCCAACAAATGCTCGAAAACGACGATTTAAAGTTAGAAAATCTTCATTGATGATATATTCGTCTTTCATACGTGATATTCTTGGTTTTGGTTCGACACATATGAGATGCCAAATATTTGCAGTTTTATTCGGATTTTCTCTTTCAGTTCTTATTGCTCTACCACGCATTTGATTTGAAAGCATGTAAGAACCAACAAAACTTGCTAAAATAAGTGTATTTATCACAGGAGCATCCCACCCCTCACCTAACAGGGCTTTCGTGCCTATTAATACCTCAATTCCCCCCTTTGAAAAAAGTTCCGTTATCAATTGGACTTTATGTTGTTTATCGATTCCTAAAATGTCAATTTCAACAAAATCAGGAGTATAAGGTAACTGGGCTATCTTTAGATTATCAGGATTAACTTCAGAGTTTAAAGCACACGATTTCAACATATCTATTGAGGATATCGGGATGACAATTAATGAACCTGTTAGAATACCAATTTTGAGATGGGAAGAACTCTCTCTACGAATTGATTCAAAGATTGGTACCACTCCAATCTTGTTCAATGGTTTAAGATCGCCATCATCTCGCGGAAGAAATGATTTATGTATATAATCAGTAAGTACCACCATCCGTAAATAATTTCCGAGAGAATCATATTCAAGGTCAACAATTCTATTGATGCTTTTCAATTTTGATGAGCTTCTTTTCAAAATTTTTTCAATCTCTTTCGGAGCTCGAAAATTGATAGTCCGTCTCTCTAATGCTCCAATTTGACGCAATTCGTGTTTAATCTCTTCCAAAAAAGGTGGCGAACCCTTTTGTTTCTTAAGAGGAAACAGAAGCCCCTCAAGTAAGATTTCAAGCCACTCAGAATCAAAAAAAGGAATCCTTCTTGGAGAGGTCGTGACAATACTTATGGATTCTCGGGGAATTTTAAATCCAAGATGATGTAGATAGACCAATATACTTGAAAAAAAGGTGGGATTGTCAAGTAATTCCTTGATATAAAGAGTTGGATTGACCAACCAAGGATGATTGACAAGATATTCAGTAAAAGCTTGATTATTATACAATTGTGTGATAAATTCATTAACAGAGCCCTTAAATCGGATAATTTTTTTAGTTTCAGCGTCCAAAGGTGTTGAAAACATGATATAATCCTGGTGAGGGCATAAATTTTTTTCCTTCACAAGCTCGGGAACAGAGATTTGAGCATCTAAAGGACCACACAGATTTTGATAGCGATTCCACTCTGTTTCAGAAACATCAAAAGGGGGAGTTGCTGTGAGTGCAACTATTGTTGGATCTTCCAACTGCGGGATAATTGATGTTAAACTTTTCCACCAATTAGTTCTTAGATGATGGGCTTCATCTACTACAATGGTTTTGATACCAGCTTCTTTCAGACGGGAAATGAGATTACAATCTGTACTGATTGTTCCTATCTTGGACTTTCTTTGCCTTAATGATGGTTCTTCTTCAAGAAGATCAAAATCTTCATCAAGATCCTCCTCATCTCCTGATTCTCCCAAAAAAGTAGCATGTAATCCTTGATAGGTGGACACAGTAAAGAATCCAGGTTCTTTAATATCTTTAGAAATCCATTCTAGGATTGAATCGCTCGCAGGTAAGAATAAATCGATAAATCTTTCGATCCACTGGTGTTGAATCGCTAAAGTAGGAACTAGAATTAATGCTGGGCGATTTAAGCGTCTAACTACTTCAATTCCCAAAACAGTTTTTCCTGAACCTGGTGCCGCGATCACATGTAGACGCTTGCCTTCTAAAACAGTTTCTAATTCATTTAAGATTCTTTTCTGATATGTCCGCCATGGAAATTTGAATTGAGTTCCTTGAGGAAATGCTTGTATCACTTTTGATTCTCCTGACAAGAGTGCTTGGGGAGAGAGGGATAAGGATAATAACAAATTTTTTGATGAAAGAGGTTTTTTCCTCGCTTGTTTGTTTTCATGCAAAATTAAGTTTAAGAACTTTAGCAAATCCAAACTCACTTTTTACTGAAAATTATTACATGGGGAAGAAGAATTCATAATTAGTTCCAATGAAAATGCACCATTGAAAAAAGGCACAAGACTAAATCTTTTTAAAGCTTCAAATATGAATGAGATATTTGGGAAAATTTGTTTTTCATATGATATGATAACAAGTTTTTACTTAAATGGTGAAAAAATATTGAAGAAAAAAAAAGGTTTAACTGTCTTGATGTTCCTATTGTTACTTTGGACAATCCTACCTACGGTTCCTAACGCAATAGCAAAACCCACCGCAGCTACTACTACAGTAATCATTGGCACTTCAGACAAAATCATTAATTTGGACCCAGCAGATTGCTACGACTACTTTTCGTCGAACATTCTTGTTCAACTTACTCATGGGGTCATGGAGATGCCTATTGATTCAACAGATGCTGAGCCTGGTCCAATAGTAGAATCTTGGAGCGTCAATACTGAAGCAGACGAATATATTTTCGTTCTTAAAGAAGATATAAAGTTCAGTGATGGCGCTGATTTTAACGCAACTGCGTTGAAATGGAACTTAGAACGTTCAATTGCCTTAAACGGGGATCCTGGTTTTCTCCTTGCTGATGTTATCAACACAGTAGATGTTGTCAATAATTCGGCCGTCAAAATTACCTTGGGTTTATCCGATGCCACTTTCCTACAACGACTAACATATACAGTCGCGTGGCCAATCAGTCCTGACGGTCTATTAGAAGTAGATACGATTTCAGGCGATCCAGACCATATACCAAATGGATTGGGCCCTTACATGGTTGATACTTGGACAAAAGACACAGAAATCATCCTAGTACCTAACCCACACTATTTTGGAACGGCACCAGAAAATGAGAAAGTAGTTATCAAGTTCTATGCAAGTGCATCAGCTTTACTTCTAGCACTTGAAAGCGGAGAAATTGATGTTGCTCACCGCATATTCGGTCCTGACGAAATGAAATCTGTTAAAGCTAATCCGGACATAGCTAGTGCCACTAAAGCAACAGCAGGCATTCGTTATTTGATGCTAAACTGCCAAACAGGAGCCCCCCTACCCTACATGAGTGATGTACGCGTCCGAAGAGCCATTGCTTCAGCAGTTGATCGTGCTGAAATCTGCAACGTTGTTTATGACGATTTCAATGAACCATTATTCAGTATGGTACCAGAAATATTTAGCAGTCACATTGATGCTTTCGAAGATGGCCCTAACATGGATAATGTAGAAGGAAATATGACTGCAGCTGGCTACTCAACTACAAACAAATATGAAATTGACCTTTGGTATACACCCTCACATTATGGAAGCACAGAAGCAGATGTCGCCCAGCTCCTTCAAGCCCAACTTATAGCAACAGGATATTTCGATGTGGAACTCCAAGCAGCTGAATGGTCAGCTTATAAAGAAGGTTGGGGAACCATGCCATTCTTTTTGCTTGGCTGGTGGTTCGATTACCCCGATCCAAGTAACTACATTGATCCCTTTGCGGGTGCTGGTTCCTTCAGTCTTGGAACTAATTACTCAACCACTGAGATGGATGGTTTAATTACTGATATGCTCAGCGATCCAGATGTTGCTGACCGAACACAAGCACAAATTGATGCCCAAAGTCTTCTAGCATCAGATGTCCCAGTTATTCCGCTTTTTACAATGTTGTCTCAATTCATTGCTCGTCAACCAAATGTCGCTGGTGTGACCCTTGAACCATCTGAAAATGTTCACTATAATTCGATAAAGGTTACAGAAGTGGAAGTGGAACCAACAACGACAGCCACGTCGGAAACTGAAGAGGAGACTACCACCGAAGCAGCAGATGGTGCTCCAGGATTTGAGTTACTTGTAACCTTTGTGTCAATACTCATGACAGGAGTATTTTTCACAAAGAAAAAGAGAAAATGCTGAACCCAACATAAATTCCCTTCTTCCCCCTTTCTTTTTTTATATATTAGACCTTATCTACAAACTCTTTGTCCTTAAAAATCTCGATTTGGCAACATGTTTTTATAAATGATTCCAAGAAATCCTATCTAAGATTATTTTCAAAAATTGACGATGATATTGGTTTCTATTAGAGATTTAAATGATTATTCTATTGAGGCATACTGGATAGGAGATAGTCAAAATGAGTACTTTACGGTCTTTCATTATTTCTAGATTAATTCTTCTAATACCAATGGTTTGGTTTTTATTAACAATTATTTTCATATTATTACGAGTTCTTCCTGGAGCTAATCCTGTTGCCGTAATGAGTCCACAAATGCCCCCAGAACGTGCTAATGCAATTGCAGAAGAATTGGGTTTGAATAAACCAATACATGAGCAATATTTTGATTTTATTCTACAAATAATTACATTTGATCTAGGAAAATCTTATAATACAAACTTGAAAATTATTGACGAACTTCAACTTGCTTTTGGCCCTACTCTTATGTTAGGAACTTTTGGAACTCTAATTGGTATTCCATTAGGGATCTTTTTAGGTACTTATGCTGGTTCACATCGCGAGCGAAAACGAGATCATCTCATTCGGATATTTTCAATTGGGGTTTACGCTATGCCAATATTTTTAGTTGGTACTTTAATGCAAGTATTTATGTTGGAATATTTCTCAGATTTATCAAAACATACTATCCTAGGATTATTACCTGGGGGAGCAACTGGTGAATTTACCCATTATACAGAGATCTGGTTGATTGATACTTTACTAAGCGGCCGTCCAGATTTGGCTTTAGAATTAATCCTACATCTCGCTTTACCAAGCCTTGCCTTAGGAATGCTAATTGCTGGAACTATTAGCAGGTTAATTCGGACTAACATGATCCATCAACTAGAACAGGACTATGTTCACTTTGCGCGTTCGAGAGGTCTCCCTGAGTCGACAATCAAATACAGGTATTCCTTAAAAAATGCTGTTGTACCAACTATTGGTATGATTGGTTTACAATTCGCTTTACTATTGTCAGGTGCGATTTTAACTGAAACTACATTCAGTATTCCAGGACTGGGGAGATACATATATTTTGCAATAATACAAAAGGATTTTCCAGCGGTCCAAGGAGCATTTGTTATTCTTATACTCGTTGTTAGTATAATCAGTTTGTTTAGTGACGTTCTCTATGCAGTTATGGATCCAAGGATAAAGTACTGAATTCAGGTGTGTGAATCATGACTACTTCAACAACACGCAAGGCTAAATTTAATGTTAAAACCAAAATCGTTAATTTATTCGATCTTATTCTTCATAATAAATCTTTGACAATAGGACTTTCAATATTCAGTATAATAGTATTTATTGCACTTTTTGCCGATATTATTGCCCCCTATCACTACGCAGAACGAAATAGAGACTGTGGTGAAGAAAATCCCTATTGTAGGTATGCTCCACCTTCAGTAGAACACCCCTTTGGTACAAATTTATTGGGCCGTGATATGTTATCTCGCATAATATTTGGGTCACGTATCACGTTAATAATCGCTTTTTCTGGAACTTTACTTGCGATGGTCATTGGTATTCCATTGGGAATACTTTCAGGTTATTTTGGTGGGAAAGTTGATCGTTTTTTTACCCTAATTGCTGATTCGATCTATTCATTACCCTCGCTATTATTAGCTATTGCTCTAGCGTTATTTTTTGCCTCAACTGGTCTTTTCAAAACTATAGCACCAGTATCGATTGCTACTGCAGTGGTATATATTCCAACATATTTTCGTATTATTCGCTCCCAAGTGTTACAGGTTAAAGAAGAAGCTTATGTTGAAGCAGCGAAATCGTTAGGTGCTGGACATTTAACAATATTACTACGATATATAACTCCTAATGTTTTAACCTCATCAATTGCAATAATTCCATTTAATATGACTGATGCAATCCTTACAAACGCAGGTCTTGCTTATTTAGGTCTTGGAATCCAGCCTCCAACACCAGATTGGGGATATGATATATACGATAGCAGGGAACTCTCGAAAATACGTTTATATCCTTGGTTGATAATATTCCCAGGATTAATGATTTTTCTATTAGCTTTCGCCCTTTCACTCATGGGTGATGCTCTAAATGATAAATTCAACCCTCTCATCAGTAAATTAAGGTCAGAGAAATGATTCAAAACAACAAAAGCCAACCACTTCTAGAAGTACATAATTTAGTGGTTGAATATCCAACAAGCAAAGGAAACGTAAGGGCTGTTGATCATGTTTCTCTTACAGTCCACGATGGTGAGGTTTTGGGACTTGTTGGAGAATCAGGTTGTGGTAAAAGTACTCTTGGATTTGCGATACTACGTTTGTTAAAAGGCGGGCTCATTCGTAGTGGTGAGATCAATTTTAATGGCCAGGATTTAGGAAAATTACCAGAGGAAGAGATACAGAAGATACGAGGAGCCGAAATTTCAATGATTTTTCAGGCGTCTCAAAATGCACTTAATCCGCTGTTAAAAGTTTCAAAAAATTTCGTTGATACATTAAAGAAGCATAACCGCTGGAGTGACGAATCTTGGAACGAGGTTTTGCAACTCCTCAACCGCTTAGAAATATCAGGGTCTAGATTAGAAGACTATCCCTTCCTATTCTCTGGTGGAATGCAACAACGGATAGTAATTGCCCTAGCGTTGCTATTACATCCAAAACTAATCATTGCTGATGAACCAACAACCGCCTTGGATGTTTTAGTCCAAGCACGGATTTTACAACTTTTTAAAGAACTTATAGAAGAGTTTAACTTAACTGTTATCCTCATTACCCATGATCTTGGAATTGTCGCAGAAGTTACCCAACGGGTAGCTATCATGTACGCTGGTCAACTCCTTGAGGTTGGTGATACTTTCACGATCTTTGAAAGACCAGCACATCCATATACCCAAGCTTTAATCTCTGCTATTCCAAATGTTAAAGATGAAACAAAGAAAAAATTAGCATATATCCCAGGACATCCTCCAGATTTAAAAAGTCCTCTAAAAGGTTGCCGTTTTGCTGATCGTTGTCCCTTTGTTATTGACATTTGTAAAAGTGAAAATCCACAGTTTATAAAGTTAGATTCAAAAAATAACATCAAGCACATTGTAAAATGTTTCAAGTATGAAGACAAATACAACATCAGATTCAAATAATTCCGTGATAAATTTGCAATCAAAATCATTCAAAGAAAAAACCCCATTACTAGAAGTCACCAACCTGAAAAAATATTTTCAGATTGAGAGGGGATTTTTTCACCGTCTATTTTCTAAGAAACAAGAATTCGTACATGCAATCGATGATATCAGTTTTTCTGTTAAACGTGGTGAGATCTTTTGTCTTGTTGGTGAGAGCGGTTGTGGTAAAACAACTACCGCTAATGTTCTTGTAGGCTTAGAAAAACCAACGACTGGAAAATTTCTATGGAATGGGGAAAAAATATCCGATAATGAGTTGAAACCCAGAAAAGAAGATGTTAAATCACAAATTATATTTCAAGATCCTTATTCTTCACTAAGTCCGAGAATGAAGCTAGGAGACGCTGTACTTCATCCTTTAACTATTCATGATAAAATTACTGATACCAATACCAAGAAAAAGTTAAGAAATTCTACTTTTGCGGAAATGAGCATGTTCTTCGGTAGTCTTTTATCATTTTATTTCATTCTTCTAGCTTTTTTGGTTGAAGGCTCTGAAGCTCCTACATTACAAGATTCAATTAATAATCTCGCTTTCATTCCATTAAACTTACTACAGATTATTGGGTTCATATTCGTTGATCCTTTGCAGTTCCTTAATCGAACAATATCGACAATACTAACATTACCCTTTGACTTACTAATAACAGCCATACAAGAAATATTAAATGTTATAATTCCAATTGATTATGTTGGTACAAGTTTATTAATGGCTTTCTTATTATTTTTAATACCTTTACTTATTTACTTTTATCATTCATGGATTCAAAAGCAGAAAATAGCTGACTCAACAATATTGGAAATATTCAGTGAAATAGGCTTGACTCCTCCATTGCAATATTATGCCAAATTTCCACATGAAGTTAGTGGAGGAGAACGACAACGCGTATCTATTGCTCGTGCGATTATTCTAAATCCAAAACTTCTTATTGCGGATGAACCTACGAGTATGTTGGACGTTAGTTTACGTGCAGGTATTCTTGATACATTAAAAGTATTACAATTGAAACACAATCTTTCTATTCTGTTCATCACCCATGATTTAGCTACTGCAAGACATTTTGGAGATCGAATTGGTGTGATGTATGTTGGAAAAATAGTTGAGATGGGAGACGTTGAAGGAATATTTAAGAAACCTTGTCACCCCTATACAACGGCTCTAATTGATGCAATTCCAACTCCGATTCCTGGAGATAAAACATACGAACTTCCTAAAGGTGAGGTTCCCGATGCTATCAATCCCCCCTCGGGTTGTAGGTTCCATCCACGCTGCCCTTATGCGGATCTTTCAATTTGTAGTAAAGAAGAGCCAGAATTAAAAGAACATCTCTCAAACCACTGGGTAGCATGTCATTTTCCTTTGTCGTCAAAATAATAAGAGGGAGTTAGTTAGCATCTACGTCCACAACCTTTTCATCCGTTAAGGTTGTTTCAAGACTAGATGTCGTAAAAAGCTGGATTGTTAACCTAGGCTGAATTCTCTAGAACCTTTTTTAACCTCCTATACTCTAAGATAAATCGAGAAAATGAAGAGCACTACCAAAAGAATAAATGAATTGGAACAACTGATCAAATCTCTTATGTTAGAAATTCACAACAACATAAATTACTCGGTTAAAAACATTTCTCATCTCGAAAATGATGTAGAATACCTCAAATCTCTTATGAAAATTGAAACTTTGAATGAGAAGAACATCATTGCTGACAAGCTGATTGATGTCTTACGGGACTTTTCTTATCAATACAGTAAATGCCAAATTGCTGGAAGTTTAGTTAGACCATATCAAATTTTATGGCGTCATGAGGGCAGATTTCAATACATCGATTACAATAATAGCACTCTCCCTTTTTAGAATCAGCTGCAGCTTCTTGCGTTGGACAAATCTTTTCACATAACCCACATTCGGTACAGGCTTCCGTACGTCGATATTTAATACCAGCGAATCGACTCATGAGAGATGAACCTGTTCCAAAAGGACATAAAAACCTACACCATGGACGATAAAGAAAAATACTAGTAATACATACTATAATCATACTTGAAAAAGGGAACAATAATGAGAGTGTTAGAATCTTCAGAAATGTAAACCCTGAAAGAGGATTGAATACTGGAAGAATTATAATGTTCCAAACCGTTGCCAAGAGGAACAATACACAAAGGAATACCCAACGAATCTTACTGGAAACATGTGAAGAAATTTTAATGTGATATTTTACTCTTTTATGTTCGTTTAAGTCCGATTTGAAAGAAATTCTAGAGATTATCTCTTGCAGGGCCCCAAGAGGACATATAAAACCACAGAAAATCCTACCTGCGAGTAATGACGACAAAAGAAGGATACTTAAAACTATACTCACTAGAAGAAGATAAGTAACATCACCTCTCAATCCTACAGCGATAAGAATATATTGGATAGGCATTACCGCATTAGGAATCCCTCCTAATAAGACACCACCATAAAAGATAGTAATTAGATAAATTGCAGTCCTTCTTTTTTTGCTCATCGATGGTTCAAGAATTATTAAACAGAATACAAAAGTTATCAGCCAGGAGAGAATCATTGGTGCTGGAGAATCAACAGGAAGGAGTTCATTTGGGGAAGGCATTGAAATTAATTCCTACACTGAAAATTAGAATTTGTGAACATTTCTCAAAGATCGTGCTTAAAGAACTATTACTAATTTTAGTTTTTCTTTAAAAATTATCCAAATAACAATCAAAGCAAAACTAAAAATTCATTGGAATAGATCGTCAATTAAACCAATTCGGCGATAATACTCTAGATGCTTTAAATCATGAGATGTGACTAGATTAATCGACTCTTTTGGATTATTCCATATGTTATCAAAAAGCCATCTTAGCTGATGACCTAATTGTCTTCCGTTTTCGTATCTGAGTAACATCCCAATTCTTGAATGATTTTTAAGGTTCTTTATGTTAATTAGATTCCAGGCGATGTCACCGATGAATAGAAATTCCTCTCCATTCCTCAATTGGACAAATATCATCTGGGAACCAGTACTATGCCCAGAAGCTTTGATTAACACAATCCCAGGAGTAAGAACATGATAGTGATCATATTCTAATGGAATATAATTATCCAATGCCTCTTGTGGAAAATTGGCCATCTTAATTGTATGACCAGATATTTGTTCAGAGGTTAAGACAGCTTTCCTCATAAGTTCATTAATGTGAGGTGATTGAGCTATTCCGCCAGTATGATCCCAATGCTCATGAGTCACAAGAATGTAATCAGCTTCCAACAATGCTTTCTGCATAATATCATAATTCTTCTTATAAAATCCCTTACCCCTAATTCCTAAAAGTTTAAAACGACAGAAATTATCATATAGCACTTTATTGAAAGGACATTCGATAATAATAGTTTTATCTTCGTATACGACCTGAAATGACGTAAAAGATATGTGAAATTTCTGAGAAGCTCCTCCAGCTACAACAATCCAGTCAGGAATTTCCCCCTCTGCTATTACCAAACTATTTATTTGAGTAGGAAGCTGATTTTTTTCTGTTATAGCCAATTTTCTAACAACATCAAGATCCAAGGCAAAATTGGAAATTTTAGGAATAGAATTTCTCTCAAAAAGGATGTATTCAACCAACCACAGAATACTTGCTAGAAAAACAATGAAAAATGTAGTTTGTAGACTCAAATATGATAGTATGACTCCTCCTAATGAAAAAAGGAAACCGATTGTACATATGATTCTTAAGCACTTTCTTATCCGCATCCTTATTCTCCTCCTCTTAGGAATGTGTCATACTATACACTGCTGATTTTGGCTCTTCATTACTAGGCAAAGGGCCATGACCCGCAGCAGCTTTTGAGAGAAGCTGATTCCATCGTTTCCAATTCGTAATGAAGGTTATTGCTTCGCTTGGGCAATGAGAGACACAGGATCCACAATGAATACAACTTGGACTTCCTTTAGAAATGGTAGGTTTATTATCAATCATCTCAATCCTTTGAACAGGACAATATTTGGAACACTTACCACAGTGGATACATTTTTCGTGGTTTACCATTTGTTTGGGGTAAAGGTGGTTTTGCCAAAGTTTTTCCCTAAAGATTAATTTTGCTTTAATACGAACCATTAATTTTTGATAACGGAACTCCTCAGAAACATCTACATACTCCTCACCATTCAGAATCTTGTTTGATAATTCTTCAATTAAATAATCGATTTCTTCTCCAGGCATACCCTCATTTACTTTCACCGTGATTTGTGGTAATTTTGTCAGAGAGTGTTGAGAATTGATCTTCATTCCAGCGATAGGTGTTCGACCAGTTTTCTTTAAGAGATTTCCTGCTTCTTGGAGAGCGACACCCGAATTTATTCCTCCATAAGTTATGAAAGGAATGGCTAGTCTTCCCCATCCCTTACCAGGTTGAGGTAAGGATTTAATGAGATTCTGGACATTATAATGCAGGTGATGGGCATAAACAGGAGACCCGACACAAAGAACGTCATGTTCTTCTACATGCTGGTTTAGAAATTGACTAAATGTTCTGTGTCTAAATAATTCTTTGGTTCTTGTAATATCAACGATTTGAACGCTAGTATTTTTCTCTATAAGATTTTTTTCTAACATCTTAGCAACTTTCAAGGTATTTCCAGAAGGACTAAAAACAATAATTGCAATTTTCATATCTATTCCACTTTTTTAATAGCGAACACTTGTTCACTATTATATTCATTACCGAACGACTGTTCGTTATTGATATATATAAACCTAGTTATACTGGTAAATCATTGCCAATTTTACCATATTCTCCTTTAAAAAAGCAGTTTGTGTGTAAAACAAAAAATAATCAGCGAATACTGAAAGAATTCACTTAAAAAATTGAGACATTCCGTTTACATGGTATTTCATTAATGCTTCAATATTTTCATCCACCCATTTGTCACTAATATAGTGTCTCGAGATTTCTAGCAATCCCTCTAACAAATTCCTTGCCAGAATATGGAAGATAAAAGTATCTGCCAAATCGCTAATCTCTGAGTTTTCAATTGCTTGTAAATGCTCAGTAAAATGTTTTTCGATTATTATTACCAATTCTTCCTGAAAATTTTCATATTTTGTCCCTTGACTCCCCTCCATAATCAACAAAAATTTCTTTCGATGATTCTTTATTAATTCGCTGATTGGTTCTGCAATTAAATTACTCACTTGATTGAAAAAATAGTCTCTTCCGAATTCTCTTTCTGTTTGTGTAAGATCTCCCACTAAATTGCTTATAATATTGTAAACTCTATCAGTAATTGAGTAAAATAATTTTTCTTTACTTTCGAAATAATTATATAGATTACTTGAACTAATTTGTGCGTTCAGAGCGATATTTCTCATTGATGCGTTTAAGAATCCCTTTGACAAAAATTCATCAAGAGCTGCATGTTCTATTCTCTTTTTTCTTTCTTTTTTTAGAATCTGAACCATTCCATAACCAAACCATTTTAGAAAATTTCGTTGAGTTCATCAATTGAATATAATAATACGAATCTGCACATTTTAATAACGAACGATCGTACGTTGATATTGGTTATTAATTGTTTTTATTGCTTCAATTATAGTATAAAGAAAATAGTGTCCCCAAAGGACGATTAAAGCCATCATTGATTGGCTTATACGTTTTTATTTTTTCATAATAACCAGACAGCCAATAATATCAGGAGCTTTATTGCAGCGATTGCATGAAACGCAGTCTGCCTGTTTTTTTCCCGCTTTGAACTTCTTTACTAGGTCAGGCTCTCTAATAAATGGCCGACACATAGAAACGAAATCCACAAACTCCTTGTGCAAGTTATTCATCACTGAAAAGGTGCGTAAGCCGCCGACTAAAATGATAGGGATATCCTCTAGTTGAGTATGGATTTTTTTGGCATTCTTTGCAAAATACCCTTCTTCCTGTTTTTTTAGAGATCTAGCAGGTTCCATACCACTCACTTCTATTCCATTCAATCCCTCATCTGTTAACATTTCCAGGACTTTAGCTGAATCTTCAACTGTAAATCCATCAAAAGGATCGTCTGATCCATTTATTTTAACAATGATTGGAAAATTGGAACCAACCGTGTTTCTTACCTCAGTATAGACCGATAAAAAGAATTGAGCACGATTTTCTAGGGATCCCCCCCAAGAATCGGTTCGTAAATTGGTTCTTTTAGACAAAAATTGGTTGATTAAGTATCCATGAGCAGCATGGATTTGTATTACATCGTATCCTGCTCTTTTAGCACGAATAGCAGCATTTCTAAATCCAATAATAATTTCCTCAATGTCTTCTTTCCCCAATTGTTGAATATAAGAGTTATCACTGATATGGGAAGGTTTACTGTTAAGAGAAAAAGCCCCGCCATGGTTTAATTGTGCAGCAATTTTACTTCCTGTGCCAGCTTCATGGAAAGTTTGAGTAATTTGTTTATGACCAGTCACATGATAATCATGAGACATTCCAGTCATATTATGACTCATTTTTCCATCATCTGATATGTAAAGATCCCCCCCAATAATAAGGCCGACCTCACCCTTTGCCAAATTCGCAAATAAAGGTAAATAAAAGGATGTGATTGTGCCATTCTCATTGGCAGCCAATTCCCCAGTTGCAGACCGTACAAAGCGGTTTCGTAGTTCTAAGTTTCCTATGAAACCTGGATCAAATAGAGTCATGGAAATACCTGATTGATACAAATTTATTGGATTTATTAAAAATTAAATGGTTCAGTTCAAACTTTGGGTCGAGCTGGGAATTGAGTAATTAGTTTGAGGGGATGGGGAATCCATTTAGGTACTTGTCTCTTATATTCTGTATAATCCTCATTGAACATCAAAATCAGTTGTTTTTCTTCGAATGAAGCCATTCTGTTATGAATGAAGAATATAATAATCCACACA
Source organism: Candidatus Hodarchaeota archaeon (assembly GCA_016840285.1). Next base: position 21,743 of record JAEOSR010000038.1, on the reverse strand, counting down.
AGAAAGCTGATAATTGACATAGTCAATAGTACAAGTGCGAGATAGAATAAAAGAACAGCAAGATACAATGGATGTCGTACATATGCCATTACTCCATAATTTATTACTCGATCTGGTGGATGATGTCGATGACCTTTTGGTCCTTTAATCTGACCCTTTTTTAATAAGATATCATGTGTAGAGCGTGAAAGAACAAAAGAAATCAGAATTAGAAAACCACAAACGATCACTCTAAAAGCTACTGGGATTAGAGAGGATAAAAGACCAACTGAATATATTGTTATAAAAGAGTCAAGAAGCCAGATAATAAAAAAACTGATGAAACAAAGGAGTTGAATTAAATGGCAATGAGGGTGTTCTCGCTCTTTTTCACTCATTTGATTTACATTATACATTAGTATCACCATATTTTAATCGTTCATTTTTTTGATTAGTTATCAAATTGTTGACTATTCAAAAATTTTAAAAAGTTTTTGTCATTGGCAGATTTGACTACCGATGAATGAATATAAGAATGTAAATCCGTCAGGAATTCCTATCTATGACTCAACAAAAATATTTAATATGATGAGTGATCCAAATAAACTTGCGATAATCTTAGAACTTCTCCGAAAACCTGGTGCTACATCTGCGGAAATTAAAAGAAAGATTAATATGCCTGGATCAAGAATTTACTATTATTTAAACCAATTGACAGATAATAATATTATAGAAGAATTTGAAACAGAAAAATTAACTGATCACCTGTCTAGGAGAAAGTTTCGGATTACTAAATGGTTTAATGATATTTTTATCCAGTTAGATGAAGAATTTCACAAGCCAGGTAGTTTAAAAATATCCTTCTTATTCCAACTACAGGTTATGATTGCGGTATTGACTCAACAATTAAGATCACTAGAAAAAATCCCTGAAAACAAGTTTGAAGAATATATCAGCACATTGAATATCCCTTATCAGCAATTCTTTTTTATTGACAAAGCCTCTCTTTCGGCAGTTAATTCTAAGCACAAAGAAATTATGGAATTATTATTCAGATCACATGAAAAACATAACACAATGATCGACATAATTAGAAACTCTACTCATTTAGCGATTTTTGGCGCTTTTTCGATGGACTAAGAAAAAACCAAGAATCTTTTTACACTAGTAATTAATTACATCGGAAATTTGGGAATACAGACGAGACCCTTTAGTATCTGAGCCATCAAGTTCCAGTAGAAACTTATCGATAATCAAAATGTCAAATTCTAAATCTGTTATAAGCTCCGCGTGTTTCTCCAGCCAAGCGAACCTTCTTTGCTCTCTTTCTAATCTATATTGATAGATCTCATCAAAAAGATTCATAATGGTCTCTTTTTCGATCGTAGGATTAAGAGAAGGTAGGAGTCTGATGAACAATTTCCTTAACGTGTTAATTTCATCCATTTTAGCGGAATCTTTAATTGAACTAGAAAATAATTTTGCAGTCCTGCTAAAATAGGCTACATTATATTTTCCCTCACGAATTGAAACCAATTCTTGAATACAATCGATTTCCTTTAGTTTCTGAAGATGAAAATAGACATTAGATAGGGTTATTTCCCGTTGGAGTCGTTCTCCAATATGCTTCTGAAGCTCCTGTGCATTGAGAGCATACCGCCGTCGAGTTTGACCATTATCAACAAATGAATCATCTAGAATTCCCTCACGTAATATATCTAGAATTTCACTCCTAACTTCTTGATTCATAATAGTAAAGAACGATGTATCCATAAATCGGATAGTAGGGACATCTCTCCAAAAATCAAATAACATTTTACGGTTCTTGAGCTGTTCCTGAGTGTTTTTTGAATTTGAATTCATGACTCATCAACTATATTCAAAAGGTTACTGAATATTTATGCTTTTCCACAGAAATGAATTATGATCCAATTTTTTAGGATAAATCCAATTCAATCAAGTTTAATAATATAAACAATTGAAAATCAGAAATTGACAAGAATTCCTCTTATATAAAATGGATAGAAGCTGATTTGTTAGCAATAAATATGATAAATTTGTAATTTTAGCTTTTTATAATATAATATATCATTTGGTCGTAAGTAAATGTTAATAAATGATGACCATTCTGTCATCAACTGAATATTAATCCATTCAGTCAAAGACCGAATATTAAATCGAAGGGATATAAAGTGGCTAAACCAAAGAATGTCAGTTTGAGAAATTCTGAAGACAACTTTTCATCAGAAAAACAAATTTTACGGAATATGCTTGGAAAGATTCATTTATCAAAGAGAAAACAGCGAATTACGAAAAGCTCCAGAATTTCTGATCCATTGTCAGCACGCTATCGAATATCGTCTGACAGACTCCGTTTACCGAAGTAAGAAAGAATCGAAGGCGGTCTGGGTATTCACCATGTCTGGATTAGAATGTCCCTTATTTTCTCGAAGTGTATAAGGTTTTTAGTTACAACTGTCTTAATTCCATGTGAAAGCATTGTTCCTGCTATGAGAATATCAGCTCCTCCTATTAATTTCCCAGCTTTCCTTAATTCTGCTTCAACCTCCACAGACATTGAAATAATGGTGAATCCAGAAGTAAGTTTATTAATGATGGAGTTTTGCGTTGAAGCATGAAGCAAATAAATTTTGAATCAACTCGGTTTGGATCAATAACTATATCCGATCAAGAGTATCCGCATGATGTCTATCTTTTACCTGACCATGAAATTGTTAAGCGTGATAAATCTCATTCCAAACGAATTAGGGGGCATAAGGAACTCTCTTTGTGGGAACTCAAATTGTTATTTCAGCGAAATCCCCGCCACTTTGTTATTGGAACAGGACAAACCGGAATTTTGCCATTAACTCAGGAGTCTGAAAGCTGGTTAGCATCGAAACTAAAACAAGAGAATATTGCTCTGATCCGAGATCTTACACCCTTGGTTCTCGCTAAAACCAATGAGCTTCTGGAGCAGGGTGAAAGAGTAGCAGGTATTTTTCATACTACTTGTTAAAAATTAAAAAGATTAATTAGTTTCGTAGGATAAATAAGTAAAAATGCTTATTGAACGGTATATAATCAATTTAATTATTAATTTCTTAGAAAAGGTTGACCTGAATATATATACCTCAACCTACATTGGGAAATCCTACTTTCCTTTTCCTTCTTAAATCTAGTTATGATCAAAATCTACAAGTAATTAAAATATTCAATTTTGATCTAACACTTTGTTTTCTCAATAATTTTGTCGGGGAGAGCTCTATCACGGGTGATTCTATTGGAACCCATAATAAAGAATTTTTGACAGCACGGTCGCAATGATATACTATTTGTTGAGAATTTCATTTAAGTAACTAACAGTTTTATTTTCGAACAAGTATGTTAATATTTATTTTTAATGGAAACTTGGTCATAAAGTTGAAAAGTATATAAGACCAAATTGTCACATTAAAACAGCTCTAGGAGAGAACTCAAAATGACTGATAAAAAAGAAAAAAGACTAACAACAACTGCAGGAAATCCAGTGGCAGATAACCAGAACTCACTAACCGCTGGCCCTAGGGGTCCTGTTCTTATGCAGGATTACCAATTAATTGAGAAGCTTGCACACCAAAACAGGGAGAGAATTCCTGAACGAGTAGTACATGCCAAGGGATGGGGTGCCTTTGGTACCTTCACCGTGACTCATAATATCACAAAATATACTAAAGCCAACATTTTCAGTGAAATCGGTAAGAAGACTGATATGCTAGCCCGATTTTCCACTGTTGCTGGTGAAAAGGGTGCTGCTGATACCGAGAGAGATGTTCGTGGTTTTGCTTTAAAATTCTATACTGATGAAGGAAATTGGGATTTAGTTGGTAACAACACACCTGTTTTCTTCATACGAGACCCCTTGAAATTCCCAGATTTCATTCATACACAGAAAAGGCATCCCAAGACTAATCTCCGATCCAATACCGCAGCTTGGGATTTCTGGAGCCTTTCTCCCGAAAGTCTACACCAAGTAACCATACTCATGTCTGACAGGGGTATTCCTGTAGCTCCCATGTATATGAATGGTTATGGCTCTCACACATACAGCTTTGTCAATGCAGACAATGAGCGCTTCTGGATCAAGTTCCACTTCAAAACTCAGCAGGGGCACAAATTTTATACTAACGAGGAGGCTGCGGAGGTTATCGGTCGGACAAGGGAATCATATCAGGAAGAGCTTTTCGGGACTATTGAGAGAGGTGAATTCCCCAAATGGACCTTGTATGTGCAGGTGATGTTTGAGGAAGATGCATTGAAGACATCCTACAATCCTTTTGATCTGACAAAGGTCTGGCCTCATGGCGAATATCCCTTGAAAGAAGTTGGTGTGATGGAGCTAAACAGGAATCCAGATAATTACTTCACAGATATTGAGCAGGCAGCATTCTCCCCCTCAAATATCGTACCTGGAATTAGCTTCTCCCCTGATAAGATGTTACAGGCGAGAATCTTTTCCTATACCGATGCACACAGATACCGGCTTGGTACCCATTATGAGTCATTACCGGTAAACAGGCCGAAAAGTGGAGTCGCACATTACCATAAGGATGGTCATATGAGATTTTTCGACAATTTTAAGGAGAATCCAGACGCCTATTACGAACCAAATTCCTTCGGAGGCCCCGAAGAGAACTCTAAGTATGCAGAACCACCACTCAAGATCTCAGGAGATGCTGATCGCTACAATCACCGTGAGGGTAATGATGATTATGGTCAACCACGAGCACTTTTCAATCTTTTCAATGATGAGCAGAAGGCAAGGCTATTTAGTAACATCGCTACATCCATGGTTGGAGTTCCTGAATACATTATTAAACGACAATTGGAGCACTTTGACAAAGTAGATCCTGCTTATGGAGAAGGAGTCAAAAAAGCCCTTGGTATATAATTTCTACTACTAATTGCCCATGTATTGGTGAGAATATCACTTAGAAGTTAACCAAAACTTTTCTTTTCTCTTTTCTTTTTTTTAAGAATTCTAATTTAATGAAAGTTCTTAATAAGTTCAGGGCATTAGAGATATTAATGTGAGCGTTCCCAACAAGATTGATGCCTCAAGGAGTTAATCAATGTCGTATCTTGAAGCTAGTTTCACGATAAGAAATATAACAAACGCTATTATGATGAACGTAACCAATTCTCCAAGGAAGTGGCCTATTAGGAACTCAGCATTACCAATTGAAAAAGCCATCTGGTTCCAAGGGATATCCGTTGCTCCTGGAATGAGTTCGAAGGTGGGCATGATGAGATCCTTAACAAGTGCTTGAACGAGAGCACCTAAATAGATGGCCATAATGAAAGCTACAGCTAATCCCAAAACTTTATAATTCTTGAGAAATTCTTTAAACTCTTGTAATAGATTTTTTGGTTTTTCTTCAGTCTCTATCGTCATTTTTCCACCTCATGTAAAGAGAAGAAAACTAGTTATTATTTTCTAGACTACTATCTAATATATTTTACTACTTCAATTTTATGACTTATTCGTGAAACAGACACAAGAGTAAGAGAATAGTAGGCAGGTTTAAATTCTAAATTAATTTGTCATAAAAGGTTGGTCGTTCTCAAATATCACGAGCTTTTTTTTCCCAAAACAAGTGCAATAATCTGTAATAACAAGTGATTTTGTAGTTATGGGGTACTTAGGGGTAATGAATATAAGGGGGTACTTAGGTGTAACGTGACTATCAAGAGAAGTGAAATGAGAACCCCTACAGTTAATAAAATTAATTAATAGGTGAAAAAAGTATGACTGAAAAAAAAGAAGATTCTGACATACCAGAAGATTTGAAGTGGCATAGAAAAATGGCTGCACAGCTGTTTAACCATACATGGGATCTAATAGATAAAGGTGATAAACGTACACCAGAAGAAAATGAAGAAATGATCCATTCTGCGCATGCCTCGAGGTATCATTGGATAATCGTGATAAACTCTGGAAAATACCCTGAAACTGGACCTGTAAATCATGCTCGAGGTGATCAGATTATTTCACGGGTTTACTCTCTTCTTAACATGCCTCATGAAGCGTTGTTTTATGCAGAAAAAACACTAAATATGTGTTTAAATAATAAGATTGGTGATTTTGATCTTGCTTTTGGTTATGAAGCAATGGCCCGAGCGTTCTCGCTTCAACCTGACAAAAAGCAAGAGCTTGAGAAGCATCTATCTTTAGCAAAAGAAGCTGCGGAAAAGATTAAAAAGAAAGAGGACAAGGAGTACTTCTTAAGTGAGCTCAGTTCAATTCAAACCTAATCCTTATTATAAGAATTACTACTAGTTTTATTCTTTTTTTATTCAGAGTAAGTTGGAATATAGGTTTCTTTATGTCATCTGAAAACTCTTCAAACACTTGGTTAAGCTTAGAACGAAGATCAATAGGAATACCAATCCTTGAGCTGTTAACTCGAAGTAATAATTTGACATTTGGTAAATTAATGGAAAGCTTGAAGATATCTAAGAAAGGATTATATCTTGCATTACTTGATTTAGAACGAGATGGACTAATAAAAAGGTCCAGAAGAGGGAAATACACGTACGTGAGAATTACTTCAGAAGGAAAGCAAGCTCTTTTAAGTTATTTATCTCTTGAAGAAAATACCAAAAGTTTAGTTGACCAAATATTGGATGGAACAATTAATCAACTTGAAAAAGAGGGAATCTTATCATCTGATTGGGATGATATGAAAAGAAGAGAATTTATTAGTAAACTAAAGCAAACACTTGAAGAGCAAATGAAAAGAAATAATATTGAGTGAAGAGAGTGATAGATGAAGCTGTAAAGCTACCAAGTATTGATTTATCTTGGATCGCCTTATTAAACGACCTTTATTGGGAAGGAAGGATTCAAATCTGGTTATCGAAAGGATACATTACCTTAAAGGTTACGGATAAAGAAAAGAAACATTGGAAGCTATCTGAACATCATATAAGTAAAATCCAAGAGGTTTTGCAAACATCGGTTGACAAAATACAAGCAGATTCACTCTCAATAAAAAAACAAATATTAGAGTTACTATCTAATTGTGAAGAAGTTAAAATACCTAATTTCAACTTGAATGAAGATTTTCCTGTCTATAATCAACTAACAGATATAACTCCTGAGATTGAAACAAATATTGAACAAGAATTGAATCCAATCCTGCCACTGATATGTCAATCGGATTATGAAGCACTTGAAAACGTCTACATGAATTGGAAACGAAGAAATAGTTGGCCATCACTGAAAAAGGGAGCTGAACTTGCCAGCAAGGTATTAGACACTAAAAACCTAAAATTCTCTCCATTAGATTACGAACGATATCAGAAGATACCAAAAGTTCTACCCCCCTTTCTCCTTTTATTGCAATATTTCGCTGATCCAATCCCAGATGGATCAAAAATAAAGCTATACCGCCAGCTGTTACTATTAAAAGCAGAAGAGATCACTCGCTCCCTTGATTTTATCATTTTTTCTTCATGGAAGCAATATCCCAAAGAAATGTATGCGCTAACACGTGAATGGATTGCTAGTCGTGACCCCTACCTTATCGATTGGTTAATCCACGGTATAGAAGTCCCAGGACGGAAGGAATCAGTGAAAGCTCTTAGATTTCTTAAACCAATTCTTCAGGTTGAAAATGAAAATGTTGAATGGATTTTCAAGCATGTACTTGCTCAAATAATAGCAGCTTCTCCATATGAGAGTTTTACCCATCTCGAAACGTGGCTAAATGACCCTCAGATTAGTATAAGAACACAAAGAATCTTAGAACAAGCATTACGAGAAATTATTGAAGATAAAATTCATGATAACAATCTAATGAAAGAAGATTTTCCAAATTTGGATGAAACCCTACATTCGATATTAACTAATTGGTCAAAAGAGGGTTCCCAAGTTCAGTACCAACTATCACAGGAAATTCTAAATCAACTCAGATGACAAGTCATTGCAGCTGTTCATTATGTAGAGGATTTGAAGATAGAGAAAAAAGATTCATGAGTTATACGGAAATTTACCAAAACTGATTCCTAGAAATTCTTGGTTTTAAGAATAATAATTGGAAAATGGAATAACGATGAATAAGAAAAATGAATTCCTTCTTTCTAAGGAAGAAAAACAGATTTTAGACGCAAGTCTATCGTTAGAAATGTACCCTTCTGCAAATAAGGAGGAAGAAGACGATGAAACCAGGTTAGGTGATAAATTAGCCCCTACTCTAGAAAATATTTGTAAGCGGGGAAGATTGATTCATAGATTATCTTCTAGTAAACAAACTTGGATTAAAGACTGGGAGATATCAATTGAACTGCTGTGTACTAAAAATCTGATTCAAAAAGATAACTCTAAAGACACAAACCTCAAATACACATTGACCCCCTTAGGTAGGTCACAAGCTAAGCAATTACGACGAGAACGGATTGGTAAACAATTCAGTGATACTCTTATTAGATGTGATCAGAGTAAAGCCTATTCTTCATTTTGTCACCAGGTTTATGGAAAGGATCTGAGCCAAGCGAATATGATGGATATGGTACAATTGGATAAACTGCTCAAAGTGCTCAACCTTACTTCTAGGAACAGACTACTGGACTTAGCGTGTGGTGTTGGAAAGATAGCAGAATACATTTCTGATATTACTCAAGCCCATGTTCTTGGTATTGACTTTGCCACCACTGCTATTAAACGTGCTCAAGAACGGACTCGAAAGAAAAAAAATCACTTGGAGTTTCATGTAGGAGACATTAATAATCTGCCTTTAAATATAATAGATGTTGATACTGTGATAGGAATTGCAGCTGTTCACTATATAGATGATTTAAATAAAGTAATTGGTCAAATAAAAGGAATATTACCTCCAAATGGACAAATGGGCTTTTTTACTTTCCAATATTGCACTGCTACTGATTCTCCTGAAGTTCTGCTTCCAGAAAATACCACTATCGGGCAAATTTTAAAGAATAATAATTTAAAGTTTCAAACTTGGGATTTTACTGATAAAGAGATAGAGATCCGGCGCAAGCAACTTCAAATTGCCAAAGAATTGATGAAGGATTTTCAAAAAGAGGGTAACAAGGATTTATGTGAAGATCGGATTGAAGAATGTGAGGTTGATTTACCACGATTGGAAACTGGTGAAAAACGCCGCTATCTTTTTCATGTTCAATTATCATAAGCAGATAACCAATTTTTGAGGCTAAGTATCCTATATTGTCTTATCTTTAATGTCGCCCATGGCTGGATTAACACCAAATGATAAATAGCTAAAAAAAGTTGAGACAAAAATAATTATAGGTATTATTCCAAAATTACTATTGTAAATTCACCTAGATAGGTAGAATTCAGAAAAAAACCGTCTTGGTAAAGGAAATTGTTGCGGAAAAGCTTACTTTTCTTTTATTAACAGGACGCGCCACATCAAGAATAACTGGTTTCGCTCATGGAGGAGACAAAAAACAAGAGTAAAAAAAGGTTGTTCTTATATATAAGCCTAATTAGTCTATTAAGTCTTCTTTCTTTCTTAATTTTGCCCATAATAATCAGAGAAATCCTGGGTTATCTTTTATTTCCATATAATGTTGATTTATTATGGGTATGTGTCGTAATTGGATTTTTTTTCCTTTTTTTCGATGTGATGTATCATGTGAGCATTCATACTAAGCGTTTAACCCCAATTAAGGCAATCTCCCATCCATTCCACCATTGGCAATCTCTCTCAGTTGGAGCTGCCGTTATTTGTTGGAGCTTCTTTATAATGGGCTTTTCTCCTTCCGCTTTTTGGCTAAGAGAGTACAACTTTTGGTTAATCGTATTCTCATTTTTGATTTTGGGATTTATCGTTATTAGACTCACTATTTTACGATTCCTTGATAAGAATCTTGGTAATATGTCGCGAATTTATCTTTTGATTCCATTTGTTATTATCGCATTAATAAGTGTAGCAAGTATTCCCTACCTTCAGATTTATGCAGTGGTGCCTCGTACCTCCTCTTCCCAAATTCAGGAATTTAATTCTAATTCAACTCTAATTCCATTAGATGTTTCATATTCATGGGATGTTTACTTAAATGACTATTCTTTATCTTCATTTGATTCTATTCAAATCCAAAAGGATATTCAATACAATGATTATAGTTCATTAGATGTTTACTACACCTCTCATACTACCCAGAAGAATCCTCTTCTCATTGTGATTCATGGTGGTGGATGGTTTTCAGGCTCTAAAAATGATAAACCTATCCAGTTTGTTTCAAGGTTTTTTGTAGCCCATGGTTTTACAGTTTTTACCATTAATTACCGATTATTCCCTTCTGCTAATATTTTAGAAATGGTAACTGATGTACGGGATGCCGTGGTATATGCTAAAAGTAATGCTTTTCACTATAATGGTAATTCTAATCTGACATTTCTGTTTGGTCGTTCAGCAGGAGCGCATCTAGGATTGTTGGCCGCGTATAGTTCAAACAGGACTTTAGTGCCTGAATATCCAAGTATTTATACTGTTCTAGATTTAGAAGTCCAAGGGGTTGCTTCTATGTATGGGATTACAGAGTTAGGCCCTGCCTCCGCCCGATTAGCTGGTACTGATGAGAATGGAGAGTCTTTTCCTATTCAAAGCGTTTCCCCCCTCAATTATGTGAACAACTCCAACTTACCTCCTACATTTCTTGCAGCAGGGAGTTTAGATTCATTAGTTTCAGTAAAAAATTCTCGCTTATTATATGAAGCATTAAATAAGTATGATATCACAAATTTGTACCTTGAAATACCTTGGGCAAATCATGCTTTTGACAATATCTTACAAACTCCAGCAGGACAAGTCGCTATGTACTACTTGCTCAATTTTTTTAGTCATTATTCTCAATAACAACTAGACATCATGAATATCGGCATTTTTGTAAGATGTTATATCGATTAATCTTTTTCTTGCTGAATCAAATTCCAAAAAAAAATAGCAATTTCAGATAATCAGTAGACTGGCCCCAATTTTCTAGGATTTTTAGCAATTTCAACCATTATTCGGAGAATGTTACTCTATTATTCAATAGAAAGACCAAAAGTTAAATTTTATATCCTCATATTCTGGACGATTGTACCCTTTAACATTGTTTTGTATATTGTTAAAACAGGACTAGTTTCAAATCTCATTATTGGATTAGAATTCCAAGTTCTTCCAAGGATGGATGAAATGAACCTCTGCTCAGAAAATTCTAGTTAACTCTATTCTTTGTTTCTCCTGTACCAATAGAGAGGAAGAATTAATCCAACAACAAGGGTAACTCCAATTAAAAATAGCTGTAGACTTAAATCACGAGGAAAACCAGTATATAAGGGTTTTAAATGTTCATCAAGAATGATCAATCGCTTGTCTTGATCTGCAAGATAAATATTAATACCATCAAAATAAATATCATGTGGTACAGCATTACTGTAGGATGTTAGTTCAGTAGGTTGGGAGGGATCCGTGATATTCAATAAAAAGGCTCCTAATTGGAGATCAGCAACGTAGAGATGGGTGGTATTACCAGAAACACCATACGCTTCTCCTTCAGATTTGGTAAAACTACCAATCAAAATGGGTATTTGTGATGAAATATCCAATATTTTAACCCCATTTGCATGACAAGCTAAAAAGAGCAAATTGTTATGGCGATAAACATCCATAATTCCACCAGTTCCACCCACCAGGCTAATTCGGTTGGGGGAGGTAGGATCACTTACATTGATAACCTTAAGTCCAAAATTAGGGTCTCCCAAGTAAAGAATGTCTCCATAAACAACAACTCCTGATGCCATACCTCCATCGGAGTAAGAACCAATTTCCACAGGTGAATAAGGATTGGAATAATTGTAAATCCTTAATCCCCAGCCATAATCGGTAACATAAGCTATGGAATTATTAATACATAATTCAAATGAACCTCCCCTACCTGATTTCCCAATTAGTGTTGGATGAACAGGATTACTCACATTGGCAATGATAAATCCATCACCATCACTAGCGATATAAGCTGCTTCATTTTCAATGGTAACCCCAAAAGCTCCATCATTTATCGGAAAAGCACTGTTCACATCTGGGTGAGTGGGATCCTCAATATTTAAAATAGTAACTCCATTATTACCTGTCACATAGGCATGATTACCTTCAACACACACACTATACGCTACATGACCCCCTAAACCAACTCGTGGTAAAAAGAAGACAACCACAATATCCAGAAAGATTAGAATTACAAGAACCAAAACAAAAATTATTTTTAGAGTTCCACTAATGAGAAGTTTATTCACATGAACCACCATCAATCAGTTTGGTAGATTGATGGGAGTCCTGTATTTTGCTCTCAATTTAATGTTTTAGACCCTTCCAAAAATGGAAGGATCTTAGTGCGGCTAAATAATATAGGATTACCAATAGAAAATTCAATATCAATATTTCATGAATTTATTCTGATCAATCACAAATAAATTTATTACATCCTCCTAACAAAAAATAAAATAACCTTGATATCTTATAATATTGTCATATCGGTACTTTGTTGATTATTTCTTTCTTTCAGATGGGCTATTGTAATATTAAGTGCATTTTTCAAATTCATAAGGAAAATAAATCCCTTTTCTGTAATTTTGAAGTTCTTCAATCGCGTATCTAACATAACAACGTCTGACAAACATGTTTCTAGGTAATTTAAGGAAATTAATTTTTTTATCTCTCTAGAAAGGGTCGAAGGAGGGACATTAAGACTTTTAGAGAGCTTTGTTGGGTTAGTTTCAGTGGGATCCTGATACGCGATTTCAATTAAAGTAAATATTGTGTTACTTCTAATTTTTGTTTGTAATTCTTGTTTAATCTCCAATGGGAAAAAATCTAACATTGTTTTCGGTGTAGAGGGATTAGTAAGAAGATTAATATCTTGAAATTCTAAAATGGGGGTATTTTGGATGTTTTCTAATCCAATAACAATTTTATTCCGAACAACTTTCCGAAATTCAACTTCATTCGACGGAAATAAGGTATTAGTATTACTATAATATAAATTTTTATATTTTAAGCGATAAAACCTTGCTATAATGACTGTGAATGTGATGATAATGAGTAATATTACTAAAAACGTGATTAAAAAACTAAGAAGTCCTTTTTGTTCTGTTAAAGGTAATTCAGGTTTAATATTAGAACTTAAACCTTGAAGAAAAAGAATGCTTGTAACCAGTATTAACACGGTACTGCCAATTATCTGAAAACCCTTTTCTACATTCAATGGAGGGAGAGATAATGATTGATTCGGCATCAGGAAGCACACATCATTGGATGTTCGTTCTTTGATTTGAAATTCTCATTTAACCTTAAACATAAAAGTTAGAGGAAGAGTGCAAAGTATTTGATTATAGAACTCAATGTTTATGTAGAAAGTGGATTATCTTTTCTATATCAATAGTTCATCTTCTTTCCAGAGTGTTTATCAATGTAGATGCATGGTGTCCAATTTTTTTCTTTTTTCAAACCGTATTTTACAATATTTTAGGGATTGCTCCAGAATTAGATCCCTAGTTTGGATAATAACATAATATCACAAACCATAAATTATTTAGAAAACAAACCATCAAAAATGGTGTAAAAGGCTGGTTTAACACTTTTGGAAAAACATTTAAATAATCAAAACTTATTATACTAGACCTTAACATGCGATCTGATATGTTTAGTTTTCCTGTCGAAATAAAAAAGCTTGATTGGCCATTTAATTCTGATTTTGATGAAAATGAGATTCAACAGCTTCTTAATGAATTTGGAGGAATTTCAAAACCTCGAGCAAAAGAAGAACATTTTGAATTCTATGAATTTACTCGTACAGGCTTAAGTTTAAGTCAACCAGCCATCGTACTCTTTCTAGCGAGTAAAGGATATTTTTCTATCAAACCATTTGCTTACCCCCCACCAATCACTCTATCTTTGAAGAAACCTCCAATCAACTTAGCAGATTATCATCGGATGCGGGTTCAACATTTAATCCATTCTCTTGGAGAGCATTTCCCTGAAACACAAATCTTAGAATCAAAGTCTGGAACCATGTTAATTATTTTTCAGAAATTTTTATTTTTTCCAATTTGTCAATTCAATACGAACCATCAAATCAGCCAATTAATAGAAATTCTTTGGTTAGCATCGCGAGCTCGGATTTTATTAGATTATAATCAAAACAATTGGCTTGTTTCAGGATTAGAATTCCTCTATTATGTTGACACTGATTATATTGGACATTCGTACCTTGAACTTAATCACTGTCTTTTTGAGAATTTAAACCAATCATTGGCTTTTTTCACGCCAGAAAATGTTAACTTCCTACCCCAAGCTCTCAACGTTTTTTCTGAACGTAGTGAAACCCAAGCTAAGTTTATTGCTAGATTTAAAAATGTTTTAAAGAAGCTGATAGATAGCTGGGATAAAGAGAAGTTATCAGAAGATAATAAACGGAAATTAGACACGTTTACTACAATTGTTCAGTCCTGAAGTTTTTAATGACTCTTGGTATATCAGCTCTCGGGGGATCTATCTATTTTAAAATAAATGTAAAATATAAGAGGAGTAACACCTTAACTAACTTATTCAAAGCTTCAAGAATACAAAAACAATATTTCGTGAAAGGTCTGGATCTTCATTGGGACAGTGTTAGGCATAGTAATAATTGGACTCTTCTATTTCTGGGAAGCATTCCTACTCTGATAGTAAATTAAGGTGGAAAGCTTATTTCCTCCTTCAATTTATCTCCACAATTTTTTTTTAGTCATCTCATTGAAAGAAATTCTTTTTTTTCCTCAATTTCACAAAAGACTGGCTTAATTAAGAAAGGGATATGTTATGCTTTCGATTATATAGCTCAAAGAAATGTAATTTCTATCTCTTCTGCCTTTCTTTTTACTGTGTTGATAAAGATCTTGAGATCTTCCCTTTTTGTTCTATGATTGGTGATTGCTACCCTAATCGTATAGTTACCATTTAATGTAGTATGGGAAGGTACTGCGAGACCTTGTTCCTGAAGTTGGAATACAATTTCCTCATTCAATTTATTGAGTCGTTCCTGATCCATCCCCTCTTTCCTGAATCTGAAACATACAATGTTCATTGATGTTGGGGCTAATAATTCCAAATTTTCTTCGTTTTCAATCAATTCTGTTAAATATTTAGCATGCTGAATATTCTGCTCAATCAATCGGCCAAACTTTTCAATTCCATGCTCCTTCAGACTCATCCAGATTTTTAGGGTTTTAAACTCTCCAGATAATTCAACACTGTAATCACTAAACCAAATCTCTGCCCCTCCTACCCCTCGAGTACTATGGGTTAAATATTCTGGAACAAGAGCAAATGAGTCGTAGTGATCTCTTTGACTTTTGACCAATACGCACCCAGCAGCGTAATTAATATGAAACCACTTATGAAAATCTATAGCAATCGAATCTGCACGCTCTAAACCATTTGCAAGATGATGTGAATCTGGTGCTAGTTTAGTAAAAGCACCAAAGGCGCCATCGATATGAAACCACATATTATACCGTTCAGCAATATCCGCAAGAGAGTTAAGATCGTCGACAGCTCCTGTATTTACAGTGCCAAGATTTCCAATAACACAGATAGGCTTGTAACCATTCTGTTTATCATTGGTAATCGTTTTCTGTAATTCCTCAAGATTAATTTGAAAATCTTCATTAACAGAGATATTTCTAAGATTCTTATTACCAATCCCTAATAATTCTACTGCCTTTTGAAGACAACTATGAGCTTCTGTAGAGCAATAATATGTTAATTTAGCATCTGTAGACTGTAAACCGTTTTCTCGCACATTAAATCCTGTTTTTGCGTTCCGTGCGACAGTCAATCCAATTATGCTTGCCATAGAAGCGCCTCCAGTTATTAATCCCGATGCTTGCGCTTCATAGCCTAGCATTTCTTTGACCCATTCAATCACTTGTTGTTCCACATAATTGGCTACATGTTCTAACCCCCCAGAAGGTTGATTTAATGCTGAAGCGATTAAGTCTCCAAAAGCACCAAATAAGGTACCTGTACCTACAACCCATCCCCAGAAGTATGGATGGGTATTCCCCAACGTATAAGGTACAATGTTTTCTTTTATTTCATCATAAATTGTTTCGATCTTCTGACCTTCTTTTGGTAATAATTCTCGAAAACTACTTTTCACTTCTAGTGGGATTGGTTGCCATACTGGTTGCTCTCGTACATTCTTTAGATGTTCAACCATGTCATCGATAATCTGATGACCCAATCTTCTCATCTCTTCCCAATTTTTAGGATCTAATGTTTCTTCTGGCAAATAAGGGTTCCTCCATCATTTAAATCGTTTGGTATCTAAAACGAGGTGATTTATTGAAAATTAATGAACCTACTTGATTAAAACTTTAAATAATAATATCCATTGGTTTTAGATGTCTTAAAAGAACACAAGGAATCTTTGGAGAATAAAATAGTCCTTGATATTTTAAATCCAGTAGGTGTAGAAATGGATAAAAATACTTCAACAGCAGAAGAAATAGCGAAAGTCATTCCAAAAAGTATTATTATTAAAGGTTTTAATACCGTTTTTTCTAGTATTTTAAAATCTTCTTTGAAGTTTGGGAATTAAAAAGTGAATTTATTCATTTGTGGAGATGAAATTAATTCCAAAAGAATTCTCCTGGAAATTGGAAGAGTTTTAGGATATAAACCAATAGACGTAGGTCCATTAAAAGCTGCACGACATCTAGAAGCCTTAACACTTTTCCAGATATACCTAGGGGAAGTATTAAATGACTGGGAAATCTCTTTTAAACTACTTACACGTGAATGATCAAGAACATCCTCAATTTGAATCTTTCCGAGTCAAAGGAGCATGTCGAGTACTGAAATACCAATAAAAATTTGCGTTTTGAGTAATCCTAATGTTATCGCTGGCAATCTTCTACAGGCCTATACTGGGGATGTAACAACTAGGGAGGCGCTTTTCTCAGGATACTCTAATTTTGTCAAAGAAATTTACGCAGACAGCTTCCACATCAGTCTTTACTTAAGTCAACTCTTTAGTCAGGATTCTTTTAAAGATATTCGAGAAGAACGTTATCGAGGGGCGATAGGAGTAATCTATATTTTTCAAAAGAAAGATTCCTCGTCATATCAAATAGCACAATCCCTTTACAATGAATTTAAACAGCTTGAGTACTTCTCTGATTATCAAACGGTATTTTTTGGAATTTTGGATAGGGAAGGGGATCATGATACGATTGATACATCTCCGAAGAAAAATGAAACGGCTTATTATGAAGTGATGGAAGGAGATATCCATACGTTTGATAAAATCATTAGATCAATCATTTCCAACTCTGCTTATTTCCAAGCAATGACTCAAGGGTCATGTGACCTTTCCATTAGTTAGTTCTCTTTCAAACATTAATTTTAACCACTCAAAATCATTTCAAGAAGGCAGGAGGAGCTTACACTGGCCGAATAATATTGTAGAAAGCAGCACCCTTCCAATCTTAATTCTCTAACCTAATTCGTTCAGAATGATAACTTTTTCCTTTATTCTTTTTTTCCTCTGCAGAAATATGCTTTTTTGAGGTTCATCTTGGTCTGGTGAATTAAGTACTAGAGAGCGTAAAAATATATTAACTGAATGGCTTCCTTCTAAAGACTCTCCTGTAGTTATAGGGAGACAATATTCAATTGTCAGTTTATTTGATTCTAGGGATAAGATAGCGATTATGGCATTTTCGATAGCTTGTAGATCTCCCTGCTGGTACGTTAAGACAAGTAAATTCGGTTGAAAATCTGGATTGAATTCATTGAATTGATCGAAAAGCGCTTTATAAATCAAGAAACTGTACTTGGGATTTAGAAAAAGGGCTTCAATCTTCTTGACAATCGTATTATATTTCTCTTTCCATCCATATCCTAAATCGTGTAAACGTGAAGATTCCATCCGAATAATGTCGTGATCTTCCTCTGTGGTCTGTTTGAATTGAAAAGACACAGTTTGTAATGGAAAAATGCTAGTAATTTCTTCAATCTGGATATATTCACCCAATCCTGAAATACAAATGAGATCAAACCAATAAGATCCACCTTTGGATTTATGTGTCATTACACATGAATCTTGGGAATCATCTTCTTCAAGGAGTTGAAACAAGTTATTTATCTTCTTTCCCATCTCTTTTCCTGATAAGTAAGGGATACCATGACCATACAAGCCCTCACACAAGAAAAAAATCCTATAATTCCCACTCTGTACCGTAAATATGCCCATTCCCTCTAATTCAGGGATGGCGTGGCCAAAGACTCCTGACATGGTATAATGAGGTGCTTTTTCCACCTCAGAGAGTGCCAATGCTAGCGCTGTATATAGTGCTCCCCCTAATTCAGGTTCGAGCTCAAAACCCCCTCTTAAGTGACAGTGTCCAATGATATGCATGCATGGAAGATGTTGAATCCAGATTTGGCTTACGACTACCAATAAGAATCCCCGTAAGGGAGATATTTTTCAGTAAAAATCACTTAAGGAAGGAAAAAAACCGTTGTTTTGGATTCTTAACCTAGAATTCTTTATACAAAACCTGGTCGTTCTAGTTAGACAAGTTGTGTTTTGAGTAAGTACCCTTAATTGATTCTCATTATGATTTGGAATTAAAGATTATAAAGCATTCCAAATAAAACTCCATGAATCTGCGGAGAGTCTCTCTAGAGCATTTTGGTTGACCAAAATGTGAAAACTATTGCTTAATGGAGAATAAGAACAGTAGTTGTCTCAATTTATTCCTTATTTTCTTCTTAATTGATATTTCAGTAGCTAATCGGCTGAAAAACCCCGACAAAGAAGACCAAAGATCGGTGAAATATTGGTTTAAAAACGAAAAATATGTTACTTACCTTCATGGCTATTGAGTGATATTATCTCTCCAATTCTTTTCCACAATTCTTGCATATTATATTCTTGGACCTCTTCATTCTTAGCTACGAACTCTTCAAAAATTTCCGCTATTCTTAATGATTCAAAATAGTTTATTTTCTGAGCGAGGGTTGCAACCATGAATTGACGTTTTCCTCCACGTGCTTCAACATCATCAATGGTATAGAAATATAAATAGCCATCCATGTCAATATTAACAACTCGTAGTAATACTCCCTGAGCAGCATAATAATCAATGTTACCATACATTGATCCTGCAGCTTGGAATAATTGGATTCCGATAGTTTCGACTGAAATTGGTAATTTTGTTTTCTTTGGATAAACAATTTCTAATTGTGGACCAATCTTGTCATTCCAAACCATAAAAAAAACTATAAACTTATTTTCTTCTTTACCTATTTCAGGGCTTCCTTCTATCTTTTTATCTGTAAATAATTTGTTTCTGATATGTCTACTCAATAAATTATGGTTTCTTCCCCGATTGATTTTTCCAGCTATACTTGCCAGGAGATCCAATTTACTAACTGGTTTAGCAATATAATCATCAGCTCCAAGCATTTTCCCGAAGCGAACATCTTCTGGGGAGCTTTTTACTGTAAGAAAAATGAAAGGGATAAGGTTCCAGTCAGGATTATCAATCATTTTTTTGAAAAAATCATAACCATTCATTTCTGGCATCATGATGTCGCAAACAATTAAATCTGGCAGGCGATCATTGGTTTCAAGAGTCTCTAAAGCCTCAACTCCATTTTTAGCTGTTATGACCTCGTATTCATTGTTTTCCATAATTACTTTGGTGTATTCTAGTAAAGCCTCTTCATCTTCTACTAAAAGGATCAAAGATTTCATTCTAATTTTTCCTTTTGTTAAAATGACTAATTTGATTGAACAGATGAATCCCTCTATATGACACTTTCTTAAAAAATCCTTTCTAATTAGGTGCAGCTATGTGCAGGTAATTAGTCATTTTTACTAAATGATCAATCCCCCAAAAAAAAATCCAAGCTATAATAAGAATAGTGTTCAGTTTGAATATTGAACACTTTCTTAATTATTGCCTCCGAATTGAAATCAAGAGTAGGAACATCTGGAATTATAAAACTCTATCTTCGCTAGAATTATAGTTGGAGGTACTTTTCGATTAATGAAAACCATTTGATTAGACTTATAAATGAAGGAATATTTCATTATAATTGAAAAGACAATGATTAAAAATTCAAATAAACCTCAGTCCGAAGGAGATATCACGGAGATCATAGAAATACTGAAATTTCTAAATTATGATGGTACAGTTGGTTTTCATGACATTGATTCCGCTAAAGCAGTTCAACAACTATCAATAACATCTTAAACGGTTGGGTAGGAGCCTTTTTACATAAGCAACCCTTAGAAATTCTAATCTTCTGTGTCTGGGGTTAGAATAACAAAGACATGCTAACTCTCTGTGAACTATTTTTATTATCAATCCCCAGTAATAGATACTATAAAATAAAAATATAGCCCGTACTTATAACAATTCATTAAAATATTGGCTTTCTTCAACGAAACATCTTTTTTTGCTTTTGACATATCCAAGTAGGGAGAAAATTTGCGTAATTTCAGCTATATCTTTATAAGGTGTTCGTATTGCTAGTTAATATGGTTTTCATTTATTTAGAATTTGATTCTATCGGCTAGTTTGACAATTGTATGATTTTTACTTTTATCATTGATTTTTATTCATTTTAAATGTTGGAATTTTATTATTGAAAGCAAAAGCAGAGATTTCTGGTTCTTCTATGTGAAAACTAAACAACAAATCTAAGTGAGTATTATGGGTTTTGGAAATTCGTACAATCGTGGACCACGAGAAATGCACAAAGTAACCTGTGCTGATTGTGGAGTAGAAACTGAAGTTCCCTTCAAACCAGATGGAACTAGACCAGTCTACTGCCAGGAATGCTATAGAAAACGCAGACCAAGAAGGTACTAAGTACCAAAAGATTATCTAAGGATAATCATAATTTCCCCCTTTTTTCTAACACTATTGATTTTCCAAACAAAGTAAACTTTTAAGAAGAATTAGTTTTATTTTCATTTTTTGACGATCTTTCTCAGTTTTAACTGTTTTTGTACTATCTATTCCTAATATTATAAAAAGCTGGATTTACACTTTAAAAAAAATGAAAAGATTAGTTTTCAATTCAATTTACTTTTACTTCTAGTCGCTGACATATGCAACAACGTCAATTTGGATCAATATCCGATCATCCAAGAAATCAGTAATGATAGTTGTTCTTGCTGGAAAATCAGTTTTGAATTGATTCCTGTAGATGCCTACCATCTTTCTGAAATCTTCTTTGTTCTTGATTAGAACTGTTGTTTTTATAATATCATCGAGAGACGCATCTGCATTTGTAAGAGTCTTGTTTAGCTTTTTAAACGTATATTCCGTCTGTGATTCAATATCTGTAAGTAAATTACCATCTTCATCCAAAGTTGCACCATGATAACTCGTATAAATGAAGTTACCAGCCTTAACATACGTACAATGGGTGAATCTAGTTTCTGGATGCAAATTAACAAATTTAACTTCTCTTTTATCTGTCATTACTTAAATTTCTCCTTCGTTATTACTAACAGGTTTCAACAGAATTTATAAAATTGTAAACCAAAAAAAAACTATTCAAAAATAAGATAGTTGTACTTTTCTAAGAAAAGTTTTTATAATGAGTGATCGAGAAAATATTGGGTTGAGAAAAATTGCCTGGTTATTCTACTCATTTTTTTGTCGGATTCTTGATTGCAATCCCTTT
>JAEOSR010000037.1 GCA_016840285.1 Candidatus Hodarchaeota archaeon | reverse complement strand
CAGCAAGAACAGCTATCGCTAGAGCTCTTTTAGCTTGGACTGATTCAGAAGCATTACGTGCAAAATTCTTAGACTACGATCGTCATATGATTGTAGGGGATCCAAGAAGAAGGGAACCGAAGCATTTTGGTGGACCTGGTGCACGTGCAAAATACACTAAGAGCTATCGTTAAGTCATAATCTTTATTTAAGAAAGAGTATGGAAGAAGTTAGTTATTCTTAAACAACAAAGAGGGCCCATGGCTTAGCCTGGTTAAAGCGCTCGGCTGATAACGACGTTAGTTTTCCAAACAGTCGACAGATACCGAGAGATCCCCGGTTCAAATCCGGGTGGGCCCATCTACTCTTACTTTAATCAGTTCAGCGTTAGAATTAATTTCTCAAATATCTCCTGAATTTGTCTTTTTATATGCTTGAGAAATAAGAGCTTAGGAAGGAAACCTGCCATTTAAATGGCTGGAGGATTCACTAATAAAGACCTATAGAATCGTTCTCACAAAATTATCCATGCACATTCGCAATCTAATTTGGTGCCAATGAGGGAGAAATGTGCTCGATATTTCTATCATGAAAAAACATTGAAGAAACAGGTTTTTTTTCAGGATCCTCATTACATTTGTAATTTGACCAAAATAAAACATGAATTAAGTTCACAAGCTTCCGATATGTAATTTGAGGATGGTTTTGTTGACTTAAATGAGAAAGGCAACAAATTAGTTGCTGATAAGAAAGGTGTTGCCTTAATTCAGTTATAAGATGAATTTGGTTTGCTTTATCCTTTTGGTTTAAGAGATTTTCCAATATTGAGGAGAAATTGGCATTTACTAATAATTTCTGACAAAAAGCAGCTCTTTTTCTGCATCTCTTTTCTTTTTCATCATGTAATAGTTTGTTTTCTTTTGGAAAATTACATAATTCGGAACATATCTGGTTCATTTCAAAAATTGAAGATTGTTTTTCAGGATCTAAAGGATTTAATTTTTGTTTTTTGCATGATAAAGTAATCAATGGATAAGTATGTTGTTTTTCTTCATAGTCGATTTCTGATTTAGTCGAGATTAATGATAATCCTGCTATAAATTGACTAAATCCTTCTTGAAAAGTTTGAGACGGTCTCTTATCTGTTTGATACTTCAATCTAATCCGTTGAAGTTCTTGAATATCCTTGAAGTGTTCAGTTGTTCCTCTTTGGGAATTGAAAAATCGTTTATTCATGTATTTAAAAAATGAGGTCTGGTCGTAACTGTGGTAGAAATAAATTTGCACACAATTCATCAAATCTACGTTTTTATTAGATGGTGGTTTTCCTGAAATATTACAAGCTAGAATCATCCTAGAAATAGAAGGAGAACTCTTTTTTAGAACATCAGCGAATTGAGGGTAAATTAACTCTGATTTCTCTTTTAAAATGTATTCTTTCCCAATTTTTAACAGTTCAGTTTCACTATACAATTTAGCAGTATCCCTTTTAGAAATGAAGTGTATATCAGGTAAAACTACCTCTAAAATTGGTTTTGAATCGTTAATCCGTTCTTCTAACTCTTTATAGGACTTTGAATAAAGAACGACTCTAACACACATTCTTTTTCTGTCTAATTCTAATGAAAATATCTTTAAATGTTTTAATTGTTTCAATTCACTCGTCTGGATTTTCCCCACTGAAAATGTTTCGAAAATTGCTAGCCATATGTGACAATCTTTGATAAAAACTATTCCTTTCTTTGTCGGAGTAATTTTTAATAGTGAATTATTGTTATTGGAAGATAGAATCATTTCATTTGTAAAAAGATACAATAGAATAATAATTGGTAAATACCGTAATAAATTGCTAGGGGTCTTGGTAAAGTTCCTCAAAACACCACTACAATCGTTCATCATTAATAAACCTTCAATAATAACGATTAAACCAAGTGAGAGAAAAACAATTGTAAAAATCTTAATCTTATGAGCTACAATCTTTTGATTCACAGCTTTCATCTCAAAAAATTGTTGTTCTTCTTTTCTTGATTATTCGTGAGATAAAGATACCACAAATTATTGTGATTGAAAATAACATAGGAAAAATATATTGTGACTCTATCAGCTCTAAAAGAGAGGGAGAATTTGATAAGAATTCAGTAATATCAATAAATTCGGTTGATATCTCATTCTCAGCCCAATCGATCACCTTAATAAACGGAGAATGGGTAGTTTTTGTTGAAATGTTAAAACTATAATGATTTAACGAAAAAAATTCAGATTTTATGTTTTGATCTCCTATTAACAAGGAAACATTCTTTATTCCAGAGGCTTTTTCAGGTTCAAAAACAAAAGCATGAATTCTTATCATATTATCCAAGAGTTCAATGGAATAATCCAATGTCGGTGGAAAGGGGTCACGAATTGTGAAATTTTGTAGTGAACTAACAACTATTAAGTCAAGAAAATATTTTACTGTCAACTGTATGAAGACTGTAGAATTCCAGCTTTGGGGAGGTAAGATGGCTGTTATTACACTTGTCGAATTTGGTAATACTTCCATTTTTGTGTTATAACATTCCCAAGATCCCAAACCTGGTATTGAATACAGAATGGAATAAGAATAATTGATGGGAGTATTTATCCTCCAACTACCAACAATGCTTTCATTATAGGTATATGACGATTTAAAAGGTTTTCTTATTACTATATCCAATTCTTGAAGATAACCTTCTAAAAAATAACATATTTCGAATCCACCAATTATATTAAATTGATAAAGAGAAACGATTGTACCTTTAATGGTTATAGGATGCAATTCAGTAATATCACGATTTAAAGAATCAAATAGAGAGAGGTTGGAAAAAGGAAAACTTAGAAAAATTAGATTAATCATTATTGAGTAATTATTAGTTGTTATTTGTGAAAAAACCTCGAGCTTAAACCGAAAATTCTTCAATAAGGATTCTTTTATGACTAGTACGGTTGGGCCTGGCAGTTCTAATACCAATATATCGTTATTCGATTGATTTGCTTCTAATGTCCAGCTTAGCAGATGATCTTCAATCTTAGTGCCAATAATATAGTTATCCCTTAAAACATATGCAGATAATAATACATTCCTAAATGATTCGACTGATACAAACCAATTAGAATTATTACTTAAGTACTCAACTTGATAATAGACGTAAAATGTCTCGTTTGCTCTTATAGGAGATCTCATTATTTCATGAATATAAGCACGATCTCCATCACTTGAGGATGTTTCGTTAGAAATAAGGAAAAGCAACGTTTGTAACTTAAAAACTTTCCCTTCTAGCATTCCTTCCATTGTAACCTGAAGATAATCGCTGATAGTTGGGTATTCATAATCAAAATAAATATCCACAAATCCTTCTCTATTTGATTGAAAATAAGATATTACTGTGGCATTGATCCAAATCCGAATAGTAAACCCTGAAAGGATTTTGAAGTAATCCTCTCCTTGGGGTTTGATATAAGAATATAATCGAAAATAGATACTTTCATTTTTTGACAAAGTGTTTGGTAAATTTTCAAAACTCCAAAAGATAGAAGCTGGTCTAATAGTTAGGTTTATTATTTCTTTTGCGAAGAACAAACGGCCGTCAGAAGCAATTATATCAATAGTATAAATCCCTGGATCCCAGATGACATGAGAAACATTTAGAATTAAATTATTAGAGGATACATGTGAAAAAAAGAGACAGTTACTCCCTTTTATTAAAAATACCAAGGTTGAATTTGTCCAGTACTCCTCTCCATTTTGTAGAAGACTTATATTAATCAAAAATGATTCGAATTGATAAGTATCTACATTTTGTGATGATTGAAACATGATTAGTGAGTGAAAACTTCCTTGTTGTTCATGAACATAAATTATTTGTTCATACATTCCAAACTCCCATGAATCTGACCAATTTAGAGTAAGTTGTAAAAACCCAAGTGGAAACTGTTCAGTAATTGTGATATCTGGAAAAACAAAAGTCGAATTGATCATAGGTAGAGAGGTTTGATGAAAGAGAAAAGATTCATTTTGAACATATAGGTTTATATCCTCAGTTAACGGGTAGCGTATATTCCCTCTTAATTTAAATACTTCATTTCTACAAACATCAGTGGCAGCTTCAATGTTTGAGAAATAATTTGGTGCCCATGCTTCAAGGATACTCCATTCTATTCCATAGACGTTTACTTGATAAAATTTGCCTAAAATAAATTCATTCAACATTTTTGTATGATTATAAAACTTGAAGTCGACACTTTGATTAAGAAAAGTGATATTGATCCAATCAAAGGGAAGAAGAATGTGAATGATACTAGATGATGCACTTTTCAGAATACTAGGAATATCTAAAAACAAATTTACTCTAACATTTGTATCATTCCAACCTTTTAGTATGCAAAAGCTCTCAAGGTTTTTTGTTCTAGTAATATTTACCTCTATATAGGTTTGGGAATTATTTTTCCAGGGCGATGCTTCGTGTGCAGTAATGGTAAAATTTTCCATTCTTGAATCGAATGATAGTGAACCATTTTCAGTAAAGACCGTTGTTTCTCCAATTGTATAATTAATCGGAGGACATGGAGATAAAGAAGAAAAATACTCTAAATTATTAATATCTATGGTTAATTTGTATGGAATATATGTAATCATATGACAAAAAAGAGTTGTAAGATTGGAAAAGTTTGGATGTTCCTCTGGAGAAAGGTATGTTGTTATTAAGCGTGTAATATTATGAGAAATATGTCTCCAACTGAATGGTGCAGTTACATTACACAGGATATAGAATGAGTATGATCTATTATCATAGATTACATTTTCTTCAATTTCCTCAAATCCCTCACCACGAAGAGTTCCACCCCAATCTGATAAAATAAATGATATTTTTCCATTATTGAACTTAAAATCTATAGATAATGTATGTGAGGAGTTGAATAATTCTTGAGTTAGAAATGGGATCCGAAAATCAAAAGAAATAGTAGTTGGAAAGCTTATTAAACTTGGATTTGATGATACCTGAAATTTTGTATTGTTTACTCCTGAATCGAAGACAGTCTTATTTGTAAAATCAAGACGAAAAACGTTTTCATTATCCACAAGGATTGTAGATACGTTAACATCTCCATATTCAGTATCATTTTTCCATTCATTGCTACTATTATTACCAGTAGAAAGAAGCTGAAATGAAGAGTTAATTACTTTTGAATTGATAGAAACATTTGTCTCGGAAGTTGTTAACATCTCTTTGATTTCTTTAGTATTTAATTCAAATTTTACACCCTGTTCAACACAATACTGTATTGATTCCCTGGTTAAATTATTAATTTTGGGATTAGGTACATTCTTTTGAATCATTTGATGTTCTTTTTCTTCTAAAAATTTTTTATGATTTGAATATAATATATGGGAAGAAAAAAGATTGTTAGAAATGTCAAGATTGTTGAATATCATTGTAAATAGAATGAAAATGATAGCCAAGAAATTCTTTGACTTTTGGGACACATTTTTTACTTTAGATACTTTCAATATCTTTTCATCCCTCTTTTATTCAATTCTTTACGACACCTCCACCTTCATATGCAGAGATTATTAAAAAACTCCCAAAAATATTGTCATAATCAAAAAGATTAATGAAATATTTTTTTGATTAAGACATTCCATTTAAAGCGTTCTTAACAAATAAATATACTATTAGAAATAATGAAAATTTTGATAATCTAATAATTCCTTTCCAGGGTATTGCTTCATGCTCCTTGAAACTTCGAACAGTGATTCTTTTAATTGGTAATAGACTTATTACAAAAGCTGTTACAAGATAGATTAAATCAAAAATGGAATTATTTCTTGTTATTGATGATTCAGTAAATGGATGATAAAGCATATTTGATACAAAAAGAAAAAAGGAGCTAGCTCCAGCCACAAAAGCTAACGATATTAGAGCAAGTACTTGAATGATACTCCCATGTAATTTTGCTGCTTTAAGTTGTGCAGCCCCTTTGCTTAGTAATTCATTGGTTTTATTCAATTCTTCGGTTATTGCTTGTAATTTTTTACCTGCAATGTATGTATCAATCATTGAAAACTTCTTTATTAACAAGACAAGCTGTATGATTCGTTCAGGAAAAAATTCAGCTAAAAAATTAGTTATTTCGCTTTTTTGTGCAATACCTAATCTGAAATAAGCATATGGTTCTGATATCCTTCTTGTATAGTCTTTTGTACTATCTTCCACCATATTCAGTGCGTAATTCAAGCTTTTATTGAAAGAATTTCCCCTTAAGAGATTTTCTGAAAGAATTACTAAGAGTTCTAATGATTTTTTATCATAAGACAAGAATAACTTATTGTTTTTTGAAAACACTGTTAGGTGTCTTTCTGGATGGATGAAAAATGAGCCAAACAATACACTAATTATGATTAAAAATCCGTAGAAAACATTCATGTTCCCAGAAATCAGCAAAAAACATAAGATTACTGGAGGGCTTAGAAAAATAATTCCAGAGGATAATGAAGCCCAGGAGTCAATTTTGTTTGTTTCTTCTGTTATTTGATCTGAAATTTTACTAAGAATCCTGTTCTTTGAAAGTAGAGCAATATTTTTTCCATTTTCCCAAGTTTCTAAAATATAAAGAAATACTGTCTGAATGTTTCCAAAAAACCATTTTTTAATCTGAGTTTTTAGTGCTAATTTTAGAGGATTCCCGAAATGCGTCTGGATCATTGCATTTCTAAAAATTTCTGAATAAAACGGATAGTTACTTGATATAATGAATCTTGTAGCTTCTTTCAGAGAACATGAAGTATCTAGTATCACCAGTAGCTCATTTACAACAAAATATCCTATCGTTTCTATTGTAGTGCAATAGTCTTTGAATTGAATATAAATGAGATAATTGAACAACCTTAAGAAAGCTATTATTATTGTCAATTCAATTAATATACCCTCAAAAAGGATTTTTTTCATTAAAAACATCTGAAATCCAATGAAAAAGAGAGACAGGATTAGAAAAGAGGAGGAAATAAAAAGTATCTGTTTTTCGCCTAATCTATACCTTGATTTGAAATATTGTTCAAAATTATATTGATTGAAGAAGTTAAAATTTCCGAATAATAAAGATTGGCAATTTTTAGAGAGACCACCTGACATGCAATACACCACCAGATCGAATCATTTTGCATAATGTTTTCGATTAAAAACAGAGGTTTCATTGTGTTAAATGACATCATACTGTTACAGCTTCCTTTATTTAAACCTAAGAATTATAGTTCAATGATGATGATGTAAGTTAGCCATTTTTTTTGAAATTAACATGCTTGGTTTTTATTTCAAGCATGATAGTAGATCCGAGCACATATAATCAAGAGGTCTTCTTGGGATTATCGTCAATAGGAACAAGATCTGTCTAAACTCCAACCTTAAAACTAATTTCCAATTACTTTTCTTTGCATAAGGTTCGACTTAGGTGAAACTTGGGTTTTTTTAATCTCATTTCCAAAATTGATTTTGGTCATTGAATTGCCTGTAATTCAAACACAAAAAACTGTCATTCAAACTACCTGTCCAATTTGTGGAAAGAAAGAATCAATTTTTGTGTCGGAGTCTGAATTAATCCTTGCACGAGAACAACATTCTCTCATTACAAAAGCAATGTCTCATTCAAAGGAGGGTCACGTTCTTACACTATATATCGATGGGGAAGGAATTGTGCGAAGAAAATATTGCTTTGATATTGCAGAAAACAAAGATAACTCATTAAAAAACTCTCTTCCTAATAATTTGGGAGCCATTTTCAATCAAATGCTTCACGAGTCAAAGAAATCAGAATGAAAAACTGTACAAGAGAGTAAAATTATGAATCAACCATTAAATAATGACTATAGCTTTAACCAAAACGACATAATGGTGATAGACTCCTATTCTTTTCATTGTTTTATTGTATCAATAGTTAAAGTACCTTATATTGAAGAATTTGAGTATCGAGTTCAATATGATCCTTTAACTTATAATCACTTAAAAAATTTCAATAGTTATGAAAGAGAGATTAAGGCTTTCTTGAAAGAATTTGTTTTACAGCAAAAGGATTTTTGTACTTTTGATCAACTTTACATTTACTTATCAGGAGATATCCATAACCAATTAGAACTTCCGAAACAACTGTTAATCCCTGTTTTATTACGTACACTCGATCTTGAGAAAATTGGATCACTTTTAATTGACGATCAGATTGATGAAATTTATCTAGATTCTAGTAAAAAACCTCTTTATATAGACCATTCAAAGCATGGAAGATGTATCACATCAATACAGCTTACAAAAGGAGAAATCGACTCTTTTATTTACCGAGTGGCATTAGAAAATGATTTTTCTCTAAATAAAAGTAATCCAACAATGAAATCAGATTTTGTGTCTTCCCTATTCCATACTCGGGTTACGGTAGATATCCCTCCTCTTATCATTGAAGATATTCACATAGATATTAGGAAGTTTCGTTCAGAAAGTTTAAGAATACCAGATCTAGTTAATAATGGAAGTTTGACTCTAAATCAAGCAATTCTATTAGTCTTTTTAATTCAAAATCAAGTCTCTATTTCTATTCTTGGTCCTCCGAATTCGGGAAAAACAACGCTACAAAACGCCTTAATTGAATATATTCCTCCTCATTTCCGGCTTCTATCGGTGGAAGATGTTCTTGAAACTGCTGAAATAAGACAAGGAAATACAGTTAGATTCCGTTTGGGATATGATCCACAAGGAAACATGGTTTTTTCAAAATCACTAGAAATACAAAAAATATTACATAGAAGTCCAGATTTCATAAACTTAGGAGAACTTTCTACAAAAGATAATTTTACAGCTTTCCTGAATGTCCTCTCTGTTGGAATTCCATCAATTCAAACAATACATGGCAGAAATCCTGAATTCTTGTTTATACGCTTAAAAGACATATATAAAATTCCACTAGAACTTTTAAAAACCTCATTCCCTCATATTTTCATTGAATTAAACGTTTCTTGGATCAGAAATGTTAAAAAACGTGTAATTATTGGAATTTCTGAATTGACAAAGGAAGGAAAGATTGAAGCTCTCTCCGAGAAGATTTTTGAAGCGTTTCTTTCCCACCCAAACTCTGATTCGGGAATTTCCACGTTGGATTTTCTAATTTCACGTAATCAAATTAATTTGAATGATGTTGGAACGAATTTAAGAAACATCGGCCTAGACTTATGTCAGGAAGCAAACAGGAAAATCTAGGATTTTATGGGAGGAAGAAGGACGGAAGCAGATACAGAAGATAGTTTTCAATAAACCAAGAAATATTTGGAATAATCTTTGGGAGTTTATATGCCTTAATTAATACAGGTTTTGGAATCACATACTTCTATCAATATTAGGGGATTTCTCTTGATTCTTCACCATCTGGTTTTCAAAAAAGTTGAGGGGCATTTTTTCTCTCTGGAGATCTT
The DNA here is from genome assembly GCA_016840285.1 of Candidatus Hodarchaeota archaeon. The sequence goes on along the minus strand of JAEOSR010000037.1, from coordinate 69,701 downwards.
AAACTATCGACAAGAAATCTCACACCAAATAATTGAACTATTTTCATCGTTATTCCCAATTCTACTCTGTGTTACGATTGTAATAGTAAATCTTTCACTAATTTTCGGGGCGATAATCTATCTCTTGGATTATAATGAGGAAAATGGAAGAATGATGATTTTAAGATCACTGGCTATCTTAACGCTTCTAATTTTCATTTTTCATTCAGAGTTTCCTACCACGATTGAGGTTACGGAACCATTTGAGGGTTTTCAGTCTTTAACATCATTTATCACCTCTTATTTACTTTTTATTTTTGCTTCCTTATCTCTTATCGTATTTCTTGGAAATCTAGGGCTTTACCTTCTTTCGTCAGATAGAAACCGGATTAAAACTTTGAAAAAGAGTATGATCTGTCTAATATGTGTGATCTTACCATTGGGTTTTCAATTCCCTAATATGCCGTTATGGAGATTGTGATTTATATTGATTGAAATCCTTACAAGTTTAATAAAAACCTGCTTGGATGTTATTTTATCTGTGCAATTTGGAGCCTTTTTAATAACTATTGGCTCAATTATCTATGCCCCCACTGGTAATCGGACTGGAAAATTTTGTATATTGTTTGGTCTTTTCATCTTTACTCTAAATAATCTAATAGTTAATACTTAAGTGGATTACTACCAATAAGAGTAGGGGACTCCTACAAGTTCTTAGAATCATCTCGTTTGTGATTCAAAATGAAGAATAATGAGTAGTGAACTATCAGGTTGGGATCACGATCAGGAAAATTGAATATCTGAAGAAATACAGGCACGAAAGCTTGTCTTTTCCTGTCATATCGATTTCTCAAACCTTGAACCTTTGAAAATTTGTATTCCTCTATTTTAGTTCTACCATTAAGCTTTCAATTGAAGGAGACAAACTTCTGGCTGGTCTTAGTTAAAATACATAAGCATTTATGTAGCTAGCATTAGTTGAGTAATTCTCACATTCCTTGCCAATCCCTTCCCTGAAAAACTCATTAATATTCTCTAAATTCTTTATTTTGCTCTATCTGTAATATTACTGGGAGACTACCTGATGTGGACGCCTGAACTGAAAAAAATTAACCAAATTCAATTTGGAATACTTTCAGCAGATGAAATCAGAAAGATGGCTGTTACAAAAATTATAACTGCTGATACCTACAATGAGGATGGAACGCCTATTGAAGGCGGTTTAATAGACCGTCGTCTTGGTACAATTGAACCTGGTCAACGTTGTAAAACATGTGGAAATCAAGTTGGAGATTGTCCAGGCCACTTCGGTATGATAGAACTTGCAAGACCAGTCGTCCATGTAGGGTATGCTAAATCTATAATATACAAGCTACTTCGCTCAACATGTAGAGCATGTTCACGAATTTTACTAGATTCACTAACCATTAAAAAATACCAACGATTAATTGATAAAGCTGCTTCGGAAGATGATATTAAGACCATAACTGAAATAATTAAGGAAGTAGTTAAGGATGCCAGGAAGAAATCAGAGTGTCCTCACTGTAGTCAACCTCAATATAAAATTAAATATGAAAAGCCTACAAGTTTTTATGAGGAGACTCCTGAGGGATCCGTGCGTATTACACCCTCAGAAATTCAAAAACGATTTGAAGGAATTCAAACACAAGATTTAAACCTATTAGGTATTGATGCAAACCACTCTCGCCCAGAATGGATGATATTATCTGTTTTACCTGTACCCCCTGTGTCTGTACGTGCTTCGATAACATTGGAGTCAGGTGTACGCAGTGAAGATGATCTGACACATAAATTAGTGGATATTATCAGGATAAATCAAAGATTAAGAGAGAACATTGAAGCAGGAGCTCCTCAACTCATTGTAGAAGATCTGTGGGAGCTTTTACAATATCATGTCACAACTTTTATGGATAATGAAGTTGCAGGAATACCACCTGCAAGACACAGATCAGGCCGAGCGTTAAGAACACTTACTCAAAGACTGAGAGGGAAAGAAGGCCGTTTTCGTGGGAATTTATCTGGAAAGAGAGTTGATTTCTCTGCAAGAACAGTTGTTTCACCTGACCCTAACATATCCATAAATGAAGTAGGAGTTCCTGAGCAAATTGCTAAAATCTTAACTGTTCCAGAGAGAGTAACGGAATGGAATATCGAAGAAATGAAAGAACTGGTGATGAATGGCCCCAATCCAGAGATAGATGAAAAAACTGGTGTTTCAAAAACTGGATCTAATTATATAATAAGACCAGACGGTAAAAGAATTGATTTGAGATTCGTTGGAGACCTAAATAATACTGCAGAGATGATTGATCAAGGTTTCATTGTTGAACGCCATCTTCGTGATGGAGATATGGTTCTCTTTAATAGGCAACCATCTCTTCATCGTATGTCTATCATGGCTCATGAGGTTCGTGTCATGCCTTTTAAGACATTTAGGTTACATTTATGTGTGTGTACACCCTATAATGCTGATTTTGATGGAGACGAAATGAATCTTCATGTCCCACAAAGTGAAGAGGCTCGTGCTGAAACCCGTGTTTTAATGAGAGTTCAAGAACAAATCCTTTCTCCTAGGTATGGAGGACCAATTATTGGTGCACTTCATGATTATGTTTCTGCATCTTTTTTACTTACTCGAAAAAAGACCCTGATCTCAAAAGAGGACGTTTGGCAATTATTATTAGCAGGAAATTATGAAAGGGAACTTCCATTACCCGCAATTTCATATCCTTCAGAATTGTGGACTGGAAAACAAGTTTTTAGTTTATTATTACCCTCTGATGTCAATGTGACAACTAAGTCTCGAACCTGTCGAAAACATGATGTCTGTAAAGGAGAACTCTGTGAATATGATAGCTCAGTTTATATAAGGTCAGGTCAGTTACTTTCTGGAGTAATTGATCGACGAGCAATAGGCGCAGATGAATCTGAAAGTGTTTTACACGTAGTAGTAAAAGATCACGGAAGTGATCGAGCTAGACAATTTCTAGACTCCTTAACTCAAATGCTGTTAGAATTTCTTTCTCATGAAGGATTCAGCTTGGGATATTCTAACATTAACTTGCCTGATGAGGGTAAAAAAAGGATTAGAACTCTTATCATGGAGAATGAAAAAGCAGCAAATGAAATAATTGAGGCTTATCAACGGGGAGAATTAGAACCACTACCAGGTAAATCTCTTGAGGAAACTCTAGAAATGCGCATTATGAGTGTCCTTGCTAAAGCTAGAGATAGTGCAGGTAGTGTCGCAAACGATTACATGGGAATTTCAAATTCAGCAGTTGTAATGGCGTCAACTGGAGCTAAAGGCACTCAACTTAACATTGCTCAAATGGCTGCATGTGTTGGACAACAATCCATTCGGGGAGAAAGAATCCTGAGAGGTTATCGTAAACGTTCCTTGCCACACTTCAAGAAGAATGATATTGGACCAGTTGCACGGGGTTTCGTGCGATCCAATTATCGGATAGGATTATCTCCTACTGAATTCTTTTTCCACGCGCAAGGAGGGCGTGAAGGATTAGTAGACACTGCAGTTAGAACCTCTACTAGCGGGTATCTCCAACGGAGATTAGTTAATGCTTTACAAGATCTTCACGTCAATTACGACATAATTGTTCGAACAACTGAAGGAGATGTAGTCCAATTGCGATATGGTGAAGATGGAGTAGATCCGATGAAATCGTATCATGGAAGACCTGTAGATATTGATGCTATTATTGAAGAAGTTCTTTCTACCGAGGAAGATTGAGGGAATTATCAATATGCCAAAATTGTCAAAAGATCAGCTTAATACATTAATTAATGAAAGAGAGGATCGATTCCCGAAAAGCATTCGATCTGACGTTTTTCATAAGCTATCAGAACTACCAGAATTAAATAAACAGATCGTAAGGAGAATTCTCGATTCTGTCGAAGATGCATATCTACGATCTCTTGTTGAACCTGGAGAAGCTATTGGAACAGTAGCAGCTCAATCAATAGGAGAACCTGGAACCCAAATGACTTTGAAAACTTTTCATTACGCAGGTGTAGCTGAATTAAACGTCACTCTAGGCTTACCACGATTAATAGAGATTCTAGATGCACGTAAAAACCCTGCTTCTCCCTATATGACAGTTTATCTTGAAGAACCATTTTCAAAAGAGAAAGAAAAAGCTCAAGAAGTCCAAAGAATGATCGAATTATCTACTGTTGAATCAATAAGTGATGATATAACGGTTGATCTTGCCCTAATGCAAATTAAAATTACTTTAAACGATATTTTGATGAAAGATAAAGGTTTAACACCTGAACTCATTATCGAAAAATTGTCAAAATTAAAGAAAGGTGAAGTCTTTCATAGCAATGATGAGATCGTAATTGACTCAAAAGACCTAACAATAGATGATATCTATAAATTAAATGAAAAAATCAGGGATCTTAAATTAAAGGGTGTAAAAGGGATTACACGAGTTATTATATCAAAAGATCAGGAGTTAGACGAATGGGTTCTATTTACTGCAGGAAGTAACCTTCCTGATGTATTGAGTATACATGGTGTTGATCCGACAAGAATTAAGACTAATCATATTCAGGAGATTCGAGATACCCTAGGAATTGAGGCCACGAGGCAAGCTATCATCGATGAAGCTACAGCAGTCTTACAAGATCAAGGATTAGATGTGGATATTCGGCATATAATGCTTGTTTCAGATATCATGACTCAAGATGGTAATTTACGGCAGATAGGCCGACATGGTATTAGTGGTGAAAAAGAAAGTGTTCTTGCAAGGGCATCCTTTGAAGTAACAGTAAAACACTTACTGAATTCAGCTGCCCGTGGTGAACTTGATAAACTCCGAGGAATTACGGAAAATGTTATCATCGGTCAAATAATCCCCCTTGGTACAGGTACTGTAGATCTCATTATGTGGTCTGGGTATCAACGTGACAACAAAAGTGTAGAAGATGAATAACCATGAAACAAGAGCTAGAAAAAGCCATAAGCATGGCTATAAGTACTGGAAAAGTGAAAATAGGATATAGTGCTACAATGAAAAGCGTTTTAAGCGGGAAAGTTAAGGCAGCCCTAATTTCAAACAACATTCCACTAGATTCAAAGAAAATTCTATTAAGGAATTGTGAACTCTCGCAAATCCCTGTTATAGAATATGAAAAAACTGGATTTGATCTTGGTGCAGCGTGCGGGCGTCCCCATATCGTTTCTACACTTGCTATTTTAGATCCAGGAAATTCGAAAATTCTAGATTATATTTGATAGGATGTATTTACTTGTCAAATATTCGAATGTCCCAAGAAGAACTTCGTTTTATATCCATTCTCGAAGGACTTACAGGTGCTCTAGCTGTGGATTGCATTTGGGATAAAACTGAAACTCGTGTAATTTTTGTGGTTCGACGAAATGATACAGGTAAAGTTATCGGTCGTGGAGGAACAACAATTAGGCGTCTTCGTGACCATTTCCAAAAGCAGATTGATATTGTTGAATATTCTGAAAATTTAGAAAACTTTGCTGCAAACACACTTGCACCTGCTAAAACAAAAAACATCGAGATCCATGAGAAATCAGGAAAGAAAACCGTTGTGGTTACAGTTATTCCGCAAGAAAGGGGAAAGGCAATCGGTAAGAATGGTAGAAATATTCAGAGATCACGTCTTTTACTGAAAAGACACTTTGGAGTCAATAACGTAATCATCCAAAGCCCTCCATAAATTTTGATCATAAATTAAAACAACAAAACCTTTCTTATACAAAAGAAAAAACAAGGGAAAACAGCACTATTTGATTTGAAAATAAGGTTAAACCATTTGATAAAACTATTTAAGACTGTAAATTAATTTGGCGAAGTAATATGACAGGATTGAAATCACCACGAGGAGAATTTGCTGCAAATAAATTATTACGGAAAAGAAAGAAATTTCGTTGGAAGAGTACAGCATATAAAAGAAAAGTACTTCGTTTGAAAGAGAAATTCGATCCTTTGGAAGGAGCACCTCAAGCTCGTGGAATAGTAATTGAGAAAGTAGGAATTGAATCTAAGCAACCCAATTCCGCAATTAGAAAATGTGTTAGAGTACAATTAATAAAAAATGGGAAACAGGTTACTGCTTTTGTACCTGGTGATGGGGGACTTTTATTCATAGATGAACATGATGAAATAATAATAGAAGGGATTGGAGGTGCAAAGGGCGGTGCTATAGGTGATCTACCAGGTGTAAGATATAAGGTGGTTCACGTAAATGGAGTGAGTCTTAGTGCGTTACTTTCTGGAAAAAAAGAGAAACCTATGCGGTAATAATATCCATTCATTTTTTTTGTAAAACACCTCCTTTTTCTAAGGTAATGAATCTCCCTTAATCTTATAGGAAATTGTTGTTTTCATGCCTAAAATTCCCAAATCGAGTTATCGTATTATTTCTCCTAAGACAGTTTTATGGTCAATCGAACAAATCGACCTGTATAAAAAGATTATAACTTTTATAGATAAGATTGATAGTTTTAGATCTCCTAAGGTAGAATTGGAGCAGTATTCATTACCTAGTGATTTGATTGCGTTTATACTTATTCTATCTGCCGATGATTTGATTGGACAAAATGTTATTGATCTCGGATGTGGAACTGGAAGGTTTTCTCTACCAATTATCCATTTTTTTTCAAGTCGCATATTAGGAGTTGACATTGATCCAGATGCCATGGAACATCTTGTTCAATTACAAAAACGTAACCAACTAGCAATAGATCTGTTACTCACATCAATTGAATTTTCAGAGCCCATTTTGTGGGGAAAAAAATACCAAACCACTCTTATGAATCCTCCTTTTGGAACTAAAAGACGAAAAATTGATATGGTATTTTTAAAACAAGCATTGAAATTTTCAAAGGTAATTATCTCCATTCATAAGACGAATCCCAAAACCCGAATGTTAATCAGGAATATAGGAAGAGACCATGGTAAAAACGTCATAATTCTTACTACAGTTGAATTTCCGATATTTGCTAGCTTAAAATTTCATCGAAAACACAAACATAATGTTCGTGTAGACCTATTACGTATTTCAGAATGACCGAATTTTCCAATATAATCAGTAAACCCATTTTAATTGAGGTCTAATTAAGTTGGTAAGGAATCAATGATTAAATAAAACTCTCAATTGATCGTAATCGAATCATAAGATATAATTACTCGAATATTATTAAAGCGCGATGATAAGTAGTATAAATGGGAATGGACATGAAAAATAGCAAAAAATCAGACTCTAATGATGATTGGGTCCTACCAGGTGATAAAATAGCAGTAATAGAAGAATTTCTGCCTGATGAAACTTGTTATGAACAGAATGGGGGTATTTATTCAAAAATCTTTGGTCGGGTGGTTACAGATACTAAAAGACATAAGATTTCGGTAGTTCCAAAAAATCCCCATAGAACGATAAAGAATGGGGATATTGGAATGGGTCGCGTAGAATTCATGAAAAAACAAATTGCATCAATTAACATATATTATTTAAATCAAGAATATCTATTGATCCCTACCAGTGCAGTATTACATGTATCAGAAGCATCCCGACGTTTTGTAAAGAATATGTATGAAGTAGCTCGCCCAGGGGATTGGATTAGATTCCGAATAATTAGAGCAGCTAAACCGGTATATATTAGCTTAATTGGAGACGATTTAGGTGTTATTATTTCTTATTGTATCCAATGTGGCCATGAATTGAAGTTTAAAAGACGGAATATATTAGAATGTCCCAATTGTGATAGTATCCAAACAAGAATCACATCTAAATACTTTGGGAAACCAATAATTCGTGATTTGAGGCCATCTAGGAATGAAACCAGATGATAAAAAGATATGGGAAATAGTAGGTCGAAATGAAGACCGATGGAGAAAAAAAAAGAAAAGATCTGAAGATTTTAAAACTGTAGACGCTGTAATTGATCTGAATACTGCAAAACAGCTAAAACGGTTGCAAACCAAAGGATTTCTGAGTTCAATTACTGGAACCATTGCTTCTGGCAAGGAAGCTGGTGTTTTTTTGGCTGAGCTTGGACCAGAGGGTAAAGAGTATTGTAAAGCGTACTCAGTAATGTCACCAATTGTCGTGAAAATATTTCGGACTAGTACACTTAATTTCAAACGGATAATTCGCTATATTCAGGGTGACATAAGATTTAGAAAACACAGTAAAAAAACCCGCCAAATTATCAACCTTTGGGCGGAGAAAGAATATAGCAATCTTCAACGAAGTTCATTAGCAGAAATTAACGTACCAAAGCCAATTTTGATAAAGAATAACATTTTAATAATGGAACTTCTTGGAAAAGATGGAGAACCATATCCTTTGTTAAAATACACACCAGAAGCTTTTACACAACCTATTTTGACCCAGATACTTGACCAAATAAAACTTCTTTTTCGGCGTGCAGGTTTAGTACATGCAGATTTATCACCTTTCAACATTTTAATCGGAAATCAGACTCCCTATTTCATAGATATGAGCCAGAGTGTGTTAGTTTCACATCCCAAGGCTTTTAAATTTCTAATTCGAGACCTGAAAAATGTTCTATCTTTTTTTTCAGGAAAAGAATTTGAAATTCCTGACGAAAAAGAGCTTTTTGATGAAATTATCAAGGATTTTCCAGATAAAAACCTTATATCAGTAGACCAAATGGAATCCTAAAGGTGAAAGAACCCGAATGGTAATAGAAAATCGTTTTAAAATTCCTAAAAGCCGAATTGGAGTCGTGATTGGAAAAAAAGGCATTGTAAAATCTGAGATAGAATCTTTTACCAGTGTTTCTATTCAGATTAACAGTGAAGATGGTTCAGTTCACATATCATCAACAGCAGATACAACAGATCCAACATCCGTTTGGAAAGCTCGTGACATAATTAAAGCAATCGGTAAGGGATTCAGCGCGGAAAAAGCTTTCAACTTGTTAGACGATAATATCTTTCTTGAAACAATTGAACTGGGAGGAACTAAGAATACTATTAAAAGAATAAAATCACGACTTATTGGAGAGAAGGGAAAAGCAAGGAAGATGATTGAGGCCAGTACAGAAGTATTAATTTCTATTTTTGGTAATCAAGTTTCAATCATTGGAGAAATTTCAGAGATTAGAAATGCAAGAGAAGCTATCATGCAATTAGTTCATGGTTCGAAACATAGTACAGTCTATCGTAATTTAGAACAATTACGATTTAGATCTAAGCAGGAACCTCTAAGAATTTGGAAAAAACGGCCTCTCGACGAAAATTGAAACTTTTTTAAAAAAAACATTATTTCACTATCTTGAATTTAGGGCCGATAGCTCAGTCTGGTAGTAGCGCCTGGCTTGCAAACAGACTGTTAGTTACTTCTGTTCAAGATATCAGGAGGTCGTGGGTCCAAATCCCACTCGGTCCATACTCTAATTCTATTATAAAAGTAAAAATACCCTTCAGGACTCCGATCGATTTAATCAGGCTAAATCGAATTATTGAGGACCATTATTAGGAAAATAATGATCCTAATTCCTTGAGTAATTCATCAGCATTAATTAGAAGCCAATCAAGAACTCCAGTAACAATTGATAAGATGAGTAAGAAGCCAAATAGACTCAATCCTATCAATATTCCTTCTTCAACTAAAGGCGATCCTCTTCTTTTGATCCTAAACAACTTCGTCAAAGAAGAAGCTTTATTTTTCATGGAAAGGATTTTCATGTTTTCACCAATTTTTTTCTTTCTTTTCAGCTTTTAACCTCCCAAAAATTAGTACTAGAATTGTAATATTTGGGTAATTAAAATAGAAAGTAATACTGGAAGTATTGGTGTGTCTCATGAGGTTAATACCCCCAAATAGTGCTAAACCTTTGAAAATGGTCATCTTAGGTGAAGGAGGCGTTGGAAAAACAACGATATCAAAGACATTTATCAACAATTCATTTTTTAGAGAAGCAAGACAAACGATTGCAGTTGAATTTCATTCGAAAATATTTTCTAACCATAAAATTTCTTGTGGCAAAATTCAAATTTGGGATCTAGGAGGACAAGACCAATTCAAGAATATGGGGGTATTCAGGGAATTTTGCAAAGGTTCCGATGTCGCAGTCCTATGCTTTGATCTGACAGATTTATCGTCCCTGTTTTCAATTCCTGAATGGCTGAATTTCATTGAACCTCATGTACCCAGATTTTTAATTGGAACAAAATCAGATATTGCTTCTTTTGAAGAAAGAGAAATTGATTTAACAGCTTTTCAGAAGAAATTTCAGTGTACATCTTCGTTCAAGTGTTCATCAAAGGATGTACTCTCTGTAATGGAGATTTTTGAAACAATAATTGAATTTGTTCAGAATTACAGGAAAAATGAGAAAGTTCTTTCTCCAGATTCATCATTAAAAATCTCAAAACATCTATTAATCTCTTAAGGTGGATTAAATGCAAAAATTATTAAGAAAAATGCAAAAACAAGAGAATGAAAGAATATTAAGTGGCGTCCCTGGTTTTGATAACTTAGTCTTTGGAGGTCTTCGGAAGAATTCGGTAAATGTAATCATTGCTGATCCTGGATGTGGAAAATCAACATTTTGCTGGCAATTTTGTTCCAAAGAACCCCAATCTCCAGCTTTGTATGTTTCCTTAGAACAAAACCTAAATTCTGTCCTCCAGGACTGTAGAGATATAGGTTTAACGAAATTCGAAGAGAAGTATACGCGAGGAAATCTGCAATTTCAAGTCGCTTTTTCAGAAGATTCAGATTTGACTTCAGGTGAAATTGCTTTACGTTTTTTTATGTCTGAGTTACCAAAGTATCTTGAAGTGATCAAAGAAACAGCAGAGGGTTATCATGGAGGCATTCGAATAGCAATCGATCCTCTTACTCCTTTACTTCTTGAAATCCCAGAACCAAACCAACAGAGAAACGTAATAAATCGAATTTTCTCTTCGTTAAGAAAGATTGGAACTTCTGTTGTTACAATCGAAAAAGGATTTGGAAAAACTCTTGCAAGGATTCCACTCTTCTTATCTGATTCAATTATTGAATTAGAACACATTGGATTAGGTGGAATTTACAACAGAACTCTTAGTATTCGCAAGTTCAGAGGATCCGGTCATTCGGAAGCACCTCAACCCATTGGCTTTGAGAAAAATAAAGGATTGTTAGTTTATGATATCTCAAGAGACTAGTATGACTTCTCCAACTAACCTATCATCAGTTATTACGTCAATTGAGAAGGAACTCGGACATTTAGCTGAATTTGATGATGTACAGGCTGTATTACTTTTTCGATTAGACGGACGAGTCCTAGAGTCTCATTATCAGAGTATTGCTTCCCAAGATTTGTTAATTGTGATTAGTTGGGTTAGAAATATTATTTCTAAAACAATGGAGGAACTTCAAAGAGGTTCGAAGTCTGTCAAATATGATAAAGAAATCAATCCAAAATTGAGGATTCCTGTATATTTCTATCGTGCAGGAAATTCAAGCATTTTAGTGACTCTTTTGAATTCAAAAGCGAATAGTGGTTTAATGGAGATTGAGATGAGTAGAACTGCGAAACGGTTAGGCTGGATTATAGATGAAAAGAAATTACTAGGTGATTAAATATGATAAATGCCGCCGTTGGTCTATGTATTGATCATAATTTAACATGGGCTACAGAAAAAGCACTTAAACAAGCTCAAATAACTCTAGGAACGCGACCATCCCTTATACTTTACTTCACTGGTTCTCATGCAGGAGGAACTAAAACTTACAACAAGGCAATGAATATTATTAAAGATGAATATCACGAGGTTCCTTTATCAGGATGCTCTGGCATTGGGATAGCAAATAATGACGACTATGGATTGAAGGGGGCAGGAATCATGCTTTTAGCTGGAGTTAAGGCTAAAAGTCACATCGTAAAACGGTTTCGTATTGGTACTCGATTGAAAACCTTTAAAACTGTAAAAAAATGTGAAAATACAGTAAAAAATGAACTGAAAAGTGGATCAAACACTACTCACATCTTCTTCCCTCCAGGACTAGGATTTCCAAAATTTATTGCAGATCTGTTGAATCATCGGCTTGAAGGTTTGAATCCTTTTTGTGTTTTAAATAATCGGATTTGGCGTAAATTTCCATTTTTATCCAAAATGATGGGAAAAATATCAGGAATCTCAATGGATATCGCAGGTATGGGAATATCATACTCTTGCGCTTGGTCTCTTTTCACGAAGCTATATGAAAAAGGGATACATTACACAGGAACCTTTGGAGCTGATCCATTAACCCTGAATAAGTCATATCAATTCCATAACTGCAAAGCTTACAAAGATTCGTTGGCATACGTATCAATAAGCTCTCCTGATCTAGAATTTGAAAGTAGAACTAGTTCTGGTGCAAGTATCATGCCTGATAAGAGCTTCGATATTGATAGTTTCCTTGATGGTGGGTTTATCCCCCGAATTAGAGGAAAATGGGGATCTGAAGCATTATTAGAGCTTTTTAATATGGAAGAAACACCTGAAGTGCTTGAAGAATGTACCCAACGATACTTCTATTATCATCCTTATAGACCACTATGCGTTATTGATGAAGAACAGAAACAGAATCTCTATTCATTAGCTGTTAATCCAAATCTTAAACATGCTCTTATCACAGCACCTAGTCAGGTTGTTAAAAAACTGATTTCCAAAGATCCAAACCATTATCAAGCTTACATATGTAATCAGAGTGCCTCAACAATTGAACATTTATTGAATAACACTTTATCAAACTTAATCACAAAAGATTCAGCTTTTGGGCTAATATTTGATTGTGCGAATAGGGCAATGATTGTTGGAGATAAATTCGATCAATTCATTGAGAAATATACCAGACATTTTAATGATACTCCTTATTTAGTGGTCATCTCAGGAGGAGAGATTAATTCACAAAATTTCCCTATTGTTAATTTCAGCACAGTAGCAAGTATAGCTAAGAAGACTTCTTTTACCTATTGAAATGCATTTTTCCAAATTAAAGGATGGGATAAAGGATCGCATTTATACATAGTATTCTTGGTATATCGACTTTTCCGAAAGAATTACAGAGTTTAAGTATAAGATTTTTTAGCTTACAAATTGTAGTTTCTGGAATCTATCTCAGTTATTCCTGGATCTCCCTTTATTACCTTTCTGTTTTAGATTCTTTTAGCGCTTTTAGCATCATTGTAGCAATTGGTATGTTGGCTGGTGCAATCCTTGATGTACCCCTTGGTTTTTTAACAGACCGTTATGGACAAAGAATGGCGTTCTGTGGTGCATTATTTTGTTTGATGTTTTATTATCTTGGTTTAACTGTTGTGACTCTTCCTCTTCACCTAATTCTCTTGGAGATTTTGGTTGGAATTTATTCCGCACTTATATCAGGATCATTCATTTCTTGGTTTCTTAATTCTTGGGAAACTATTGCTCCAAAATCTTCTGAATCTGGATTATTATTTCGGAATATTATGGGAAATATCAGTTTTGCTAGATCAATCATTGTTGGTATGGCTACATTCATAGGAGGAATCCTTCTTCAACAATGTCGGATTTTACCTCAGTATATTTTCTTACTACAAGCTCTTATTGCTGCGCTGGGAATTTTATTAGGTTTAAAATTTATTTCCAAACCGAAAAATGAAAAAATAACCCATAAGAAAGAGAAAGACGATAATTTATATGAAAAAAAACAATCAATTTCTTCAAGATTTTTAGTAATTTTAAACAATCTAAGGAGATATTATTTATTCATCCTCCCATTTTTCTTAGGTTTTTCAATCCTAAGTTTCACCTCCATATCCTTTACTACTTTAGTCTTTTCTCCTCTCTTATATGAAATTTATTCATCCAATCAAACTTTTAATCAGAATGATTTTGTTATTCAATTTACTACTCTATCCCTTTTATTTATAATTTTAACTATTTCTCTCTCAAATGTGATTTTTGCACTTTTTAGTCGCTTATCAGGAAAAGTGACCTCTTTTATTAAATCATCCTATAAGGGAATCCTTCTATTTTATATTATAGGCTATCCAGTTGTTTGGATGGCTTATCTATTAGTATTAATAGTCAATTTCCCGTCTTTCATCAAGTTAGTTTTAATTATCTTAATATTCTTCTTAAAAATAATATTAAGTGGTTTAGCTACTAGTATGTATTGGCAATTGTACTATCAAATCACTTCTTCAGAAAGACGAAGCTCGCAAGAATCACTATTTAATACGATTAATTTAATTATCTCTTTAATTGGGTTTGGAATTATAGGGATAATTATGGAATCTTCTAGTTTCGTTGGTACTTTATCATTTTTATTTATGATGAGTTCTTTAGGTATCTTAGTATTAATAATTGCCAAAAATCCTGATAATAGTGGGCATGTGAACCATCCAAATCAAGGATAAAGGATTTAAAATCGGTACAACCCGAAATCAGAACAGAAATAGTCAGCACAACAAAATAAATTAATAGAGAGTCTCAAATGAGTTATTTTGAGGGTGAATATATTGATACTATCAAAATAGCTTTACGCAAAGCAAAGGCCTCGGATATATTCGACGTTTCTCTAGGTGATCAGGTTCAGATTCATCTAAACGAAATTTAGACGAAAGTATCGAAATATATTAGGAAATTCTAATTTATTCCTAAGAAACCGCGTAAAGCAGGATTCATTTCAGCGACTCTTTCTTTGCTTATCAATTCAAAATATTGTCTCATAATACTGACCGATAGCAGAATACCCATTCCAGAACCTATGGCCCCAAGGAAATCTGCAAAAGCTGCAAGAGAACCAATGAATAATCCACCTATTACTGCTATTGTAGGAATATACATTTCTAACCTACGTTCAACAATCTTTTTACTTCGTCGCCATCCAGGCATTTGCATTCCTGATTGCAGGAACTGGCTTGCTACGTCACGAGGACCCATTCCTGCGGTTTCCAACCACATTACTGAGAAAATAACTGAAAGGACAATCAGAATAACAGCATAAATTAAGGCACGAATTAAGGAGGGCATGACACTTTCTAGTCCCCTACTAAGATTAAAAACTCCAAAATCGCCAACAAGCGATCGTGGAGGGGTCAAGAAGTAAACAAGACCAGATTCAGGAACATATTGTTGAGATGATTCATCAATACTGAACGTTCCTAAAAACTGAGCCAGTGGATTGGTAACTGTGCCTTGTACTCCGCCACTCGCGTTCCAAACCATTTGAGCTATGAAGTAAATGTCAGCAAATACGGCTGAAGTTAAAATGACAGGGATATTTGACACATAGAGCAGTTTAATAGGGTAAGTGGAACGAATTCCCTTGTATTGAGCATATGAGATTGGGATCTCAATCCGCATTGATTCAAAATAGATCACAATGATGAACACTACTATCGTAGCTACTACAGAAAGGAGAGAAAGGGAAGGTAAATTGACACTCTCAGCTGGGCTATATCGGAAAAACAACGTTCCAATTGCCTCAATCGGACCCCGACTTGTTGCCCACGCAAGAAAAGCAAATACAATGCCTCTATATGAAGTTACACTAGGTTCAGATCCTTCTAAGAAAGGTTGTAGTGCAAATAATCCTTGAAAAATCTGCAAACCCACCCCACCTGCAATGAACAGAGAAATTCCAGATCCTAAACCCCACCCTTTCTGAATCATCTCATCTAGGAGGATGATGATAATACCTGCTGTTAATAATTGAGCAATGATAGCCAATTGAGTTTGGAGATCAAGATCAGTTCCATAAGTTCCCCCAATCAAGAATGCAGCAGCTTCAATGATCGTCATTGCAACTGACATGACCTTTTGTGCACCAGTATAGAGAGATCTCTCCTCTGGATCTCCCATGTTTACAGAAATGATTTTTGACCCTACTAAGATTTGCATAATTAGTCCTGCTGTAACTATTGGGCCAATTCCAAGCTCTGCCAGTGAGCCTTGAGTTGAGGCTGTAATTGTACGCATAAAAGCAAAAGGGTCAGCTCCTTCATGTTGAGCTCCAATAATTGGAGTGGATGCCATTACAAAATAAATGACCAGAGCAGCGAATGTCCACACTACTTTTTCATTGAAATGAACCTCACGAGTCGGTTTGACGACTTCTGGAGTGATTGACATGAATGGCCGAACAACTTGAAGAAACCTAGATGTCACCTAATGTACCTCCGATACAATATGATTGTTACTAAAGCATAGGAACTTGGATTGATGATATTATTTGATCTTCTGAAAATATTTAGGCTGCTTTCTCTGCATGTTCAACTTTGTTTTCTTCTTTTATTGATTTAGTCTCTACCCAATTTATCTAACTTTTATAAGATGATTTGAATTTCTAACTTTTGATTCAAGATTTTAGTCATCTAAAGCATACTTGGGGAAATTCACGTTAAATAAAACGAATCAAGACCTAAAGTCAATGTTTCTGTAATATTATTCTCTGAGTAAGAGTTTTTCAGGAAAAGATAAAATATTTTATACTGTGCAAAACGAGACCGTGTCAGTCATAATCTGCATGTTTAGGTTAATAGTCAGAATATCCATCTTTTAGTCACCGCTAACAGTGATAGGCGTAACAAAGGCAGGATATAGGAGCACTTACATATGAATAAGAAACTAGATTCTAGCTTGAATATTTTTTTCGTTGTTATAATAGTTTCTACCCTCTTTGTGGCGATTAATTACGAAATTGACAATGGATCCTCAATTATAACGGGAGATCATTCTCAAGAGGAAGTGAAACTGACTGATTTTGGTTCCCTTAACTTTTTTAATGTTTCAACGTTTACCAATACGAGTCACCAAATAAATGTAAGTCGGGTGATCACAGCTAATCAATATGGTTATACAACTTCTCTAACAGAGATTAATCTTCGTAATAACGCATCACAGCCTATTGATGCCTTTAATTATACAATCCCGTCTCATGAATTTGCTGATACAAAGTTTTTGCGGATTTATTCTCCAAATAAAACAGATTCAGATTCAATGGTTTTAGCCCAAATAGAGGAGAATAATTCGATTTTATTAGTTATTAAAATTCCCTCAATTCAAAAAAATCAAGGTGTGTCAGTATTTATCGAGATGGATCATCCTAATGCAGTAACTTTTGATGAAGGAGCTACACTGGAGGCATCAACCCATCCATACATGTTTAATCTGAGTTTCCTCCCTTTAATCTCTATTCCAATTACCTCTTATGAACTGGAATGGAAAGTTGGCCAAGATATAGATGTTAAGGTGAAGAATGATTCTATTCAGCCTACAGAGGATTTTTTTAGAGGTGCCTTTCTGGGAAATACATCTTATGGTTTAACGTTTAGAAACATCACTGGAATTTCAACCATTGATAGGTCTTTACTGAATCGTTCTGAATATGGAGAGTATAACCTCACATCTCTTGAAAGTCAAGAGTTTATTCCAGCTTACATCCCTGTTCTTAGCAGAAATTTTACGTCATATCTCTCACTTGAATATTACCAACAAGCAAACACAAAAATTGAGTTTACTGAATTGAAATCAGTGGTTTCCGTCTCAGAATGGGGATATGTAACAACTACACACGAAATTGAGCTCCAAAATATTGGTATGAAATCAGGATCTAGTCTTTCCACAGCCCTTGGAGGCGCTACATTTCCTAAAATCTCTTTCTATCTGCCTGAAAGTGCTCAAAGGATTGGATTTCGTGATAATTATGGGAATCTTACACCATCAGTATCTTCTGACCTTGTACTCAATAAAAAACTAGTAGAAATCACCCCTAGAGTCCAAATAAAGCAACAAGAAAAATATGATTTGTATATATCTTATCGAGAACGAGTTTCCGACGTTATGAGAGATTTAGGAGGAGGTAAAGTACAATTACAGATTCCTCTATCCTTAACTTTTAATTGGACTATTCAGCGATTTAAATTTGATCTATTACTACCCCATGGTTCTAGATACAACTTAACTGGCATCATTAATGGAGTAGAAAGTAGTATTGTAAGAGAATCAATTCATAATTCATCCATTCGAAAAAAGACGACGCTAGGAATTTTTGATCAAACTGGCCTAGAAATTGGTTTTGAAGACTTCACCCCTCTTAGTAATCGTTACATTAGTATTGAGTTCAATTTTTCTCTTGTTAATTTCTTCCAAGTCCCACTTTCAATCTGTATTCTCTTCTTGTTAATAGGAATAATCTATATATTTGTTAGAAATCTTTCCTTTGGTTTTAAAGCTAAAAAAATAGTTTTAGAAGAGATTCCTTTAGATTTGATTAAAGATTTTGTTAAAACTTACGAAGAGAAAACTGCGATTCGAGATCAAATATTGAGACTTGATCGAAAACGAAAGTCAAGGAATATAAGTGCGCGAGAATATGAACAGACCCGAATAATATTAAGGAATCGCCAACAAGGAATCGATCGCACGATTGTAGCCATATCAAAGAAATTAGCTGAAGAAGGGCAACGGTACAGGGTGTCAATGAGATCTATTGAAGTAGCTGAAGCAAACCGTGAAGATATTCTACAAAACATTGAATCACTTGAACGGAAAAAAACTCAAGGAAGAATTGGAAAAGAAGCTTACGCTAAATTAAAAATTAATTATGACAAACAGCTCCGTAAAGCGAATAATGAAGTTGATAAGGTTTTAATTGGTTTACGATCTCTACTTACAAAATGAGGTGGGAAACAATACCTCCTCAAAAAATTTCAATCAATCAAGACCTTTGTATTCGATGTTTGAAATGCGTCCGGAGCTGTCCTGCAGAAATTCTGATTCAGGAAAAAACCACTGACAAGACTCAAAAAGGAATTATTAGCGTTTTAGATCCGAGCTTGTGCTTCGAATGTCGAGCTTGTGAAGTTGTTTGTCCTGAATCTGCAATCAGGGTTATGTGTGTAGTCGCGATGATTTCAGCCCCGTAGTGTAGTGGACCATCATGCGAGGTTTTGGTATAGATTCTGATATTTGAAACACATTTATTAGGTTTATGAAAAGTCCTCGTGACCTCAGTTCGAATCTGAGCGGGGCTATTCCTCCCTTACTCCCTGTCGAATGATTTCAGGGTCTAATTCATTTTTTCCTTTATTTTGATCTGTAGGAATGAATTCAGATATTGAGTTCCCTGTTTGGAGAATTTTATTTTTTCCTCCTTGATCTCTAGGAGGAAGTGCATGTATAATTGAATATGCATTCCACTTAAACTCATCATTAATCCATTCCACTAACTTCAAACTTAATCGGGCCCAAATGTGGATAGATGAATCCGTAATATAGAATTTACAATAAGGAATTAGGTTTAGGAATATTTTCAACGAAAAAAGCTTAAAAAATTTATAACCTTATATAGATCTTATAAAGAATCACAAAAATAAGATTTCTTTAATAATGAATTCTGTTTTGTTGTTTATTTAAGGTTCGACAACGAAAAAGGCTTTCCTTCTGTTAGAATTTTAGCGGGTATTTTGTCTTGATTAGCTGAAAGAAATTTCAGGTCTTCTTCCTCTTTTCTCAGATCGTCTGGTAACATGACTGGTATTGTCCCCTTGATTGGATAATATCGTTTACACTTAGAACAAAAAATAAGCCCAGTTTCAATTTCTCTCTCATCTTCGGTAAAAACATATAATTCTAGCTCGATATTTTTACAGATCGGACAAGCTAAAATTTCCATTAAATCCTTCTTCATTGTACTTCATCTCATAGAATTGAACTTCAGGAATCACTTCAGACGGCTCTTCTTACATTCATAGTTGTAACACTCATCCGGGGATAACATCATCACTAGTGAAAATATATTTTATCTTCAAAGTTTTATAATCATAAAACGAACTTTTCAATTAATACGTTACTGGATAAACAAGGAGAATTACTCCAATAATCACAATAATGCATACACAAATAATAACCCATTCACGAAAGTAGCGTTTGTGCATTTCAGGATCTGAGGTTTTTAATAACTGAGTCCGGAAGTTCCATGTAATTAGTGATAATAGGGCTGTAAGAAATATAGGCATTAAATTTTGTACTGTTTGGTCGAGGATAGCCAAGTATAATATGGTTGCAACCACTAAAATGACAATATACCCGATAAGAGAGAGATCCAGCAATTTGACGGGTTTAGGGAGATTAAACCATCCTTCAAGATCAGTACTCATTGTATTTTCCTCTAAATTGTCTAAGCAAATGATTTTTGTAAATTTTTATTTGTGTTTTCTGTGCTTTAACCTTATCTGAGCTTGGTAACTAATCTAGAATGATTTGTTAAGTGTTAGGATATTACTGAACTGCCATCACTAACCTTCTATAATAATATCATTTTGAATTTATGGCAAGAAATAGAATTTTGATAGGTTAAACATAATTGATTTGACTTGAATATTTTTGAAATTGATTTACGACGATAGGTTTCGGATTTTTCTAAATTCGAATTTCTTTTGCAATTACAAAAGAACATTTTAAAAATTCAGCCTTTTTTTCCTTCTATCAACAAAAAATAGGGGTATCCTGCAATGAAAAGAATGAATACAATAATTCTAGGAGCTGCTGGACGAGATTTCCACAATTTTAACACTTATTTTCGTGATAATGAAATATATAACGTGGTAGCTTTCACTGCAACCCAAATTCCAGATATTTCAGGCCGAAAATATCCTGAAGAGTTGACTGGATCCTTATATCCTGAGGGTATACCTATTTATCCAGAAGAAGATTTAGCATCTTTAATTAAACGACACGAAGTCGATCAGGTAATTATGTCTTATTCGGATATCTCTCATGTTCAAGTTATGCAGAAGGCTTCTCATATCCTTGCAATTGGGGCAGATTTTAGGTTTATGGGAATTAAACATACTTGTATTAAATCTAACAAGCCAGTCATTGCAGTATGTGCTGTTAGAACAGGAGCAGGTAAGAGTCAAGTCACAAGGAAATTGGGGCAAATACTTAGACAGCAAGGAAAACGAGTTGCAGTTATTCGGCATCCAATGCCTTATGGTGATTTAAGAAAACAAATTTGTCAACGATTTGGTAATTTGACTGATTTAGATAAACATGATTGCACTATAGAAGAGCGTGAAGAATATGCTCCTCATATTGTTGCAGGAAACCTGGTTTTTGCGGGAGTAGATTACGGAAAAATTCTAATCGAAGCAGAGAAAGAAGCAGATATCATTCTTTGGGATGGAGGAAATAATGATTTTCCTTTTTATGTTCCAGACTTATGGTTCACTGTTGCTGATCCCCATCGTCTTGGACATGAAACTACATATTATCCTGGCCATACAAATCTTATAGCTAGTGATATTATAATTATAAATAAGGTCGATACCGCTAAAACAGAGGATGTTGCAACATTAATAGAGACCATTAAAGCTGAGAATCCAAAAGCACAAATCATAAAAGCAGAGAGTATTGTTACAGTTGAAAATCCTGATAAAATCAAAAGGAAACGTGTATTGGTTGTTGAAGATGGCCCAACAGTAACTCATGGAGACATGGAGTACGGTGCTGGGATGGTTGCAGCTAAAGCAAACCACGCTTCAGAAATTATTGACCCTCGCCCGTTTGCTGTTCGTTCCATTAATGATACTTTCAATAAATACCCCCATCTTTCACAAGTTTTACCTGCAATGGGATATGGAGCAAAACAGATCAAAGACCTTGAAGAGACAATCAATAATACCGACGCTGATACTGTTATTATCGGTACTCCAATAGACTTACGAAAGATAATAAACATTAACAAACCTAATACTCGTATTACTTATGGTGTTGATGAGAAAAGCGCTAAAACACTACAAGAAATCCTGGAAAAAAGAGGTTTCATCTAATTTCGAATAATGATTTTATCTTTGGCTAACACAGAGATCTCGGCGTCAATTATCGAGTAAGGGAAAATAGACTCTTTTATTATCTCTCTCTCTAAAAATTTCGAGAGTTTCCTTGCAAAGAAATATTCTACTAAGGACTAGAGAGCAAGGACAGTCTAATATGATTCTTGGGTAGATACGATCACCATGTATAAACCAATAATTGCCACAAGTGAACTAACAAATGAGAAAATGACTCTATCGATTGGCTGAAGTTCATAGTAATACAACAAAAATGAGATAAGAATGCTCCATCCAAGACCGAGACCTCCAACAATTGTTGCGTTATTTCCTTCATCAAATCCGAAACTTTCACGATTTCCATACCCAAGTCCAATACCCCCAGCAACTCCACCGAACCAGATCAAAAATAATTCAATATATGGATCCTCTGGGTAGGGGGGTAGTGCTATAATGATTGCGATCATAAGACTTATCATAAATATTAATGTACCAATCAATGTTGGAGTTTTCATGTCAATAAACCTCTAGGAAAATACTCTTTAATGTAGTTAGATTCTTCCTGTCGTTGTGACTTTTAATTTTTTTGATTATAGAACTCTATTTTTTCTGAAAAGCAATATATTGACAAATGACTGAAGTAGAAACAGTACCAGCAATACAACAATATTGAGATGGATTCAGTAGGTTTATCTTAAATTTTAAGAGAACGATTTCGCAGAATACAGCCTTAATAACAAATTTTCGTCTTATAAAGATGATACATGAATTAAAAAGTATAATAAAGCCAGACTCATATGTTTATACAAGGTTTAATAGATGTAAAAGGTTAGAAAAGGGTCTCATTCTATAATACTGAGCGTAAAACTACAACAAAAATTTAAGGTCATTAATAACAGCGATAAGAGTGTCTATTTCTCTCACAAGGGCCCGTGGCTTATACGCGTTACAAATACATATGCGTGGCAATGCCTGGATAGAGTACTGCGCTGCGGAAAGTCAAGAGCTTAAGACTGGCAGATACGCAGGGGTCAGGGGTTCAAATCCCTTCGGGCCCGTTTCTAATAATATTTGATATGTTTATTCTAAGTTTACCTGCTAATTTTTGATTTTTGCGTGAATTTTTTTTCAATCCATAATTCTCTAGACCTATTATCACAGTATCATGATTAACTTTAAGCTATGATGAAGAAAATAAGAATGTGTAAAGATCTAAGAGATATTCCTAGATTATCTCTTATTTAAAATTCATCCACCTCCTCCTGGAAAAAAAATGTGCCCATTTATTTCAAACGTATTAGAAGCTTTCAATCATTCCTTTAGGACAAAAAAAGATAGAATACGTTGTATTTCTATACGAGAATTTAGGGATACAGACGATATTGAGCTAGAGATGGAATATGGAAGTCTAATAATCATTTTTTACAAAGAATTTCGAATAAAAAAACCAATGGACGCTAAACGAGTTTTACAGCGATTAAATGCATTTATTCGGCAATACGAATATGATATACTAAATCTAGGGAAGCTTGATTACATTTTTCTCCTACCAAGAGATTACAAACTAACTACAGAGGCCTTAACTGCTTTCTCGTGAATTGAGTCTCACTATCTCTTACCTATTCTTTCTTCTCTAGATTTATATAGATGAATACTACGCTTGATATAAAAAGAAGAGAAGATGCTAAAAATAGCCCCATGATAGCTGGATTTGGGTTTTTTCGTGCGGGAAATGGAGGTTCTAAGTATACACGACCAGCTGCCACTTCAATAGGTAAATATCCAATGTGATTTGCCATAAAGATTATATCACAATACCCATAGCTCAGATCTTCAGTACTTACCCAGCCAAAATATTTTGAATAATTATTTGGGGAAATATGCATCACTCTAGAGCTCAAGATGGAACCTGTCCGTTCAAGAGTGATGATTAATTGTACTTGTGAAAGACTCTGGTTTTGAGAATTTACCAATGTGACATTTCCATGAATAATTTCACCAATATTGATTGATTGGCCATCTAAATCTACCCATGATTCATAAAAATTCATGATTCCTGTGTTTTTTCCTAACCATTTTATAGCATTAATAAAGAAATCTGTGTTATCCAAGAAAATACTTGAAGTATTAGCAAGAGGTTCAATATAACTGTTATTAAACATTTCTGCTGATCCAATAGCCAGTATTCGAGCTCCATTTTCAAACTCTAGAGTCGAAATTAAAGTATTATTCTCAGATGGGGCTTCATCTGAATTAACAAGTAAAATAGGATTATAAGATAAGATTGCAGGAGATTGATAGCTCTCTAATTTGGATTCGTTGAATGAAATTCCCAATCCGTTTGGACAAATGAGTTGGGAGATATTCTCTGTTAAGGGAGTCTTTGGGGTCGTAAAATTTCTCGCCAGGGCTTGTTCTGATAAAATAGATCTAGAATAATTGAAGTTCAAGCCATAAACGCTTAGAAGATCATTTAATGGATCTCTTGTTTGGTTCCTATGACCAGTAGCTATCAACATAGACTTCCCAGTCTCTATGAATTCTTCTACAACCTCTAATTCCTCCAAGTCAAGATCAAAAGTTGTTGTAGGCGCTAATATGGTTAATACATCAATATTTGCTAGATTCTCCGGTGTGAATTTATCATTAAGAAGAACAATTTGTTGGGAACTAAAAGTAGTGTTAAGGATGGATGTTAAATTTGTTAATTCACTTGAATTAACATCATTATCATGGCTTAGATCGATTCCAATAACGATTTCAGATTCAGCAGTAGGCTTAACTGTTCCCTGAACTGTAGTCACAGTTAAATTTGCATTGTTAGTCATGAGAATAGTTAGAAAGAACACCATGACTGTTATGATCCAATAGATCTTTGGTTTACTCAATTAAAATTCCTCTTTCTTAATGTTCACTCTCTTTCTAGTAATAGAATGTCACAAATTACATTTTATGTCGGTAGAAGAAACTTTGGAGACGTTGGAGGTCGAATCTTACCCCACATCCAGTCTTTTTTATGTACTAGGTTGAACAACAACTGTCGAGGTCACTCCTCTGAGTCTTCTAATTAGGGTACTACAGCTCGGTAGATAATAAACTCACCTGCAGTGGGACTTTTTCGTACTATTTTTAACACATCTCCCACTTTAGCACCTAGAAGTTGGACAGCTGGATCTTCTGCTGATATTTTTGGTAATTGATGTTTAAAAATGGAATACCTTTTCTCTAGTTCACTAATCTCTTCTTCTGTTGCAAACTCATGTAGAGGAACTAGATAATGCTTGAATAAATTAAAGAATGGGAATTTTATTGAGAATGTTTCAATTCCAGCAGCTTTAGCCTCACGTTTCGCATAATGGGTGTATTTATTCAATGCAAGCAAGATAGCATGATCATATCCTTTTTTCTCTATTTCTTCCTTATAATCACGCAATAATCGAACACCGACAACTTCTTTTGATGGTATCCGAACAATTATGGATTTCTTATCAGCGTCTTTTCCATAAATATCATAATAATCTGCTTTTTCAACTTCAGAAGTGACGTCAAATCCTCTTGTTGAAAGAATTGACTTGGCTCCGTCGATTACTCGCTCTTTACGACCATTCACACTTTATATTCTCCGAATACTGTTCATTTCGTTGATGATGTCTCGTTTTTTTGTGTTTTTCTCTATCTTGAGTCTTACAATTCATGATTGTGTCTTCATTTGAGATTCTCTAGAAAAAAGCTTTCAAGTGATTTTACCTATAAGTTGATCTTAAAATCGTTTTTCCCTGAAGAATTTGCAATAAAAAAACCTTACATTGCAAAAGAATCGTTCCTGTTTATAATACAGATTTTGTTAATCCCTTGGTAGGAATTAAGAAAGAATCTTCATCTTGATATTTTAACAATGGACAGAAATCGTTACAGTCCAAACAGTGAATACATTGATCTTCAAGAACTTTGATAACGCCTAACTTAACAACAAGAGCTTTTTCTCGGCAGGAATAAGTGCAGACACCACAACCGTCACAATGAGTTACCCGATACAAAGTCCGAATTAAAGAAGAAATTTGCTTCATTAGTGAATTTTTATCATTATTCTTAAGTATAATCGAACCATCGCAGAAAATATCAATTTGTCCGTTTTTCATTGAAATCGAAAGAATATCTAATTCAGCATTGTATTGAACTGAGCCCATTAATATAGGTACTAATCTCTTTATTCTAGAGAGATCCAAGATTTGGTTTGCAGATAAAAGTGTTGAAAAACCTCCATTAACACAGGGAGAAATTCCAGTTGTGATTTTGAATGTTAAATTGCGCCCATTAGGAAATGTCAAATTAGATTTATTATATGCTACATTCTCTGCTTTTAATAAATTTATTATCTTTTGAGGAAGATATTTCCACCTCCACAATCCCCATGATGTGAATTGGCTCGGAAGTCCTTGTTGATCTTGGATTTTTAATAATTTTCGATATAACTTATTAAATAATGTCGGATGTGATTCTTTCATAATTTCAAAGTCACTTAGGGAGGAGGCTGGACAAACCCAACATCCTATGCGAATAAAACCTTGGTTATAAAGTGGGTTCAGATATTTACTGAGCTTATGTTTGTGAATATACAAATATACTTCAAAAGCATTCCAATTATTTATCGGTGCAGCTGTAACTTGTTTGGGAATCCACGGATTTTTTGATACTCGAGGTTCACGAGACCTCCCCAATGATTCATATCTTCTTTTACCGATATAACTAAGTATCTGTTCACCATTAAGAGAAAAAATTTCCATTATTTCGTTTATGGGAGACAGTTTGGCTGATTTGCAGCACCATCGGGAATTTCTTGATGGAGGCCCAAACTGATCAAACCGTTCCCAAAAGTCCCATCCCTCATTTTTTTGGATAATAACTCTTTTTTGATATTTTTGTTCAATATGATTAATATTTTCTAGTGTTTCTGGATATTCAAGGCCTGTATCCGAAAAAATAATCTCATAGGTCACATTGGAACGTGTTACAAGATCTAGTGTTACTAGAGAATCCTTTCCACCAGAATATGCCACTAACTGCCTTCTAAAGCTTATTGCTGTTCGTTCAACGAATTCAATTGCCTCATTTTCTAATATATCCAAAGATTGTAAGTTGGCATCTATTATTCTTTTCCATTTTATTGGATATGATTTTAATGAAGTTTTACTACCCTTTTTTCGATACTTTGTCTTGACTGCAACACCTTTATTCCGTAGGCTCATCTGAGGACCCTTCATCTTTGCAAGGCCTACTGCAATTATCTCCTTTTCACAGACAATTATAACAGGATCATCGACAGAAATATTCACATCTGCATATACAATACCAGGAGAAAGTACTGAAGCTCCCTTAATAATCGATTCTTTAGCTCCTTTATCAACAGCTACCCACTTACTCGATTTAATATTCCATAATTTTGATGCTAAGTTAATTCGTGGTAACAGTTCAAAGTTTCTTTTGATTAAATTAAAGCGAAATACTCCAACTACCTCACCTTGGATAATTATTTCATCCATGCGATCAAGATATGGTACTTTATTTAAGAGAATCACCTGATTCTTAATGAGGTTCTGAAACTTTTGGGCAGAGACATTACCAAATTGAAATCGAATTACTGAAACCATCCGATTCAGATCACCTTCAAAAGCAGGCCGAATATCACCAGGAGGAGACACCTGGACCTTTCTCCCAGTCATTTCACATAAAGAACATTTTTTACGAATTAGTGGTACATGACACGATTCACACCAAAATAACCTTATTTTTCCTAAATAGGGTATTTTCACTTTTACATCGCCGCTACTGAGAATTAAAGAATCGTGATGAAAGAAAAAACAAAAGAATAACTTGAAACAACCAAACATTCATACCTAACTATTAAAGAAGAAGAAAGAGAAAACCTTTTTGAAATCACCTTTTAGGACTATTGATGACTTGTTAACACTTTATCAACTCCTTTTCCTATGATAATAAAGGTTAATGATAGAGTGAATTACAACAAACATCCCCCATACATGAATAACAATGAATTATATAATCTAAAATGAAAAATTCTTAATACTCCTGGGGAATATATATGCCCTCACCCTTTTGTGAAAATTGTGGAACTTTGATCGTCCCAAAGAGGAAGGGTATAAAGAAACAAATAATTTTTCAGTGTCCAAATTGTCAGAAAGAAGTAGAAATCGAAGATACCACTATCTTTCAAGAAACAACACCGATAGAACATACTCCACGAGATCATACTCGCATTTTAGAAAATGAACCACCCCCAATACCTAAAATCTTTACTCAAACATATGAGGAACGACGAAAAAAACGATGTCGTCATCTTAATGCAGTTTTTCAGGGTTTTTACCAATTTTCTAGTGGTGACGAGGCGTCTCGTAAATATTGGTATTGCAAAGACTGTGGTCAAGTTTTTAGGTTTTCTGGTAAAGTCAAAGTAAAACCCAAACGTCGTGTGATATCTAAAGAGAATGATTCGAATTCCAGGAAAAAATAATATTATCAATTTGATAGAAATACTTTTTTTTGTAACACGATCATATCAATACTATCTTCTTAATATATGAGATTTTCACGCACATCATATGCATCTCATGCCTATAAATGCTCCAAAATCCATGCTAGCAATCTTTTCTATGCTTTCGAGAATTTTAATTGAATAATAACTTTCAACTAAGTGTCTTAAGCTGTCTTAAAAACCATTCAAATGTGAAGTTCTTAAACGTAAAAATTTTAGTAGTTAATCCAATGGTTGTAAGTTTATGATTAAGGATGAGAAGAGAAAATATTATAATGCTCTTAAAGAATATAATGGGCGAAAATACACAGGGATGAAAGTAGGGGGAAAACACGGATGGAACTATAAGGATGGGGATTGGAATGAAACTAAGATAGCACCAGATAAGTGGAAATTTGATTTTATTTGTAATAAATATAGAATTCATCAGGCGCCATTAGGTACAGGTGCTATGAATAACACGCAATATCATTGGTATATTATTGCTGATCAGAAAGTTAACAAAATAAACGCAAATGCTTACAGAACAGAGATGACTGGAATGAAATACAAAGTAGCACATAAACGACCCCATTGGAATCACTGGAGTTATCATTATAAGAGAGAGACTTATGAAGATAGAATAATTAATATTTTAGAAAATGTCCTTGAAACGTTAAAAACTAAGAGAAAAAAAAGAGAATTAACAAATTTCTTTGAAAGATAAGAGAGGGGAAGAATCCCTCCTTGATGTAATCCTTTAGAAAATTTTGAGTTTTTTACCTACCTCTTCAAAGGCACGAAGACCTTCATCCAGCTGTTCTTTCGTCAGTGCTGCATTGGCTTGAACACGGATTCGATCTAGTCCCCTAGGAACCATTGGAAATACAATAGGCAACGCAAAAATATCGTAATCAGAATACAGTGAATTCGATGCTTCTCTTGCTTTTAAAGGATCTCCAAAAATAATTGGAATGATCGCAGTAGTTGATGCTTTCGTTATTTCATGGTTATAACCCATATTTATTATTTGATTTTTGAAATAATTGATATTATTCCAAAGTTTTTTAACAAGATCTGGTTCTTCATGCTCAATTAGGTCGAGAGCTTTAATAGACGCAGCTGCAGTTGCAGGGGGGTGACTAGCTGACAATAGGTAAGAACGTGTTTTATTCCGACACCATGTAATTAGTTTTTGAGAGCCTACAATTGAACCACCCATGGTTCCAAATGCTTTAGAAAACGTACCCATCTCAATATGAACTTTACCCTGTAATTCGTAATGATCTACGAGACCTTTTCCAGAATAATTCTTACCAAGGACTCCATCACCATGTGCATCATCTACATATATAACAGCGTTATCATAAGGTTCACAGATTTTATAGATATCCCCAAGGGGGGCATGGTCCCCATCCATCGAGAACACACCATCAGTAATAACCAGAATTCTTCGGGGATTCTCTTTAGAAAGTTTAGTGAGTTCATCTTCAAGGGAGGCCATATCACAATGTTCATAAACTGCTCTCCTCGCTTTAGTAATTCGTACACCATCAATTATTGATCCATGATTTAAACGATCAGATAAGATAATATCATCTGCAGTAGGAGCAAGCTGTTGTATTACTCCTTGGTTAGCAGCGAATCCTGAGGATGTAATAAACGCTGCCTCTTGTTCTTTAAATTCAGCAAGTCTTTTTTCCCATCGTTCGTGCAAATCCATGTTACCTGCAATTGCTCGAACGGAACCAGAACCCACACCATGAGTTTTAATAGCCTCAATAGCTACTTCTTTCATTTTAGGATGATTAGACAATCCAAGATAGTTGTTAGAACACAACATAATAACTTTTTTCCCCTCCACATTGCATACAGTGTCACTAGGCCCTTCTAAAACTCGATGTATCCACTCTCGTCCTGCATCTCTAATTTCTTTCATCTCTGTCGCTAAAAAATTTGTACTATCTTTCAAATTCATTTATCTCCTAGAATATGTGAAGTTATTGCGATGAGGAATTATAATCCTGTGTTATTTGATAGTTATGTAGAAATCTGTCGCTCTAGAAGAGATAAAGAGCTTCGGATTTTAAATCCTCCGTAAGCCATTTTTAAGAGACTTTTATCACTGAAAACTAGATTAAATAAATAAGTTTCTTAAAACGTGAACCCATTTGATAAAAAAGATGAGGGACTTTAAGATTTAATGAAAGTTGGTTGAAAACAACCGACTAGCTTAGACATCTATGTCATGTCTCAAAAGTTAATGTAATGAAACTAATTATCTAGTAGAAAAGTCATTTATTATTGAAAAAAATGTCTAAGAGCTATTTAAGCATTTTAAATATTATAAGCTAAAACTTACTCTACTGAAAACACAGGAAACGTTGTATTGTGTTTGTTTAAAACCATGCAACTCCTTTAAAATAGTTTATTTATTGATTTGTATCCCCAAACTTTCTAAAAGCAGTTTAACAATGGTAAAAGCTGTGATTTCAGCAGAATCATATAAAGGGTTATATTCTACTATATCCCAATTGATTATCTGAGTCCTAAGTCCTTGAAATATACCTGTTAGAAGCCATATTAATTGTCTTGTTGATATTCCCCCAGCAACAGGATTTCCAACTCCAGGGGCACAACCTGGATCCAAGACATCCAGATCCACTGAGACATATACCCGATTATCTTTTTTAACCAATGCTTTAGCGAGATCAAAACCAAAGTGATGTAAATCTGATTGATGATGTAGTTCGTTCGTAGATATTACCTGAATATTGTTATTTTGAGCATAAGATAGCTGTTCTCGCGTGAAAAATCGATAACCCAATACAGTAGCTCCTTGAAATCCTGATATTTCTGAAAACCTTCTTAAAGTACACGCGTGAGATAGATCTGATTCCATCATCTCGTCATATAAATCAAGATGAGCATCAAGATATATGAGATATATGGGTAGATCAGCTTTTTCAAATGCTTCTCCAGTCCCTATTGTTAGGCTATGATCACCGCCAAATAACAAAAATGGCTGTTCATTTAGAATTAAATCAAGAACTCCCTCAGAGATTAATCCTAGACTCTTACGTAGATTTGTTGAAATTATTCCGATATTTCCCCAATCTTTAATTCTATAAAAGTCTGTGAGAAGGACACCAGCCTCAGTTACACACTCGAAATTCTCTGAACGGAGAATTTGTCGAAAAGAATCTGGACCACGCCTCGCTCCATTTCTATAAGAGGAGGATATATCTATAGGTATCCCTAAAAAGTGATAATTCGGCTTGATATCTGTCCACTCGCGTTTAAGAATTCCACACAACATTTCAGGTTCATAGCACGCAAATTTTAAATTTTTCACAGTATTTCACGACTTAATAATCAAACTAATGAGGAGAATGCTATTGAATAAAGGTTTTTCAGAATAATTAGAATCAATCAAAATAAAGGTTTAATAATCCTCTGGAAAAGATAATGATCTAAATAACTTACAAGTGGAAAACACTTGCATCTATAGGTATATTGGCCATGGATAGCAAAGAGTTCGATATATATGAAGCTTAATCGCATGAAACAAGTGAATATTCGTCCTAACATGACAACTGTTGAACTATTATCCGCTATGAAAAATGGTGGTTTTACATGTCGCAAAGTTGCTTTAGCATCAGAGTTATTAGAACAAATGATCAAAGATGACGGATGTACCATTTTTTTAGGGCTTGCTGGAGCTTTAATTCCAGGAGGAATGAGAAAAATCCTTCGGATAATGATTGAAAAAAGCATGGTGAACTGTATAGTTACAACAGGAGCTAATATCAGTCATGATCTGTTGGAAACATCTGGTGGGTCTCATTATCATGGCTCAGAACATTTAGATGATGATAAATTAAATGAAATGCAGATAAGTAGAATATTTAGTACACTAATTCCGTATAAGTCATTTGTGAAATTTGAAGCTATGGCTCAGAAAATTCTCAAAAACATTCCTGATCAAAGAATGAGTAGTCAACAATTTCTATTTGAGCTTGGGCGATATGTAGATGATCCACAATCAATAGTAAGAGCAGCTTTTTTGAAAAAAGTTCCAATTTTTTCCCCATCATTTGTAGACAGTATGCTAGGTGTTCAAACTTGGCTTTTTTCTCAAACAAATCCTTTATACATCGATGTTCTAAAAGATCACTCTGAGTTTACTAAAATTATTTATGAAACAGAACGTATGGGAGCCTTATTCCTAGGTGGAGGGCTTCCTAAGCACTTTATTATGAATGGTTCTCAGTTGCACAACGGATTATCGTACGCAATTCAAATAACTTTGGATCGGCCAGAACATGGTGGGGTTAGTGGAGCGAGTGTGAAAGAGGCAATATCTTGGGGAAAAGTTGCATCTAAAGCAAAATGGATTGATATTACTTCTGATGTAACTCTAGTTTTACCATTAATGGTTTCTGGGGTTTTATCTCGACTTCAAGACTGATGGAATGAATGATCCATGCTCCAAACCTGGCACCTCGGGGTAGATGATACCGATTCAAATTATGGTATGTGTACAACTTTTTTAGCGACCTTAATAGTCGATTTCTTGCTTACTCTCCCATTAGAATTTCTTGATTTTCCAAAATTAATACGATTAAACCCCAATATCCCCTATAAGACACGAGGAAATGGAGCTATAGCCATATCTTTCCTGGCACCAGAAGAAATTAAGGATGGAATTTGGAATGGAACGATTGATC
This sequence comes from Candidatus Hodarchaeota archaeon, assembly GCA_016840285.1. The sequence continues at coordinate 36,619 of JAEOSR010000037.1, read as the reverse complement.
GAGTAAAGCAAAATGCAGACGTAAACGATCCCCAAACTGATCCAGGGCTAGTACTTCTTAAAGGAGAGATTCCTTCTGATTTCACAGAACTGTATAAAAAGGCTCTTTTTCAAGTTATTCCACTAGAATCAGTAAAAAAGATACTTAAGGAACATTCTACCGAAATTTTCTATATTAAGAAAGGTAGAGGCTTGATTGGGGCTACTGCTGCTATCGGAGCAACGCTTTCACATGACTATACATATGAACTCATTACATATCGTAATCCCGAAGAGAAGAAACCTGAGCGTCTGATTGATTCTAGATCTATCATTAATGCTGATAAAAACACTCCACTATCTTTCAGTAATTATGATTATGAGCAAAAACAAGTAATAATCACACCCCATGGACCTGATCCTGTTTTTTGTGGAATACGAGGTGAAACACCTAGTACGGTCATCCGAATGTGGGAACTGATTAAGATTTTTGAACCAATTCAAACATCAATGATTTTTCGTACAAATCAGCATACACAAGTTCATTTTCCAAAGCTATTCCATGGAGACGAAATTTTACCACACCACTCCGTTATATTAAGAGGTTCAGTAATAAAAAAGCCTTATGATCATCCTGGTGGTCATGTAATCTTCACTATCAAATCAGGAAATACTTCAATTGATTGTGCTGCATACGAACCCACAAAACGATTTAGAAAAATTATAAGAGAACTGATGAAAGGAGATGAGGTTCTAGTTTATGGAGGAGTTCGACCAGCATCAGTCAAAACACCGATTACCATCAATATTGAAGAAATCCAAATCATCAATTTAGTCACGATTCGAGAGAAAATCACTCCAAAATGCCCTCTCTGTGGGGCTCCCCTTACTTCTGCAGGGAAAAATAAAGGATTAAAATGTAAAAAATGTTCCTATAGCTCTCCAACGAAAGAATTTAGCTATAAACGAAGAAGTAGGAAAATTCGTACAGGAGTGAGATATATAGTCCCAGTTTGTGCTCAAAGACACTTAACCAAACCCATATCCAGAAATATCCCTTTACAGTTTCATCTCACACCTGAAACAGATTTCCAAAAGGCTTTTTATGAATTTCTAAATAGACGTACGGAGTTAAATGAACATATTGTTAATAATAGAGAAACCTCTATCTAAAATGAGCACATAAATCTCTCAAATTTTTAGATCGTGAAGAATCAGTATTAATATTTAAAATCGTCAACATCTTCCCTAGAAAGGATAGTGCAAGAATTTTGGATCAAATTTACATGACAAATAAAAAACAAACAAAAAAATGTATCTCTTAGAAGAACTATAATCTAAAATAATTTGAAGAGACACAAAATACTTGCAAAGGTAATAAACATGCTCATTCTTCAAGATATGTTCAATTTTGTGATTGATATGATTATAACACCCATGGTTGTTTTACAAGACCTAACTGAAGCCATTCCAGCAAAACCACCTCTCTCATCGATATTTATCCTGCTTGTTGCATTCCTTGTATCGTTAGTGTCTACATTAGTTTCGAGAAAAATGATTGATGTTGATAAACTAAAAAGATTGACAAGAGAAACAAAAAAGTATCAAAAATTACGTATGGAAATGGTAAAAACTGCTGATAGTAAATTAAAGTTGAAGTATGAGAGAAATGCTGATAGAATGAAGAAAGTCCAGTCTGAACTTACAATGATGAACATGAAACCTTTAATGATAATGTTTCTTCCAATGATACTCTTTTTTGTAGTTCTATCAGGCTTTTTTAGCTTTTCAATCAGTGATGGTGTATATACAGGGGGGAACATCCCTGCAGTGATACCTTTTGCTCTCCCAGAGTATTTTCCATTCCCCAGGTTTTTTGACCTTGGAAAGATGGCTGATGTACCTGGATGGGGACACGTTTTTGTCCCGAATTATATCTGGTGGTATTTTGGTGGTAGCCTTGCCTTTGGTTCCATTTTACGAAAAGTTGCAGGATTACAACCTGATTGAGAAAAATCAAAGAACTAGGTGTTCAATTTAAATGACTAAGAATATTCAAAAGAAAAAAAGCCCTGGAAAACGATTACTAATCCATAAAGTCAAGAAAAAAAGGTATAAATCTCATTGTAGGATTTGTGGTACCTTATTACACATAAACACACCAAAAGCCTCGAAGAGTGGAAAACATGCAAATCGGCCCTATGGTGGAGAAATCTGTCACGCATGTCTAAAAACAACAATTCACGCTATTAAACTTTAGCACCTACTTAATTCCTCAATATCAATTTAAGATTATGTGAAGAAGGTAAAAGTTATGAGCCCTCCACGTGGGAAAAGAAAAAAGAAAATTTCGTGTAAAAAATGTGGCCACATTATAAATCCCGTTGAAACTCCTCCAGAAAAAACATGGCAACTAATTAGTCCAATGCCTGATAAGGAGGGCAGAGTGACCCTAACTATTATGGGTTCATTTCATTGCCCAATGTGTAATGCTTCTGTACGAGCTTCTTTGAAAAAAATTCGGGGAGACGAAATTGGTTCTGGAAAATCCAAGAAAGAATTACTGATCCAAGCGGTCAACCTCGTCCAGGAGCCCACCCCTATTGATCAAATCGAAATTATGGGTATTTCTGCTGCTGCAGTAGGTAAAGCTATAAGTACCCTAATTCATCAGGGAAAACTTAAAGGAAAAGTTGAAGATGGAATTTTTTACCCTCATTAACTCTTTAGATCTTTGTTTTAATAATCTCTCTGGTGACAGTGGTTCCATAAGAGCCTTTAGGTAAACAAAATTTCACTTCAATTCCTTCGATACCCAATTGAGAATAAGTAAATTGGGTAGGAAATGAAATGGCATTTCTCAAGGATCCTTTTGAACGTAGCATTGCTTGTTCATGATAAAAACTTTGGCAATCTAATGCATCTTCCTCTAAAAAAGCAGTTTGTTTTTCCCAGACTTCCTCACTTGTTTGTTTTCGAACAGACTGATATCCTAATAGGGGAATTACCAACTTCCTGGAAAGAGGAATATCAGCTTCATTAATATAGCTTAGAATTCTATTGAAAAGATAAGACTGATAAGCTGAGATAGCTAACCTCAAAAATTGTTTAGGTAAGTTTAATACAGTACTTTTCGAAGAGTGATTTGTTTCTAAACCCTTTAGTAGCATTCTCTCAATTCTATATGAATTAGGAAACCTATCCTTTAAACTACCATAAGAATGAGTATCATAATATTCCTTTCGTAATTCTACAATTTTTTTATTCTCTAAGGGACTCGTTGCACCTATGTATTTATCGATCGCTTCAGAATACCTGTCTTGAAGAAGAAGTTTCCCTATTAAATGGAGAATTGGCCGAGTCGATCCAAAACGTTGGGGTCCATAAAAATTTAACACACCATTTAATTCTAAATTATTTTTCAAGTATTCTAAGTCGTTTTTATTCCGATCTCCTCGAATATCTTGAATTCTGATCCTAAAGTAATTCCCAAGGAGATCACCTGTTTTAACAGCGAATTTCTGACGTATAGGATGAAATAGCCTGATTTTAGGCAAGTTTATTCTTTCTATATGTCTTATATCAATGTTCCAAATTGAAATTCGCTGATAGGTTTCAGCAGCAGCATCCTTCAAACCAGCAAATCCAAAATCTTTTTCTGCAATCCTTAAGAGAATACTTAGCTTTTTTATTGCTCTAAAAGTATCGAAGCCACTTTTCCACAAAACACAATGAATGTACAATCCTCCTAAATCCTCACCAATTTCTGATCCATCGAAAATTGGCTTTCCACTGGGAGGTATTTCTCGTACAATGAAATCCTTATTTCGCTGTTTGATCTTTCCCCCCGTTCCCTTAAATTCGGGAATATTGTAACCATGAATTCCAATAATAGATTCAACAGAATAATCTTTCGGCATCACTACTCAAAAAAATTATCGAAACTCCCTTTATTGATAGCTTCAATTATTACTTTTGGATCCTCATCATTTACAGTTAAACCCATTGATATACACGTTCCTATGACTTCTTTCACTGCAGAACGCAATTTTATAGCTAACATGGATTCATGTTTCATTTGGGCAACTTTAATACACTGATCAAAAGTAAGATTTCCCACTTTTTCAGTATTCGGAGTACCACTTCCTTTTTCCACTCCTGCTTCCCTCAGTAGTAGTGAAGAGGTTGGAGGAACACCTACCTCTATCGAAAAGTCTCGTGAATCATCCACCTCGACTTTAACTGGAACTTTCATCCCTTTAAATTGTTGAGTTTTCTTATTAATTTCATCAATGACAGCTTTTATGTTAACGCCTAGTGGGCCAAGAGCCGGGCCAAGTGGCGGACCAGGACTTGCTTGCCCTGCATCTATCAAAGCTTCAATAGTTTTAGCCATTTTGATCACTCTGTTAATCAATAATAGGAACAATCATCAAGTAGCAAATTAAACCTTATATATTCGATAACTAGCGGAGATTTAACAAGTAAATTAATGTTTTTAATTTGAGATTATTTTCTCGAATTTATAAGGGAGTTAAGAAATACAATTAAGGCTTATAGATCCTTAAATTAATCCTATATTACTCATACTAATGAATTAAAAATTCTTTCATCAAATAACAAACTATTGAGATATTCATACAAGAATATATTGATGAATTACGAGTTTCCAAACTTACGTAAGAATTCCAGGAATCGAAAAATTAAATTTTTTGATACTTCGTTTTAACTTCAATATATTGTCTCTCTCAAAACACACAAAAAACTTTACTAAAAACCCTCATATTGGATTATAAACATTAAAGAAGTCTAAATTACACACTAAAAGGGAACAGTTCATGTCCTATACACCAAATCAACTGGAAGAAGCAATATCTCGGGCTAAAACTAGAAGTAACGAGAGAAAACAAAGAAAATTTACTGAGACTGTCGAAATTTCTATTGGCCTTCGTGATATTGATTTGAAGAATCCTGCGAACAGAATTAATTTAGAAGCCTTAGTTCCAAATGATTTGGGAGGTAAATCTAGTGTTGCCATCTTTGCAGAAGGAGATCTTGCCATTAAATCTAAGGAGTCTGGTCTTACGACTTTTAGTCGTGAAGAAATAGAAAGACTAGCAAAAGAACCTAAGAATGCGAAAAAGATAGCTAATCAGTTTTCATTTTTCCTGGCAGAACCCCAACTTATGCCTACTGTAGCTAAATTTCTTGGAAAAATATTGGGACCACGGGGTAAAATGCCTAAACCAATACCCGCAAGAGTTGATATAGACAAATTCGTTGAGAGATACAGACGGACAGTAAAATTAAGATTAAAAGCAACCCCTGTAATCAATACAAAGATTGGAAAGGCTGATTATGAAAATAAGGCCTTAGCAGAGAACGCAAATACCATCTTACAAACATTAACAACAACACTTCCAAAAGGAGCCGTGCAAATAAATTCTATCAACTTTAAAACTACAATGGGACCCTCTATAAAACTAGAAAGAAGATAAGGAGACTAATAAGTGGCACGAAACAAACCCTATGCGAAGAAATTACGCCTTGCTAAGAAAGGAGCTTCAAATTCCACGGTTCCTACATGGGTAATTATGAAAACATCACGAAAGGTTACTACTCATCCGAAAAAAAGACGATGGCGATCATCAAAAATTAAGCCCTAATTATAGAGGAAAAATGAATGAGCGAGACTCCATCAGATTCTATAATAGAAGAAAGAATTTATACGATTCCTTTTGGTAAAATGATCTATGGCCGACGAATTCCTCGACCTAAAAGAACTCCGAGAGCGGTACGGTATCTCAGGACTTTTATTAGACGTCACCTCCGCTGTGAAGATGTCATCATTGACCCTGAAGTGAATGAGTTTATGTGGGCTAGAGGAATTCAAAATCCTCCAAGAAGAATTCGAATTCGTGCTGTAAAAACGGAAGACGATATTGTAACAGTATACCTCGGATGATCAATAGAACTTTTCATCCTTTTTTACATTATTTTAATGGGAGTTTTGAATTTGGAAATTGAGTATGTTGACTTTCTTGGTAGTATTCATATTGGAGTTAAAATACTATGTACAGAAAATATAGCATTTATACCGAACAATACACCATTAAATGTGCAAAATCTTGTACAACGCGCTTTGAAAGTTAAAATAACTCAAGTCTCAGACAATATCATAGGTTCTTTAGCTGTGGGAAATTCTTTTGGAAGCGCCGTTTCAAGTGTAATAAGTTCAGAGGTTTTGAATGAATTAGAGTCAACAGATCTTCCGATTTACCAATCTTCAGAATTCCTTGCATTCGGCAACGTGGTTCTAGCAAATGATTTTGGTGGTCTAATCTCTCCTATTGTCCCCCTTACAATACAAAAAGCAATATCTGATACTTTAAATATTCCTTTAGAAGCAAGGACAATTGCTAACTCAGACTTAGTTGGAAGTCTTGCATTTGTCACTAATTATGGGGGATTGTTTACACCGCTTGCGAGTGAGGAAGAAATTTTTGAAATTAAGGAAATACTCCACCTGCAACAGGTCGGAGTTGGAAGTGTTAACAAGGGCTCTGAATTTGTTGCCTCTGGAATAGTAGGAAATACAAAGGGGATACTTGTTGGGCGAGAAACAACAGGTATTGAAACGATGGAAATAACACGCTGCTTCTCTTAATGAATTAAAAAGAAAACTTGAACAAAATGCGAATTTAATTTAAAGAAAGTAAAAAAGCCAATAAATTGAACACATAATCCAAGCCAAGAGAGAGATAACATGAAAAATGAAGTATCTGTTAAAATCTTTAGAATTTCAGGATTTTTCAAGCAAAGACGGCAAACAACATCCTTTTCCAGAGAATTATGTGCTTTAACAGAAGAGCAGGCCAAGGACACACTTTTTTCAGAATTTGGAAGTCGAAATCGTCTGAAAAGAGGACAAATACGTATCACTTCAATTGATAACATTTCCCCAGAAGATATTACAGATCCCTTTGTGCAAAAACTAGTAAGCACTGATTTCAAGATTCCATATGAGGATTGATGGATGTCAAAATCAGCCATACCTAATGAAGTAATATCACGTGTAAAGGATCTTCAAGAAAATATTGACCAGTTACAAACAAATATTGCAGCAATAGAGCAACAAGTAAATCTAATTTACAGAGCTATGAGTTCGCTAAATGATGCAATAAAAACTCAGAACGAGCTTAAAACAAAAAAACCAGGAGATGAATTATTAATCCCCATTGGTGGCTCTAATCTTATTTTATGTAGTATAAAAGATCCACAAAAGACATACATATCTTTGGGGTCAGGAATAACCCTTCACACAGATTTAATAAACTCAGAAGAACGAAATAAATCTCAAATCGAAAATCTAGAGAATAGTATGAAACAACTCCAAGAACAACACTCTCAATTGTCTCAAAATTTAAACTCACACAGACAAGAATTACTTACGATCGTTCAGAAATATCAGATCCTATAAAAAAATCTTTCATTAAAAGAGAGTAAAAAACCAAATCAAGTTTTTCCCAAGGTTACGATAATCGGTAACTAATAAGATCAGCCTATTTTTGGAGGTTTTTTTTAGATTGTCATCCTTAAAAAAAGGAGTAGATAAATTCCTCAGAAAAGTTTCTACATATGAAATTAATGAAAAAAACATTCGAAAAGCGGTCCGAGAGTTTGAATTACTTTTAATAGCAAATGACGTCTCTTTAAAAGTAGCAAAACAGATTTCAGATAAGCTTACTACAAAGATGCGCGGGAAGCGCGCAAAAAGATTCAGTGATCTCTCGAAAATGATCCCTGTTTTTGCACGATCGATTATTCTTGATATTATTACACCAAAGGAACCTTTGAATCTCGTTGAGGAATTAGAAGAGCATTTAAAGCATTCCACTCAAATAACTCAAAAAAATCCTCTAATATTCTTATTCCTAGGAATAAATGGTACAGGTAAAACAACTACTATAGCAAAAATAGCTTATTTATTGAAGAAAGAAGGATTCCATGTAGTTCTCGCTGCAAGTGATACATTTCGTTCAGGTGCACAAGAACAGTTGGAGGTTCATGCAAACAGACTTGGTGTTAAACTAATAAAAGGAAAGTATGGCAGTGATTCTGCAGCTGTAGCTTATGACGCTATTGTTCATGCGAAAGCGAAATATGCTGATGCTGTTATGATTGATACTTCTGGCCGAATGGCTGTAAATCGGGATTTAATGGAGGAAATGAAGAAGATTCATCGCGTTACTAATCCAGATTACACAATACTAGTTGTGGACGCTTTAGCTGGGAATGATGCAACAGAACAAGCAAAGGATTTCCATAAAGAAATCCCTCTAGATGGAATCATTCTTGCGAAAATGGACGCTGATGCTCGTGGGGGAGCTCTATTATCGGTAACTTATGCTACTAATGGAATCCCTGTTGTTTTTATAGGAAATGGCCAAAAATACACGGATCTAAAACTATTTCAACCTGAAAAATATGTCAATGAATTAGTGAAATCCAAAAATTGAAGCAATCATATTAGCTATTAGCATAAAAAGTTATCAAGAAATGATTGTTAAAGCTTTAACTCAGAATTTTCCTTTAAAGCTTTCTCTCTTAATAGTTCAGCTTGTTTCACAGTTTTGATTAAGATAAAATCTACTGTCTTTTCTGTAACATAATTGCAGGCAAGAGATAATGCCATAACTTGAGAAATTGCGGTTTTTAACAGAAGAGGAGTCGCTATAGCAGAATAATACACGATTTTGGGATTTACAGCTAATATTAAGGCATTTAAATTTGCTTGCTGTAAATCTGAAACAATATGATCCTCATCTACATCGAGAATACTTCCATCAATCAGCTCCCCACTTTCCAACACTGTCCTAAGTTTTAAACCTACTTTAAAGGGTTGGATTCCTAAACGGGCGAGTACTGTTGCATGGGCTTCTGTTACGATATCATTTTTTGAGAGAACCTTAGCTGTTTTTGAAATTCTAATTTTTCCTTTCTCAATTCTTGTTTGTAACCCAATAGATCCGAGTTCGCCAATAATGGGCCCAGGATCTAGATTAGTGAGACCCTCGGAAACAAATATCTCGACAGGTGAAATCTGACCCACTTTTGCAGGAGCAGGAACCTGATTTTGATTCAGAAACTTTTGAAGCTTGAAAGGGTTAGTATTTGTGAAAATTATGGCACAAGAACCATTTATATGTGGAATAAGTTTGGCAAGTTCTTTTTTATTGGTTTTTTCCAGAGCTAATGATTTAATGGTATTTTTAGCTACTTTTATTGTTGCTTCGACTTCTCCAGATCGCATTAAAGAACGAATCCCTTGAAGAGCCTTTGAACTTATTCCACTTAGATTAACTAGACCTATAACTGAGTTCTGTTCTGTTAAGTTTACTATCGTATCAATCTGTCCCCTCTTCCTTTTTTGTCTTGTTTCTGAGCGGATTGCAGAGATAGCCATGATGATCACTTTTGAAAAATCTTTTTCTCAGTTACTTCTTTTGATCTAGGGACTCCTACGCTATATACTCGACATTTGGGCCCTTTTTTTTCCAATATTAATAAGTTAGGTTATTAAAATTGATAAAAAATATATTCAACTTTAGAATAGAATAACTTTAGAATAAATGAGATTTTTAAAACTCAGAATCTTCATCCTGTTCTTCCTCACTGGGTTGAATGAGTTTGACTGAATCAGCATGAAGGACAATTGGGATGGTAACACTACTAGTAAGTAAATCAACAGTAATTTCTTCTCGAGCGTGGTATATTGAAGAAATTTTGGCCCGACTACCTTTGAATGGACCATCAATGATCTCGACAATATCATTTGTTTTCAACCCTTCGATTACAGGTGTCGGTATAAGGTGTCCTTCTAATTCTGAAACTGGAACACGGCCCAATTGCTTTCCAATGTAATGAGCACTGTCAACAGCACGAGTAATATCTTGAACATCTCCTTCTATAAAGATGTAACCTTGAATTTCTGTTACTAATACTGTTCTAATATCAAGTTGATTAATTTCTGCACGAGTTGCAACTGCTTCAGCTGCATTAAATTCCTGCCCTTTTTTCACCTTGAAGCAATATATCCCAAATTTTTCAAGCAATCTGATCACATTCTCGAAAGCACTGTAACGATTTGATAATTATTACATTTCTTGTTGTAATAGAGCAGCAAGTACAAATCGAATCACATAAGCTATAAGTCCAAGGATTGCCATTCCAGCAACGGTAATCTTAATGACAAGGAAAACTTCTGATCTATCTGGTCTTTTAGCAAGTTTCAATATTCGGATTGCTCTTTTATAGAAACTTGCGGTCCCTATTCTACTATTATCTAATGACATTATTTCCACTTTATTCAGTGAGTTGAATCGGTTAAGATGAGTTGGGGCTTGATAGTAAGAGACATTAATTCTTGAAGAAGTAATTTAAATGCGTAAGAAATTGCCACTTTATAAATGCCTGTATCAACGTTTCCACACACATTACAATATGTCTGGTCTTTCTTACGATCCCAAGTAGCTATTAATCCACACTTTTCACAAATGAAGATCTCAGTTTTGTCAGATTCTTCCAATAATCTCTCTTTTAATAAGAGAGCTGCACCATGACCAATTAAACAATCACGTTCCATTTCACCAAATCGTAAACCCCCTTCTCGAGCTCTACCTTCTGTAGGTTGTCGAGTCAATATCTGAATAGGTCCTCTGGCACGTGCATGAATCTTATCTGCAACAAGATGATGTAATTTCTGATAATATGTTGGACCAATAAAAATCCGTGCAGGGAGTTTCTGTCCAGTCATTCCATCATACATTACTGATTCAGCATACGGATGGAAACCTAGGCTACGAAGTTTACTAGCAATATCTTCAGGATCAGGTGCTTCAAATAAAGTGGCATCGATTTGTTTTCCTTCATAACAGGCAACAATCGCACTCATACACTCAATAATTTGTCCTAGTGTCATTCGACTTGGAATCGCATGTGGATTTATGATAAGATCAGGAACTATCCCATCTTCAGTAAATGGCATATCCCTTTGAGATACAATATGCCCGATAATCCCTTTTTGCCCATGACGAGACGCAAATTTATCTCCTAATTCAGGTGTTCGCTGATCTCTTACTTTAATTTTTACTAAAGTACTCCCCTCAGATGTTTCTGTTAATATTACGCCATCTACTATGCCTTTCTCTCCATGACGGATCGCAAGACTTGTTTCACGTCGTTGGGGTGTTGATGATTCTAAGGATTCTAATTCAATGTATTCTTCCAAAAATCTTGGTCGTGAAGTGCGACCTACCAAAATATCACCTCCTCCCACTTCAATTTCTGGCTCAATTATTCCATCAACTTCACTTAGATGGCGATAAACTTCTTTCGCTCGATATCCTCGGACTCCTTTTTGTGGAATCTCAAATCTATCCTCTTGTCCACCAAGATATTTTTTCTCCTCCCCAACGTATGATCGGAAAAAATGACTTCGGGCGAGACCCCGTTCAACACTAGCACGATTTAAGATAATTGCATCTTCGATATTATAGCCTTGGAAGCTTAATATTGCCACAACGAAATTTTGGCCTGCAGGACGATCATTAAACCCAATAATGTCCATGGATTTGCTTCCAACCAATGGAATTTGGGGAGCTTGTAAGATGTGTGAACGTCTGTCTGTACGAAAGTAGAAATTCGAAGCATATAACCCCAAAGCTTGTTTTGTCATTCCAGCCTCATAAGTATTACGAGGAGACTGATTGTGTTCAGCATAGGGAATGATGGACGCACAAATCCCAAGTATTGCAGAGGGGGAAATTTCTACATGAGTATGGTCAGATTGAATTTCTTCCAATGTCATCGCAACGAAAGCATTTTCTTCCTCTTCTGCGTCGAGAAATTCAATGACTCCTTCTTTAAGTAGATCAGAAAATTTAATGTCACCTTTTCTTAATTTTTCAACATGAATCAGATTTAAGCGGGGGTTGGCAATTTTCTTTGAACCTTCTAGTTCCTGATCCAGAATGATAAGGGGTCTTCGAACACGGCCTCCATCTGAATTTATTGAAATTACACGATTATCCTCAAAATAAGCTAGGTTAATTTCATGAAAAAGTTTAGAGGATCTTCTTGCTTCACGAATCATCTCAAAAGTTTCGTTTGGATGACGTGTTGTAGCGATTAAATTCCCATTTAAAAGTATATGAACTCCCTGATGATCTATAGCCTCTGTAACTGGTTTAACATTACAATTCTGAAAGATAAAGTCAAGAATAGGCTGTTCGGGGGTTCCAATAGATATGTAGGCTTGCATAGCAAGATTTTTGACTAATCCACAGTTTGGGCCTTCTGGGGTCTCGTTAGGGCATATTTTTCCCCAATGAGTTGCATGTAGATCTCGCGCTTCAAAGTGTGCTTGACTCCGAATTAAAGGACTAATAACACGACGAAGATGGCTATACGTCGACATATAGTTTGTACGATCCAATAACTGTGAAACTCCAGCTTTACCACCAACCCAATTACCTGTAGCAAGAGCGTGTCGAATACGTTCAGTAATTACATCAGCTCTCATCGCAACCCTTAAATTGGGTAATTTTCCCCTTCTCGCTCCTTTTTCTAATTGATATTTAATATCTCGATATAAGGAATGGAATGCAACTCTAAATAGACTAGTAAGCATCTCCCCGGCCAATTTAAGCCGTTTATTGGCGTAATGATCTTTATCATCTTGTTCAATGCGTCCAAGGTTAAGTTCAATTACTTTTAACGCCATTTGGGCAAGATAAAGAGCTTTTTTATGGCGAAAACTTTCATCTTTCCCCACATGAGGTAACAAATAATTGTCTAACACCTGTTTTGCACGTAATATTCGATATTGTCTCGTTTGACCGACAGCAACTCTTTTTCCAATAAAATCTAAAGCTTCTTCTTGATCTATTATCTCTGCCGCTTCACGAAGAGTTGGTAACAACTCTTGAATTAGCTCAGGGTCATCTGTAACTAAATTGGCGATATCACGATCCACTGTTACGCCTAATGCTTTGATAAGGACAGTTAGCGGTAATGGCCTTGGGACACTGAAAAAATTGACCAATAATCTCCCATCTTTTCGGCGTTGTACAGAAACCAGAGAGCGAAACCCTGCAACAGTACTAAATACTTTTGCTACTGCGGTCGTAGAAGAGCCTTTACGTCCTTTGTCTACTAATACTCTGTTAGAAACTAAATATTCTTGAGTTACGATTACTCTTTCAGAGCCATTAATGATAAAATAGCCTCCAGGATCTTCTGGATCCTCTCCTAATCTTGTAAGTTCATCACGACTTAGATTGTATAATAAACAAGATTTGGATTTTAACATAATAGGTAATCGGCCAATGTATGCTGTTACAACCTCTTCCTCCCTTTCAATGCCTGCATCTACATATACAGGTCTCATTTTTAGATTTAAAGGAGCAGAATAAATCAAATTCCTAATACGAGCTTCCATAGGGTATATTGTCCGCTCTGAGCCATCAGCTTCTCTTACCGAGGGTTCTCCAACATCAATACCCTCTAATTTAACATAGAAACCCTCAATATCAGGTTCAATTTTTGGTCGTTCTTGAACGATTTCGTTTAACTTTTTCTCTATAAACTCGTTAAAGGAATATAGATGTTGTCTTACAAGTCCAAATTCACTATACATAGATTTAAGGACTTTCCATTTATCATCGTTAGTAATTTGTTCCATGATGAAAACTCCTTCTTCTGTCTCCTTTTGAAAAAGCTAATATATTTGTAAGATTGAGTTAATTACCTTAAAATCCAGTTAAATGTAAATAAATAACCTTTTAAGACGAAATACAACGAAAGAACTGTTTAAAAGCTATCCATCATATCTGCTTTTTCTTTCCTTAGCGTACATTATGTGAGCTCATCGAGAAAGGCAATTAAAAGGAAATTAGCAAGAATTTAAATCTAATATTACTTCATACTCAGATGTTCTGTCGGCTGAATAAAATCCCTTAATGTGCTATTCGTCCTATAAAAAGACTGCATCATTTTCAAAATGAATTATTTAGCTGTGAATAATAGTCATCTTCTTCCTATAATTTGTCATTGCATGTTCAAGTTGAAAAACTAATTTCTGTTTATATCTCAAAAGGATGTTTTTTCAAGATATATTTCACTGCTTCTAAACTAGTTTGAAGCCTAGCTTGGGGATTGATGAACTTCGGGTTTCGCATTTTAAACATCGTGTCAATCAATATACCTAAGGCAATATGAAAATCAAAAGTGGTACCTTCGGGATAATACTCCTCTATTGTGATCCCATTTTGAGAGATTGTGTAATCATATCCTTTACAGATGAGTTCAAAATCAGTTATTATCTTATCAAACGATTGAGAAAGGAAATAATCATTGTATGCGAATTTGGAAAAAAAAGTCCCAATGTCCTCTGCTCGATCGATATTTCCCCCTCTATCTAAATATGCAGGATCTATCAGAAAAATTTCTGTCTTATCGATTTTCACATCCCCAGTATTGCTTGTTAATGATTCTTGCTCTTTAAACATTATATTTCCAGGGTGATAGTCACCAAAACAATTTGCACCTGCATCACTTACTCCAATACGCCGAAATTCTCCTTTAAAAAGTGAAAAAAGCTCGTCTTTGTCCCCAGGAGCTACATTTAGTCCTTTAACTACCTTTGAAATCAAGTGTAAATATCTATCAACAACAACTTTGCGCTTAAAGATCCCATGAATATACGGTAGTGCCATTCCTGCTAAAAAAAACTTTTGTGGTTGATCAAGTTCACTATCAAAGAATTCACGTGGTTCTCGAAGACCTTCATATATTAGCAAGGAATTAGCATGAGAAAAGTACAAAAGTTGAGGTGTTTGAACCTTTATATTATTTTTTAGAATTTCCCCTAGCCACATAGCCCCATTTCCTTCCTCTGTTGCCGCATCGGAATTCGTGAGGAATTTGAAAGCAAGATCAACGTTGAAATTTCGATTTTGTAACGAATCTGCAACTTCAATGGTCATTAATTGAAGCTCTTTTCGCCTTCCCAATCTCTTTCCTAGAGTCAAATTTTCTATTTTTTCTACTGGAAAAAGGGCCCCTGTTTGGTTTCTTATTAATTCTTCAATCTGGTTCAAAAAAAATTTAGTTAGAACACGGATTAACTCTAATTTTAGCTGTTCTTCGGCCAAAATATCAGGAGTCATGTAGCTTTTCTCTCAAAGAAATTGTTATATGTTAAATCACGTTAGTTTAGCTATTCTTATTACCAACTATCGAATTATTATTATAATTTCTACCATTTCTGGAAAAAGATTAGGATATTACACAGAGCAGATACTAATAATGTACCTAAATCAAAGTTTAAAAATGGTTCCTTAAACCAATTAAAATGGGTGATAAATGTTGATATCTAGCTGGGATCACTTTGTTGTTTCTTCTAGCCCTTTCAGCTAGTGGAAAATCACATTATCTCCAATCACTTTTCTGTTTCTACTTTCTTATAGTAAGGTGTAGCTCGTTCTGCATTGGGTACTTTTGTGATTTGATTATATCAACTATTCAAACTATTTTTGGTCGAGCAGAAACCTTAGCTTTCGAATTACATAATATGAACCAAATGGAAGTTACATGAATGAAACTCTCACCACGACTCAAACAAAAACGATGGAAAGCGATCAATGAACGTGAAATTATCAAGTTCTGGGCTAAAAATGAGGTTTTTCAATACAAAATTAAATCAAACAAACCCACTTATATTATCGATACACCACCTCCTTATGTTTCTGGGCGTGCACATATTGGATTTGCTATTCATTATGCTCAGATAGATATGATAGCACGTTACCACCGAATGTTAGGTTACAATGTTATTTTCCCTGCATGTGTAGATCGGAATGGTCTGCCTGTAGAAGTGAAAGTTGAACAGGAACTAGGAATATCCATGCATGAAATGGATCGTGAAGAATTTCTACAGATATGTGAAAAAGAACTTGATGAAGCAGAGGAAAACACAATTCAGGTAATGAAATGGATGGGATTATCCTGTAATACGTTTTATGGTTCTCCTGAGATTTATTACCAAACAGATTCTCCCCAATATCGCTTTAACACTCAACGTACATTTTGCAAGTCATGGCACGAAGGAAAAATATCGAGAGCAACACGACCAAACAATTGGTGTATTGATTGTGGCACTACGATTGCTGATGCAGAGATAGAATATCGTTACGACGAATCAAACCTTTATCATATTAGATTTAATATTGAAAGCTCTGATGAAAACATCATCATTGCTACAACTCGTCCAGAGTTAATCCCAGCATGTGAACTAATAATCTTTCACCCTTCTGATGAAAGATATTCCCATTTAGAAGGGAAAAATGCTATCACTCCCATTTTTAAGAAGATAATTCCGATTAAGGCTCATCGAGAAGCCAATCCAAAATATGGATCAGGAGTCATGATGATCTGTGCTTATGGTGATAAAGCCGATGTAAAAATACTTCGAGAATTTGGGGTGACTTCCCCAAGTACTATGATTGAAGCTAATGGATGTATAAATGAGATAGGAGGTATTTATCAAGGAAAAACAATAGAAGAAGCACAGAGTGCAATTTTGAAGGATTTAAAAGAGAGAAAACTCCTTGTTGATTCAGGTCTAACATCACGTCAAATACCAATATGTTGGAGATCAAAAACTCCTATTGAAATCATCGCTATGGATGAGTATTATTTACAGCAGATAGATATTCTCTCTGAACTTGAAAAAATGGTAGATCAGATGGAATTCTATCCAAAATCTTCAAGGATTATTCTAAACACCTGGATCAAGTCTATAACTATGGATTGGGCTATCAGTCGAAGAAGATTTTATGGAACATCCATTCCTATATGGTATTGTCCTGAATGCAATTCTCCGAATGTACCAAAAGAAGAGCAATTAACCCGTTATTTTGACGCATGGAAGGAAAAATCACCAATCCGAAATTGTCAACATTGTGGATCCTCACTTGAAGAAGCATTGGGTGAAGAGCGAACGTTTGATACTTGGTTCGATTCCTCAATATCAGAATTGATAGTATGTAATTTTGGAGATACGTTTTTCGATGATAAAAATGAAGAATTCTTTTCGAAGAACTTCCCATGTTCCATCCGACCTCAAGGAAAGGAAATTGTCCGAACTTGGTTATATTATACGATCCTGCGTGCATATCATCTCCTTAAAAAGCCAGCATTCAAACAAGTTTGGATTTCTGGACTTGTACGGGATCCTTATGGTGGAAAAATGTCAAAATCTCTTGGAAATAGCATCGATCCCCTCCTATTTTTACAACCCCCAATTTTACCTAAAGATACTCCAGAAAGGTTTAAACCTGATCAAAATAGCTTGAAGATAATCGCAGAAATGGAAAAATCATCGAAATTTGGGAATGAAAAAGTCGGACCAAAACTTCATTACGGTGCAGATAGCTTAAGACTAACATCGTGTTTACAAGGGAGTCATGGCTCGGATATACGTTTCTCATTGATGAAACTAGACGGTAATGCAAAATTTATTACTAAATTATGGAATATTTCCAGATTTATTTCTTCATTCCCCAAGGTAAATGCTCCTAAATCGTTATTTCATACAGATAAATGGATACTAAGAAGTCTAGACGCTCTTCTATACCGTTGTTTGGATGGATACTCGCAACTTGATTTTTCCATCCCTACTGAGAATATTTACAATTGGGTTTGGAATGTTTTCGCTTCTCATTACATCGAATTAGTAAAAACGCGGGCATACAACCTAGAAGAATCAGGACAGAATGAGGCAGAAAGTGCATACTTTACCCTTCACAATATCCTCCAAGTAATTCTTAAGTTGTTAGCACCAATCATTCCTTTTGTAACGGAATATCTTTACCAAAGTTTATACCAACCTACAAATAGCATCCATCAAGAGCTACTACCAAAATGTAAATACAACCAGAAAATAGAAGACCCTTGTACATATGAATTAATCAAACTTAATTCGTTTATTTGGAAGGCAAAAAAAGGCCGAGGACTCTCCTTAAAAGCACCACTAACCAAAGTTTATATTCCGAAAAGTCTAAAGGGATTTGTCCTGGATCTAACGGAAATGCATAATATTAAAACCATTTATGCAACAAAACCAAACTATAATGAAGAAAATATTATTCAAAATGGTTCAATAGCGATCAAATTCTAAGCACTCTGAAGGACTTATTCCCCATGTCGAAAGACAAAGAAAATTCTTCATCCGATATTAAGCGTATGAGCACCCTTTTGCTATCAGGGGCAACAATGTTAGCTGATTCCTGCCCAGATTGCAAAGTTCCTCTATTTAAAAAGAATGATAATATCTTCTGTCCAAAGTGTGGTAGAAAAGCTGTGTTCGTGAGTTCTGATGATGAAGCTAAGCAAATTGAACATGCTCACTCCTTCTCAGAAACCCGAGAAATGGTTCAAGACATTTTAACTGGAAAAATAAACTTCATAGCTCAAAAGCTTGCTGATTGTGAAGAGATGGAGGAAATGAAAAACATACTTCAAATCTTGGATATGTTACTTGATTTGACTATTAAAATAACTTCAATTCAATGATTAAACAAATAAGTTTGGAAAAAAAGAAAATGACCATGGTTGTTGAGTGTCTTTGGGTAGAACTTTAGGAAGACTTTTTCGCGTACTTGCTTGGATTGCACCTATATACCAATTTAGGGCTAGTGTATGGCGGAAATGCGGTGTGAAGATTGGGAAACGAGTATATATAGCCAATTTAGTCTTTTTTGATGGGGAATTTCCACATTTAATTACTCTTGAAGACGACGTCAGTATTGGCCCCATGGTTTCAATCTTAGCTCATTCTGGAGGGAGTCCATATCACCATCAAACAAATATTTTTAGCCAGCCATCACAAGCTGTACTCATCAAACAAGGAGCCTGGATTGGAACTGGCGCGATTATCCTACCAGGAGTAACAATTGGTATAGGTTCAATCATAGCAGCTGGTTCTGTTGTTAATCGAGATATTCCAGATTTTAAAATCGCTGCAGGTAATCCTGCACGAGTGGTATCAGAGTTACCGAGACCTAAAAAAGTGCTTTTAAAAGGATGAAATAATTAATGACTAAAATACACCATGTAGGTGTTGCTGTAACCTCAGTTGAAGAAACTTTAGAATTTCACATTCATGCTCTGGGTATGAAGCAAGTTAGTAATATTGTTGACGACAAAATACTGAAAGTAAGGGTAGTACTCCTAGCTATTAATAGACAATCAGCTGAAAGCTGTTTACTTGAATTAGTGGAGCCTTTAGAATCACCATCCCCAATTGATAGCATTTTGAAACAAAATAATCGCCTATACCACTATTGCATCGAGGTTCCCTCTCTAGCAGACGCACTTAAAAAGGCTAGAGAGAACCATGCCGTTATTGCTCAACGACCAATACCTTCAGCACTTTTTAATGGACGTCGGATAGCATTTGTATGGACGCCGACTAATTATCTTATTGAATTTCTAGAAACATAATCAAATTTATTGTAATCCGACATATCTTTACGTTATTCAAAATGGAGACATTTTTTCTCTCCATGGATTAATAACATGATACAGAAAAAGGATGAAACCTTTTACCTGTTTTAACCTGACCGAATTCTCTTAATAAAAGATAGAATTTATTTTATCTTAATTTCATATTTATTCAAGGTTTTCTTAATATCACCAATCGTTTTAATTTCGGTAACGTCATCATCAGTGAGAAAGATGTTAAAAACCTGTTCTAACTCTGAAACTAGAGCAAGATGAGTCATTGAATCCCACTCCTCAAGATCATCTCTAGAGACATTGTCATTAATTTGCTCATTCTCTAATAAGAGTATCTTAGTAATTATATCTTCGAATATTACTTGCACACTATTCATCATTCTTCAACTACTTGAAGGTAATCGGGATATGCCACATTAAAATCACTTGAATGGAGTACCCAATGTGTTTCTCCATTGCTTAATTCCTGTACTAATTGAAAACCATGAACAAGGTAAAAATCACTTACTAATGAATTTTTCTTCGTTGGGATATATTTAGCTTCGATTTTTTCCACTTTATGATGATCAGCATCTTTAATTAGTTTGTTTAAAAATGTCGTTTCGATTTTTCTACCAATCACCCTACAACTCAAGAGGAAACTGTCAATAACCCAACATTTAGTGGATTCTACTTCAATAATTGCAATACCAACGATTCCTTCATCACCAAATTTATCACGTGCTTGTAAGGTATATAGAAGAAATTTCTCTGGATTAGCATGCATTTGTTGAACTTCAATCTCTGTGTAACGCTTTGTGGTCAAATTAAATTGGTTTGTCCTGTTTAAAAGACTCGTGACACGCGGGAGGACAAAATCATCTGCATATTTAATTTTTACAATAATATCCAATGATTCTATGAATTCTTCAATAGATTGAACCTGCTGTTCAAGATCGTGTCTTTTTCGCCTAGCATAATACATTTCACTACGATGAAGGTCTTCCACTGTAAGTGATAGTGTATTGAAATCATTCATTCCCTCTAATGTTTTACGAAACAAAGTGGGACTGGAAGGCATTTCCATGACAAGAACATCTGGAAGAGATGTTTGTACACGTGAACGTTCTACAGGATTATCATCAATGAATACAATGCTATCTAAACCAATGTTTATCTCCTTAGCCAATTCAATAAGGTTTTGAACTTTATCATTCCAATTTATACGATGAGCTGCTAGGTGATTTTCTTTTATTTGCATGTAGGGATGTTTTTGGAAGACTTCCAGAGCGTCTTCGAGATTATTCTTGCTATTGATTGCTAAAATGACACCTCTACTGTTTAAGCTTAAAATAGATCTTTGAAAATCTACAAATTCATTCCCAGGATAGTTCACATTGAGTTTGATCCTTTCAAATCCATCTTCTCCAATAATTCCCCCCCAGAGGGTGTTATCTAAATCAAGGACGATACATTTCCTATTTTTTGATTTTAATGCTTTGATATATCCCATTAAAGGATAAGATATCCGTGATAAGAACGGCTCATTAAAGAGTATTGAACCACGATAATACATTGGATAATTAATATAGTTATTTTTACCATAAGTACTTGCGACTTCATTCAAGTCAAAGATGAAAACTTGGTTATTCTCATGAAAGGCCTCTTCAAGTCTTATGTTTAATGATTGATAGAATCTCTTAAATCCAATAGATTGTTTATTATCCAGAATTCCAAAAGGAGAAAAGATTGGAACAACAAAATTACTGAAAATTATTAATGCTTCACTCTGTTGAGTTATTAGAGTCAAAAGTTGTTTAATTTCATGAACTATCCGCTCCAATTCTGCTTTTATGTGTTCTATATTCATTTGAGGATAATTAACTCTAAATTTATGTTCTAATAATGATTCTACTTTAATAAAAAAGAGTACTACATCTGGTTGAGATTTGTAAAGACCACTTTTTTTATTAAGAACCTCTTCATGATATCGGTTAAATGGTGCTACATAGATCTCTGGAAAAAGTCCGCTTAAACGACAATCTATATCAAGATAAATAGCTAACGGATCAATTGTGAACGAACTCAACAATGCAACGCTTATATGCTCCTGTGAGGGAATCTCAACCGAAGAGAAATCTAATCTTTTAATTCTCTTGTACGTGTTCCAATAATTCCGATGAGTTGGCTCTTTGCGAACCAATTCAAGTAATTCATCTTGTTTACGAAGTACATCGATGTCCGACGAACTCATTACCAATCTCTCGCTGTAACTCAACTTTAATTCTATCTAATCCCTCTAGTGTGTCATTTTGTGTAGTTTTTACGTATCCCAATGCCCAAGCTAATGCTAGGTCACTGGAGTGTGTTATACTGACTTCAACAACAAGATTTTCCGAGTTTTTCAGCCATTTACCATCTATTTGAGGGATTATTTCTTTTTTTTCTAGCCAAACAAGGGGTCTTCCTTTTTCATCATGATGAATAGAAATTTGAGAGAGGGATAAGGGTATAAATTTACTTACTGCTTTGAAAACTGCTTCTTTTGCCGCAAAAATTCCAGCAAAATGGGGATAAGGATCAGAATGATCAGTACAATATTCGAACTCATATTCATTAAATATCCGTTCATAAAATCGTGAGTATTCTGATGGTGTGTAAGCCCTAAAACGTTGAATTTCTATAACATCAATACCTATAGACCAATGTGACAACTTATACCAATCCTTTGGCTTAAAATCTTCTCATATAATCAAAAAATGTAAAATTATCAATATCTCCTGTAAGAAGACAGCATACGGGAGCAGAATCTTTCCATTGACGATACTTTGACCAATAGTCTACTGCCTCTGAAATTGTTGGAACCCATGCATCAATCTTGTTTGCATGAATGAGTAATCGTCTCAAGCTCTGAATATACTGATTCTGTCCTATTCTTATCGGATGAAGATCGTACATAACAAGTCCATTAACCTTTCGAGCTTTTTCTAGATGATAAATCAATATTTTCGCCATTTTTTTTGACGAGAGTTTATAATTATCAATCATCCGGTCATCAGACCATTCACATAAAGGAATACATGTATAAGAAGATTCATTACCATCCTTTAACAGAACCTTAAAGAATTGATGCCTATTCCTATAATCACGATGAAATCCAATCCCTGCATCCCATTCAAAACCAAATTTTTCAACTAATTCCATGGTTGTCTCGGAATACGAGTTATACGGTGCTCTAAAACCTTGGAAGGGAATTTTTAATTCCTTAAAAACCTGTTTAGCTTTTTTAATTTCTAAAAATTGTTGTTTAGCTGAAAGAAATGGATACCGCACATGTTTATAGCCATGAATAGCAATTTCATGAGAAGACGATTTCAACCATTTGACTAATGCAGGATTAGTTTGAGCAGTTGATGCTACAAGGGGGAACGTGAATTTCGCATTATATTCATCAAGAACATCATAAATTCGTTGTAATAATATTGAAAAAGGTGTTAGATGGAAATGAAACATTTTTACAGCTTGCATAAAAATTCTATTACCACGTCTAGCTCGTAAATGTCTTGTCCAGGATGTTAAACGACTTAAATTAACCATATCTTTCCCAAATACTTGTTGAATTATAAGAAAAATTTATGTGAGTATCCTAGTCCTCTCTATGATTTTAAAAGGGAAAAAAAATGAATCAGCTCTTCTTGTATCTCAGTCCTCAGTTTAATAATATCATTAATCTCAATAGGTTCAGAATGTTTTATAGTAACATTCAGCTGTACAACATTTCCAACTGCTTGAATATTCTCCGATTTTATAGTAAATTCTGTATCAAGACCTTTTACAGTCAAACTAATAGTTGGAGAAGGAATTTGAATTCTAACATTACGAATAACGCCAATCATACGGGCATTTGCATCAATAACCGCTTTACCTACAAGTTTTCCTGGAAACATGAGCTCAAATAACTCTAAATCAACATCCATGGGTTGTTTAGTCATCGTTGACACCGTATATAGTTGGCGATAACATTAAACTATCAAATAATTGTATTACATTAAACAAATAAAATCTTGTAAAAGAGTGCCGTTTGCGACGCAAGTAAGCCATGTTAATATTAATAGCAATTTTTCTACTAAAAACTTACGCTATTCCATAGATTATACAAGGTGAAATATATTAATGCCTGTTTTCATCGACAAAATCATAAACGACTTCAGAAATCGCTATAATACTGCTGTTACAACAATTAATAAAGAAATGGTTCTTCTTTATACCTCGATTGTGTTAATTTTCATTGTAGCTTACCTTGTTAGAATTTTTGCGGTTCTCCATGAACCAGCATACGAACTTATCCTTACAGCAAACGATCCATTCTCTCAATTACGCGCAGCAATATACATAGAAGAAAATGGTCTAGCAGCATTTCTTAGCTGGGTAGACCCTCAAACATGGTACCCCGAAGGCCGTTTTTGGGGAAAAAACCAATTTGTTGGAACACCTCTTTCTGCAGTTTTATTGCATCAACTAACCATGTTTTTAGGATTAGATATCTCATTAGTGGTAATCTGCTATTATCAACCAGCTTTGATGGGTGCTTTAACCTGTGTAGCAATGTATTTTCTGGGGAAAGAACTAGGAAACAAAAAAATTGGAATTCTCGCCGCTTTATTTCTAGCGATCTCACCTGGACACTTACAAAGAACGGTAGTAGGATTTTTTGACCATGAATCACTGGGAATTCTCTTCCTTATACTTACTTTGTATTTTTATGCACGATCTTTGCGGACAGGATCCGTTAGCTCAACGATACTTGCTGGATTATGCTTGGGTATCTTATCAGCATCATGGGGTGCTGCAACCTACGTCTTCAACTTATTAGCAATTCATGCACTTGTCATGTTACTACTCAGAAAACATTCCGACAGATTATTCCTTTCATACGGAGGATCAATTCTTATAGGATTCTTCCTCATGATACTAATTCCGAAGAACGGCGCAAAATCTCTCCTGAACACGGATAGCTTGTCAACTTTAGGTGTTCTCGGACTAATAGCTTTAGCAGAGATTTATCGTTATGTCGACACTTTTTATGATACAACAAAAGTTCGCGCACGCTTTAAAACCTTCATTCCCTTTATCGCAGTAGCCGCGGTCTTAGGATTTATTGTTCTATATTCAGCTGGTTTTCTAGGGAATATGGCTTCAAAATTTGTTACTGTGCTTTTACCGATTGCTCGTGACGCTACACCGATTTTAAAGTCTGTTAGTGAACATCAAATAGTAACATGGTCTACATTTTTTAGAAATACTGGAGTGTTAATCTTTTTCTTACTATTGAGTATCTATTATCTTTATGAAAAACCAACAGAAAGGAATTTCCTTCTCTTGTTATTTGGGGTCACAGCAATATATTTTGCTGGCTCCATGGTAAGATTAGCTTTAATATTAGCTCCAGCTATTTCATTACTAGCAGCACAAGCTATTGACCAGACCCTTCTACCCTTTGTACTAGCTTTTCAAGAACGATTTGCGTTAAGTCGTCGTAAAACTCGCTTTATCCAGCCACTATCAAATGAACAAACTGCAATAGCATTTGTGTTTATCGGTATCATTTCAATGTTTGCTATTGTTAACGCTGTCGATCAAGCGGTAAAGTCAACACAACCACCGTCTATCTCCACTCCAGTATACACTGGTCAACAGGTTATTTTAGGATATGACTGGCAGGAAGCGATAAGTTGGTTAGATTATAATACTGGGGCGACAGATGTTACTGCTTCTTGGTGGGATTATGGATACTGGATTAGTGGGAATTCTAATGCTACTATTTTAGTCGATAATGCGACAATTAACCAAACGAAGATTGGTAATATTGGGTGTATGCTAGTACTCAATCCAAGAGACTCATTAAAAATCGCGAAAATCTATGATGTAACCTATCTCGTCCTATTAGTCTCTGATGGATGGTGGCAACTTGATTCAGACCTAGGTAAAGTTCCATGGTTTGTCAGAATTGGAGAGGCCAATGGAAACATTGTCAAAATAGACGAACTTGACTACCTTGAATATGATTCACGAAACCAATATATCCAAGGATACGTCGATAAATTCTATGACTCGGTATTTTGGTCCTTATTCACAGGTGGCGGAGCCTCTGATGAAACAGGAGTTTCAGCTGAAACGTTCGAGCGTATCAAATCATATGCTCCTATTTCTGAAAATGCTCCAGCAACAAAAGGATTTTCCGAGGAATATGCTGATTACGCGAATTATTATGAGCTTGCATATCGAACAGCTCATAATTGGGTATATATTTGGCGTATCAAATGGGAAAATATCCCCCCAGCAGCCATCGCTTCATAGAGTCCTTTTCTAACAATCTGAATAGACTAGTAATTCTTAAAAGGTATCAGTCAGAGAAATTATAAGATTCTCTGACATGAAATTATTTCTTAGCAGCCTTTGATGTACAAAAAGAAGATTTAAATAAAGGATTTCTAAATTGGGGAAACTAGATTCACCGTTCAGAAACACATCAGTACCTTTTTTAGGAAAAAAAATTCCTGAAATTATTGAGGATATGAAATAACTTATAATTTCAACGATTTCAGTTCCATTCCCTCATTCTTGTCGTATTCAACTATTCTTGGGGTTAATTTTAGCTTGGATAGAACAAAGTTAATCAAATTTTTTTTAGACCAAAACTTCAATATTACTGTTGATGCTTTAGATTATATACTACAAAAGGAGGTTCCTGAAAGGATTCTCAGGGAAAAAATCAGAAAGATTCCCCCTGAAATCCCTGTAATAAACCTATCATCAGTAGAAAAATATTTAGAGCCTTTTGATTCGTCTCTTCAGCTGATAAAAGAGAAAAACATGGGAAAAATTAGTAAAACTACTCAACTATCAAATAAGAACGACCGAATTGATGAAGTGGTTAAAGAAGAAATCACGAAATCATTAATGCAGCCCGAAAAACGTCAAGAAGAACGAGACACTACTCTAAGTGTTCTTCATCCTTCTTCACGAGTTGTTGTTAAACTAGATATTCCAGAAACTTCTGCTAAACCTGATTTTTCAGCCTTTCGACAATTATTTCAAAATCGTTTTGAACAGCTTTCAAATATTTTAATGGAGAATTTCAAAGGATATGAGGCAATATTAAAGAGGAGACTAGGAGAAGAAGAAATTTCTCAGGTTAGAAGTGGAATTATTATTGGTATGGTTCAAGATACTCGAGTTTTACATACAAATAAGTTTGTTATCCAATTAGAGGATCCAAAAAGCGAAATTATTACTAATTGTGTTATGGTTCAAGACAGTCCAAGTTTTCCTGAATATCGAGATATTATCCGTGATACAGTTATAGGTATTTCAGGTGTTTTACCAAAAAATTTCAGGGAGGGGGATGTAACAGCCTTTTGGGGGAAAGATGTCATCAGACCTGGGTTCTCACCTATACAATTCAACCCCACTTCTGATCCTCATAAGATTTTATTTATAGCTGACCTGCATTTTGGGTCAAAATACTTTTCACGTAGTGTATTCGCAAAATTAGTCAAGCTATTAACCTCACAGGATCTGGATCCCATTTATAAAGAAATTGCTAAAGAAATTAAGACTATTATAATTGTCGGAGATCTTGTGGATGGCATAGGACGTTTTTCAGAACAAAAGAGCCAAATATCCTTCCATTCATTCCAAGCTCAATATGAAGGATTAGCCACAGCATTAATGGAAATTCCCTCACACATACAAATAATTATTATTCCTGGAGAACATGACGCAACACAGGCAGCTCTTCCTCAACCAGCGATTGATAGACAAATTAGCCAAGCACTTTTAGCAATTCCAAATTTAACGAGTCATGGTAATCCTCTTCGATTGTCCCTAGAAGACATGAGTTTGTTGGTATTTCACGGACAAGGGAATTATGAACTTTTCCAAAAACAGTTTCAAAAGGCTCATTCAACTCCAACTCTAGCGATAAAGCATCTTTTAGAGTATCGTCATCTATACCCTGAATATGGATCTTATAATCCTCTTGCTCCTTTCAAAAGAGATTATCTAGTTATAGATGAAATACCTGATGTTATTGTCTCTGGACACTTACATCATGCGTATTTTGAAGAGTACAAAGGAATTAAAATCATTACATGTGGAACTTTTCAACGTGATAACCAAAGAAAAGCCCAATTAGAAGGAAAGGCATCAATTGGAATAGTTCCTATCCTTGATACCGTCTCGGGTAATGTAGAAATGATTGATCTCAAGATTCTTTGAAAGGGGCAAATGATCTTATTTTATACCACTACCACTTGATTTTTCCTGAAATCATTTTATCTTCTCTTAGAGTAGATTCTAATAATGATTTTGGAATACTAAATCGTATTTCTTTTGTTCTACCATGCCTCCCTCGTGATACAACTCGCGCACTAATTATTCCAAGAGCATCTAATTCATTTATTAGATCACCAACACGTCTTTGGGTCAATGAATCCATTCCCAACTCTTTACATATACGAGCATATTCCTCATAGACATCTCCAGTAGAAACTGTTTCAGAATTATCAGTGATGCTCTCTAACAAATAAATGGATAAAATAACCATTTTTGATTGAAGTGGTAAAGTACTAATTACTTCAGTTATAGTATTTCTCTCTATTGCCCCTTGTGCTTTTTTAACATGTGCTTGATTAATTTTTTCAGTCCCTTCTCTCTCAGCTATCTCCGCAGAAACACGTAAAAGATCTATCGCCCGACGAGCGTCCCCATGTTCTTGAGCAGCTATCGCTGCTATCATATTAATAACCCCTTCAGATAATGTTCGTTGTTTGAATGCTAATTCAGCTCTCTCAACCAAGATATCAGTAATTTCAGGCGCTTCATATGGTTTGAAAACAAGTTCTTCCTCAGATAGGGAAGATAATACTCGTGGATCTAGATATTCTTTGAATTTTAAATCGTTAGAGATCCCAATCAAACTCACTTTCGCACGACTTAGATCTGAATTAATACGGGTTAAATTGTACAGAGTTTCATTCCCCGATTTTTTAATTAAACTATCTATTTCATCTAGTACAACGATAAAAAGCGACTCTCGCTGATCCAAACCTTGTTTAAACCGAGTAAATACTTCATCTGTTGCAAGGCCAGTGAAGGGTACTTCAATACCTAATGTGTTACATAAATCAGCAAAAACTCGATAATTTGTATCAACTGTGTTACAATTCAAATATGCAACTTCAATCCGAAGGCCGTGTTGAGGTGCTTTTTTACCTAAAATGTTTAATACATATTTAGAAACCGCTGTTTTTCCCGTACCCGTTTTTCCAAAGCATAAAATATTACTAGGTTTTGCACCACGAAGAACAGATGCCAAAATATACCCTAATTGTTTGATTTGTTCAGTACGATGAGGAAGATTTTCAGGAACAAAAGAACTGTCAAGAACATCACGTCGTTGAATTAATTTCGGCGATTTCAGATAACCTTCGAATATCTCATCTAATGTTACATCGGAATCATCATATTGATTCAATAGTAATCCTCTCACCAATTATGGTCAAAATACTTCGTTCCAATAGCATTACCTGTATTTCCACTCGAATCAAAAAAGTCGAATGTATGAGATAATACAAATTTATGTTGATATAGCAATTTTAGACAGGAAATACCCTTGTTTCTTGTAAGATAAAAAGTAAGAAAATACCATGGTGTTACGTTAGTACTTATTTTATGACTTCTCATAGGTTTTATTTGACGTTATACTCATTATTTCTCTATTATGGTGTCCTCTACTGTTAGAATTCGTTTTGTTGTTTTGACATCATTAGTTTTCTCTCTCATCTGTGTTACTCTTTGCAATCTTTCATTTAAGTCTAATAGATCATATTTTTCATCAAATCTTTTATCTAGATATTCTAATTGTTTCCAGGCATCCCCTGGATTTCTTCCTAAGTATCTCCAAGAATACTTCCCTTTTCTCTTATCACTAGATTTCTTAGAGATATATGATACAAGCCAAAAATATGGGCCGTGTAACATCCCCTCCCTACATCTACAAGCAGGTTTACCACATTTTTGCCATTTGACTATCACTGAGGCCATACTGGGTTCTTCTCAACCTTCAAGAAAAATCTTACCATATGTTTTTTTCTGGAATTTTTTCCCGAAAGTCAAAAAAAATTCTCAATGTGCTACCTTATAATAAACTTTGGGACGGCCTCTTTGCCTGCGTTCTTCAGAAAATCGTGCAACATACCCTTTTAGAATTAATCGCAATAAGCTATCATACAGTGTGGATCGTGCTATTCCTGTGATTGCAACTAGTTTTGATCTAGTTATTGGACCTTTATTTTTTAAAATCTCCAAAACATTGCGATCCAACTCATGTACTATAGCTGGTTTCTTCATAGCCAAAGCAGGTTTTAATTCTGCAGAAGTTTGACCTCTTTTTTCAGTTAGTTTTATAATTTGGTTATTGGACATAACATCCACCAATTCTATTTCTACATTATTTATCATCTCATAACAATTTAAGATTCGAAAATATCTAGAAATTACGTTCTGAAAAGTAAATGCACAACCAAATAGAAGAAATAGTAAGAAATTAAACAAGCCTAGATGTGCAAAAAAATTGTTCAGTGAAAGGATATCTGTTACATCAACACTTTGGGAATCTCTTGAGCTTTCTTGGGGTTAATACGATATTCAATTGGATTTACTCCTTCCTGACGTTCGACTAAATCAGCATCTACCAAACGATTCAAGTTTGTTTGGATTGTTGAGATTCCTATTTCCTCTTTCATATAATGTTGATATAATTCTTGGATTTCACGAGCAGTAAGATAATTAGGATTTGCTCTATTCCCAACGATGTTAAGAATTCTTTCTTTTTTTGTTTTCAAATCAGTAAGTGAAAGAACAGCTAATCTCTCAATACTTATTTCTGAATATTCCTCGTGAATCTCATTTTCCACCAAAAATGACTCTAGCAAATAATCAATTTGTTTTTGTTGATCTCTAGTTAGTTGTAAATACCCTTCAATGAGTGTATGTAAAGGACCTAACCTAATTTTTCTATCAAAGGATATTGTGATTTTATCGTTATTCGCAGTTACTTTAGAACCCGTTTCACGCATAATTAAAACCTTATTTTCTATTTAAATAAAGTGAATAATTGTAAAGCTCAGTTTGTAATTCTTTTTTTTCACAAGTAATCCTGCTACATTCACTCTAATAAAGTTTGATCTATATCTCTATAATATCACAAACTATCACGGTTGTCAATTTCTATTTTTTTGTTAACATGTTAATATCTTTTCTCATGATAATTGAAGATTTTATACTATGAGTGAATAGAAATAGCCTCTTTAATTTTTATTAAATAGTATTTTTTGAGCTATAATGAAATAATACAGCATTCCTTTACTTTCTTTAAACATTTAATGAATCCTAGTAAAATCATTCTATATATTAGATCATTATCAATGTGAAATCTTTTTCTTAAATTTCTTAAATTTTCCGACAAAAGTTCCAATGGAAATACAGGGGTGAGAATAGCCCATGTGAATTATCTTTTTTTCGACTAATATTCTTATTATTCTTGATAAAAAAGCTGTTATTAATATTAAAATTCTTTTTATCGCTTAATCTGATATAAAATTCATTTTTCAGTGAAAATACTAAATATTAATCCTTTTTAACCTACACTTCCTGTGAAACTTTGAGAGAGGTACTTCAATTTAAGTAAAATGTTCATTGATTAATCCTTTCATTAAGACTTAAGTGTGTGAATCTATTATCTCTTTTAATGAAATTAGTTTTGTATATAAGTATTTTTTGTAAATACTAATTCATCATGTTTCTGTTATCCTTAAAATTGATGATATACTGAAAGCCTTAAATATGGCCACTTGTAAGGTTAATTAACAGTGATATAAAGACACTAGTGATAAGATATCGTGATAAGATATGACGCAATATCTTCAGAATTCTCTAACATCAAAAAAAGAAAATGATGATTTTGATTTAAAACATTCAATTTTGTCAGATAATAAATTAACTAATGAGACAGATCGAATAGTTTTGGGTGCTTTGTCAGAAATTCAGCCTACAACACGAACGGAGTTATGTAAAAAAACTGGTATTCCAAGAACAACCATTTATGATGCATTAAGCAGATTAATACTAAAGAAGGTTGTAATAAAATTTTCAACACCTAGGAAAACAAAAGGAAGACCAAAAGTTTTTTATCGAATAGCTTAACGTTTTTCTTCTTTAAATAACATCTAACTGCAGTTAATCCTTCTTTTTTGTAGATGACTCTTGTTCTTCTCTGGATTTGATGTAGTTTGTGGAATAAAGTCGGAACCCCTTACCCGTTGATTTCCGATGGAACATCTGGAACTAGATGATCTGGAAAAATTTACAATTTATAAAGAAAATGAGTGCGACAAAAAACGATTAATTAACTAAAAAAGAGGATATAACCTTTTTTTAAGAAAAAGAAAGGAAAGGAATCTGAAATTTTTGACTTCTTTTTGTCTAAACCAAATATAGATTATGTTATGAGTATATATATATTCATATGGTAAGATAATATATTATTATTATAAGGGAGTCTCCAGTGGAAGAAAAGGTAGGTGTGGGAAAATATCATAACATGAGATTTCTTACCAGGTGATTGGGAAATATATAACAATTCTTACCATATAATTTTTTAGAAATTCATAAAAAATTAAAATTCTAGTTAGTTCATACTTTCAGGTGAACCAAGTGGTCGTAAATATAGCTCATCGTGGTGGAGCAGGTTTAGCTCCTGAAAACACACTTACTTGTTTTAGACAGGGCTTAACCTTTGCTGATATGATAGAATTTGATATTCAACCTTCTAAGGACTCCCGACTGATGGTTTTCCATGACCGTAAAGGAATTGAAAGGACAACGAATGGAAAAGGAAGGGTAACAGACTTGACGTCTGATTACTTAAAGTCATTAGATGCGGGGAGCTGGTTTAATCAAAAGTTTGAAGGAGAAAAGATACCCACATTGTCGGAAGTATTAAAGGAAACATCGACCATAAGTATCCAATATAATATCGAATTGAAGTACTTCGATCCTAATTCGAATTGGTTTGAAGATGAGGTCATCAACACCGTTAAAAAGTATAAAATAGTAAATAGAACCGTAATAACAGCTAGATATGAAGAAAATATCGTCAGACTCCAGGAAATCGATCCCAATATTGATTACGCATTGTTACAAAAAGAACGAACCCCGATTGAATACTTCAAGTTAATTTCAAAATTAAATCTGAAAACCGCCCAAATACGTCCATCAGCACTCGAACCTTCTTTCTTGAACAAATGTCATGAAAATGGCATTAAGGTGTTTTATTTTTATGCTGACGAGCCAGGTGAAATGAAAAGAGTAATGAAATTAGGTGTAGATGGATTATTGACCAATTATCCTGATCGATTGAGACAAGTTCTCACCAAGGAGATCTAAGACAGTCATGTCCTAGAATAAATGAATGATATAAGGACGTAGTAATTCTTCGCATTTTATCCAAACATCACGGAGAATTTCTGGTTCATGAACTTGAGAAGTTAAACGTCCTTCTGCGTCTGTTTCAATGATTGATAGCATTTTTTTGTGTTGCTGATAGATTTTTTTAATCGATTTTCCCCGTTGTACAATGAGAACCAACATAATATACTTTCCGTAAAGAACTCGAATTTCATGGGTGTCTAGTTCGATGTGGTGTAATTCTTCTGCCTGTATCCAAGTATAATGGCTTTTTATTTTGCTCAGGAGAGTAGCCGAAATTTCACTAAAAGCAATTGCTTTTTCTAGGAGTGTATCGCTCGCAAAAGCTGAATAAATACGTGAATAGAGAATAGTTCTATCTATACGTCGATATACGAACCATGCTTGAACTCCAGCTTTTCCTAATCCGTTGTTCACTTACAATCCCAATAAATTTTCTTCGATTCGGAGGAATGAAACCTCAGAGGGCATTATTCTGGTATCTCTGTTCATAGTTGTTTAACATTCAAGAAATCTTTATTTATTACCAAGGTGATCGAAGAATCTTCATCAGTGCTCTGGGAACTTCATGGTAGCTTCTAACGACAACGTAACGTCCGCCTCCAAGACGAGCTAAGTCTTTACAGACACGCTCACCCCACTTTTTGCCTCCAGGGAGATTGAGTACGTGCAGCTTTTCAAACTGCTTACACAAGTAGCGTGGATCATCCCCCTTATTATAGGCGCCATCTGTTAACAAAATTGCCCATTTAAATCGAGTTTTTAACCCCTTTAATTGTAATGCCCCCATTCTCAGAGCATCTTCAATGTTGGTATATCCTACGGCTTCTAAATCGAGTATCTTATCCATAATGGCTGTTATTGTGAGTACATCTTTGATTCCTTTGATTAAAAATGCTTTAGTATTGAATGCAATAACCCCAAATTTGTCATGTCGCATCGAATAAGCCATTACCGCGGCAGATAGAGCCGCGTTAATATTACGTTCTCCCATCATTGAACCACTAGCATCTAGGATAAGTACACCATTTTTTTTCCTTTCCCGTCGTTCGATACCTACAATATCACTTCTTCTTAAGGTTGGAATACCCATCGGATATTTTTCTAATAACTGGTCCATCGTCGCATCTAAATCAAAATCACTTTCAGGCTGATATTCTCCTCGGATTGGTAAGTCTCCTCTTAATCCTTCGGATGCAATTCTGAGAGATAATTTCAAGATTGATGTTCGGGTTAAACGTTTTAAGATCTTTCTACGTTTAACATCAAGGACACCTCTCATGACAAAATAGAAACGAGGTGTGTAAACACCACCAGATCCAGCTACACGACCCAAAGAAATTATTCTATCAGTATTTAACGTGTTTGAAACAGCATATTTATTGATTTTAGCTAAAGACATTAAAGCAGGGAGATTTTCATGCTCAATGGCTGATTCAGTTAACCGTTCAATACTAGCTAGATCTAAATTGTCGAGTTTCGGAAGCGTATCTCCTGCAGCAATAGCAGCTTCTGCGAGATCCTCCAGCTTTAATCGTCCGAAGAGTCGAATATTTTTGTTGTATTCCCGAGCTTTCTCTCGGGATTTATCTATAAAAAACGGTCTTCGTCCCCTGAAAGAATGGCTTCAACAATTTCATGAATGACGTCTTCGATTGGTCTTTCTACCCCATCTTCCAGTTCAATTTTGGTAGCAAGAGTCATGATAGACATTTCAGAGACAGTGTCTAGATTTAAACTTTTTACGAGGTCCAATATTTTCGCAAGATCAATTGCTCCACGAATTGATGACCCACGACGGATGTCGGGATGTTTACGTGTTGCTCTCATGATTTTTGTAGCAGTTTCAGAGATCAATTTATCTTCTACCCCAATCCCCGCTTTTTGTTCAACGATATCGACCTCTTCCTCAAATCCTTGATGTTCTAGTTTAATCCAAACGAAACGGTCTTTTAAAGCTTCTGAGAGGACAGTAGTACCTATATATGACTCTGGATTTTGTGTAGCTACAACAAGAAAACCATCTGATGCTCGAGTAACTCCTAATTTAGGGATAATAAGTAAACCTTCATCCATAGAAGGAAGTAACACATTCTGTGTCCCTTCTATTAAACGGTTAGCTTCATTGATAAATAATATAGATCCATTTTTCATGGCTAGAGTTAATGGACCTGGAACAAAAGCATCCCAAATCCAACCTTTTTCCACTACTAAAGGAGGTTCAAAATGACCAACCAATTTGCTTTCAGTGTAACGTTCATCACCATCGATCCGAATAAAACCCTGGTCGAAGTATGCGGCAACTGCATGAGCTAATGTCGTTTTTCCGACACCCACTGGCCCTTCAATGATGATATGCTTACCTGCTTGCTTTCCTAGGATGAGTTTACGGAGTGACCTTTCTCGTCCCACGACACCAAATTTTTCTTGAATTTCTGCTATTGCTTTTTCAACGTCCACTAAATGTCACCTATGTATTATTGAATAGTACTTTGGCATCCTAATAAGACTCTTTAATCCAAATAGATGTTCTAGTATTTCCAAATAATTTTCTGGATGAGAGTGGGTATAAATGTGAGCAGTTTTATAAACCCTGCAAAGGTACGCCTACTCTGCTTTTAACTTAATTATTTTGCTATATAATAAGCGATATCCTGAAAACTCGAAGAAACAAGTGGGATAAAACCAACAGAAAGGTGTTAATATGAAATAACATATTTTAACAAATTAATTTCTCTTTTTACAGGCGTGTAATTATTTTCTAGATAAGAAAACGCCGAGGGTGGGAATTCCAATCATAGAAACCTTTTCTCTGAAGTTTGAACCCACGCGTGCAAAGCACACTAGATCTCTCGGATGTTAAAATAACCACTCGAGTCTAGCGCCTTAATCCGAGCTTGGCTACCTCGGCTTTTATACATCCAATAATCATGCGGGGAGTGGGATTTGAACCCACGAACGCCTACGCGACTAGGATCTGAACCTAGCTCCTTTGACCTGGCTGGGAGACCCCCGCTAATCGCTACAGTAATTTGTTGATTTTCTTTCTTTAGGTGTTTTAAAGGAAGATGAATTATTTATATTTTGATTTTTTTCTAATGATTCTATCTTTATTACACTGACCCAATTATTAAATGATGAACATCAATTTTTTTAAGTGATTTTGCTAATCCGAGGAAGATTTAATAAATATGATTATAATTTGTCTCTTGTAGTTAAAGAAATACGAGAAATGGGGTTCTAGGCGAAGAATTTAGCTTAACTCCTTCATTAATTATTTAAAAGAATTCATATCCTGAAAATAAATCAAATTTGAATTATTTATTGAAAGAAATTCCTTTGAATTTTTCCCACCTGGTGACTCTATCTTTTATTTAATTCCTAAATTCATCTGTTGAGAAATATAATTTTCCCTCTTGGTATAAAACACCTACATAACATAAACTCTTCAAAACACGACTATAAGTTGATCCCCCCTAGCACAATATCATCTATTCCACTTTCACAGAGAAAGTAAGCTCTAGAAATAT
>JAEOSR010000036.1 GCA_016840285.1 Candidatus Hodarchaeota archaeon | reverse complement strand
TTTCACAAGGATATTTTTCTGAATCATATGAGAGGAAAGAATCCAAAAACTCTATATTTTGGAATGTTAAAATTACATCAAGTTTACTACAACATCAATGTAAGCTCTTCATTCCTTTGAATTCCTAGATTTTTTAGGTTCTTAATTAGGAGCAGAATCTTCTGTATTTAATATTTTAACCAACTCCAAATTCAAAACTAGGGTCGTCCCTTAGAAAGTTTTTTTCAGAAATGTTCTCCAAGTTTGCACTAATTCTATGTAATGAAAATGTGATTTGATTAATCTCCCCATTGTAAAATTTTTAATCATTAAATAGCGAATTACTGCAAGAAATCCTTTGATAATCTTTTTAACGAGTGTTTTGGTACTCTTAGTATTAATACAATTGCAACTAATCCATTTGTATAATTTTTAGACAGCTAGGTGAAAATGACCCAGGGGCTCCAGATAAGACCTTATTATCATATTTCTTCTCAATTAAGAATTTAAATTAATTAAGGGGGATAATTCTGCTTTTTTTCTAGTTTCTCCCGACGAAACTAAGAAAAAATTATAAGTAGAAATGTAATAAGTTTTTAATTTATTTTTTCTACGTTTTATCTTTTTCATCGGATAGCTCGACAATTATTTCTTTTACTGAGATTTTAAAAGGAAAATTAAGATGCAATACTCTAAATAAAGAACTATTTCTTTGATTAAATGGTGTGTTAACCATTGGTTTTTAACTTAGAATCAGAATTTGTTCCTTGAGTGCACATCAAAGAAGGCTCCTACTCCGTGATAAAAATGCACCTAAAAAGCAATACAACAAAAAAAATCACATTAGAGGAATCAAAGTCTTCCAAAACTGGTATAATGACTCTTCCAGGTGTGGGGCCTGCTTTAGCCAGAAAACTTCAGGAATCAGGTTTTAGTACTCTCGAATCCATAGCAACAGTTAGCATTGGGGAGTTAATGGCCTTAGGAGGTCTGGGAGAAAAAACCACTGGGAAAATTATTCAGGCTGCGAGAGATAAATTAGGCTATGGATTCGTAACAGCAGATGTAATCCTCGAATCCAGAAGAAATATGTTACGAGCTACAACAGGAGCCGATGCATTAGACGACTTATTATATGGTGGAATTGAGACTGGTTCTATAACAGAATTGTATGGAGAGTTTCGAACTGGAAAAACACAACTTGCTCATCAGCTTTGTGTAACATGTCAATTACCCCCTGCCTTGGGAGGGTTTAATACTCATAATAATAACCCAATTTCATGTGTTTATATAGACACAGAAGGTACTTTTCGGCCTGAAAGAATTGTATCAATGGCAACTCGCTTTGGAAGTGATCTTGATGTTCAAATGGTATTGAAACGTATCTTCCATGGTCGTGCTTATAATAGCGACCATCAAATGGTTCTTGTGGAAAATATAATTAAAGAATCTCCGTCTAAATCCATCAAACTTGTCATTGTGGATTCTCTCATTGCTCATTTTCGTGCGGAATTCGTTGGTAGGGGAACTCTCGCAGCTAGGCAGCAAAAATTAAATCAACATCTCCATTCACTCCTTAAGCTTGCAGAAGTATCTAATGTGGCTGTAGTTGTGACAAACCAAGTTCATTCTCAACCAGATATGTTTTTTGGTGACCCTACAATGCCTGTTGGTGGTCATATTTTAGCTCATATGTCTCACACTCGCATTTATCTTCGCAAATCGAAGGGAGAACGACGAATCGCTCGAATTGTTGATAGTCCTCTCCTTCCCGAAAGTGAAACCGTGTTTGCAATAACAGAAGAAGGGATTGTAGATGTTCGATAATGTTTAATGACAATCTACTATTATTCCGATTATTGTTCCTAGCTGTCCTATTTGGGTAAGTCTTTCAGAACGGAAAATACAAAAGCTAAAAAGGGGGGATATGATTTATTATTTAAAATTTAATAATGGAGATTCTACAAATGATGGAGACAACAAAACCAAAAGAAGAGAAACCTAAAAAGAAAAAGGAATATATTAAGATAAGAAGCTATCCTGAAACGTTGTTCTTTTATCCTAGCATGATTGTTTCTTTTATTATATTTCTTATCTACCTTCTAAATGATTTAGACATATTAAATGGTCTTGGTATTACTTTAGACGCAACTATGATGAGTGCCCTCGGAACCTTCTTCTTTGCAGTGTTTGCATTTAATTTCATTATCGTTGCATTCGACTTCGGTTTGGGAAAAACAGCATTGATTGCTTTTGCCGTAATAATACTCATTCTTATCTACTTATTATTACGAACACAATTCCCAGATCTTAGTTTTGGACTTGATTGGCCAGAAATCACTGCTTCTATGGAATTCTATTTCTTCTTCACGGCATTAGTTTTCATACACCTCATCGTTATTTACATTTACAGCCGTATAGATTATTGGTTGATTTCACCAACCGAAATTTACCACCATCGTGGTATACTTGGAGACGAAAAACGTTTTGGTAACGCCCAACACGCACACATTGAAAAAACCACACCTGATATCTTTGAGAAAATGCTTTTTCTAAGTGGAGATATATTTATTAAACCTGAAACGGATCCACATATTTATCGGATAAGCAACGTTTTCAGAGTAAATAAAAAGGAATCAGAGATAAGGAAAATTCTATCCTATGTTCCAGATAAGCGAATAGAACTCTAATTATTCCCACCCTCCTTTTTTCTTTTTTTCTATCATCTGATTATTCTATATTCTCACGAATCACGATCCCAGGGGGGATTACTTTATCAGAATTTATCATAACACCTGGTAACATCACAGTATTTGATCCAATAATGGAATGCGGACCGATAATAGCTCCCAATTTATGATAGGTTCTTCCTTTAATCATTTTCATTGATTTTTGTGATTTTGCCTCTTGTAGTACGTTCATAGTTGTGACGCTTGCGCCAAGACGCACGTTTTCTCCAACAACGCTATCTCCAACAAATGAAAGGCGTCCAATCTTTGTACCATGCTGAATTACGGAATTTTTCACCTCAACAGAGTAGCCAATTACACAATCTCGTTCAATACAGGAATGGTCTCTAATGAGACTGTTTGTGCCAATATAACAGTTTTTCCCAATGAAGCAAGGGCCAACAATTTCAGCATTGTGATCAATAACCACATTTTCTTCAATTAATGCAAGACCTGAAATATGCGCTGAGGGCGATATTTGTGCGGTCCTATGGATCCGCGAATATTCTAGAGCTTTAAAAGCATCTTTGTTTGCTGCAAGCAAATCCCATGGATAACCAACATCTACCCATTCATCTTGCCACACTGATGCGCAAATTCGGCGTTGTTCCTGTAGTAATCTTGCTAGAGCAGCAGTAAGTTTGACTTCCTCCTTAAGAATCGTAAAAAACTCTCCAGGCAAAATCGAAGCCCCAGCAAAAATATAATTTGCATCAATTTCGTTAGTAGGAGTTTCTGGTAGAATTTTTGTGATAAATCCTCTGTCATCAAGAGCAGCTATTCCAAATTCTGAAGATTTTCCAACTAATGTTACCGCTATGGCTCCATCTGCCGCTGTATTATAGTACGAATTCATGAGATGTTGATAAAACATGGTTGGAGCATAGATATCTCCATAAGCTAATAAAAACGGTTCTTCTTTGGAAAATTGATCAGAAGCAGAGATAATCGCGCCCTCTATGCCCTTTCGATTCCCTTGATCTATAATCTTGACGTGCGTACCCTTTTGTCTGTAATTTTCAATAATTGAATGAATTTTATCCCCTAGATGCCCTTTAATTACTATAAATTC
>JAEOSR010000035.1 GCA_016840285.1 Candidatus Hodarchaeota archaeon | reverse complement strand
TCTAAGATTAGACATTAATATTCTTATTTTAAAGAGAAAAATACTCCACCTCACCCAATTCTGGTGTACTGCTATAAAATATGAATTAAACCGTAATCTCAATGCTGAGTTTGCGTACGAGCTCTTTATAGCGATTTCGGACGGTTACCTCCGTAACGTGAGCTACTTCTGAGATCTCTCGTTGTGTCCGTCGTTCTCCATTGATGATTCCCGAAATGTAGATTGCTGCTGCTGCTAGTCCTGTTGGGTCTTTCCCTGCTGTCAGTCCTGCCGCTTTTGCCCGTTTTAGGATTGATGCTGCTTTCCGTTGACATACTCCTGACAGTCGTAGTTCTGTTCCGAATCGTACCAGATAGTCTATCGGGGATGCCAATGGGATATTCAGGTATAGTTCCCTGAGTAATAGGCGGTAACATCTGCCTAGTTCTTTCTTCGTGATTCGTGATTCTTTTGCGATTTCATCCAGTGTTCGAGGCACACGTCGTACTCGTGCTGATGCATAAATCGTTGCTGCCACCATCGCTTCTATTGACCGTCCTCGGACTAGCCGTTTCTCGATCGCTTTCCGATAGATGATCGCGGCTGTTTCCTTGACGTTCCGTGGGATACCTAGTTGGCTTGCCAGTCTGTCCATTTCCGACATGGCGAATGCCAGGTTCCGGTCCATTGATGAATGCACGCGAGTGCGTATTTGCCATTTTCGTAACCGATAGATTTGCGCTCGTCTGGATGCTGATAGTTTATTTCCGAATGTGTCCCGGTTTTCATATCCTATAATTGTTGACAATCCTTTATCGTGGACTGAGAATGTGGAGGGTGATCCTACCCGGCTTCGTTTGTCTCGTTCTTCCGAGTTAAATGCTCGCCATTCGGGTCCTTCATCGATCAGTCGTGTTTCCAACACATAGCCACATTTCTCGCAGATCAGCTCTCCCCTATTCTCGTCTGCGACTATGTCTGTGGACCCACAATTTTTGCATTCCAGGATTTCTTCTTCGTCCTCGGCGGCGGCTGCTTTCTTTTGGGGTTTTTCTTTTCCCCCTTTCATGAGTGCCATTCTCTGTGGTTTCCTATTATCATTCTTCTTTATAACTACACGAGTTTCTTGTCTCTCTTTTTCCGCCAGACTATCCTCTCAGCTAATTACTTTCGTCTTCGAGAGCGTTCTTTATGCCACATTTTTGCTAGGAAAAATTAGTGTCCAGATCCGGAGATACAACCTACTCTTACTTCTTTATCAAAACTCGAAAACCTATCCCTTATAAACCTTTTCGCAAAATTTATATAGTGTCATTGTAATTTTGATGAAATTACGTCTTGAGCTTCTGTCTTGTGGTATTGGGAGGTGAGTGGTTTTCGTGGTCCCATTGCGCTGGGGGGTTATCCTTTCTTCGTCGGGAATGGGTTATTTTTCCTCTTTTGTCAGCTGAGTTTCGTTTCTGTGCTATTTTTTTGTGTTTTTTTCTTTCTCTATGACTTTTTCGTTGTTCCTATTTTATAAGGTATCACATTAACCTTAATAAAATATCTCTCTTACAAGATCGATGTCTAGAATTCAGTTACTTGTTTCCTGATCATTTTACTTTCCCCCTATCTTAATAACGTTTCAGGAAGCTTCCTTGAAGTAAGGATATGAGGTTGGAATAACAATTTCTCATCAAGTAAAGAATAAATCCCCTTTTTTGCTTGTAATAATATTTTTTTCCTTGACCATCTTTTCTAGTCCTATATTCTATAATAGTATGGTTAAACAAACAATTGGTTCGAGTTTTTCTGCACTGTACGAAACCCATGCTCCTATATCCATCTTTGGAGATGCTCAGTTTAGTTTTATAGCCTTAATAGAGAACTGGCCTGGTGAGGGGACGCCTAGTGACCCCTTTATCATCGAAGGATATAATATAACTGCTTCTAAAGCACTTAGTGAGAATTTAATTTCTATTAAGCACACTGCTGTGTTTTTTATCATTAGGAATTGCTATCTCAATGGTCTATCGGAAGCTTGGGCAGGTATATTATTCTATAATGTAATGAATGGGATTGTGGACAATAATACAGTGATAAATATTGATATTCTCGGAATTGGGGTTTATTTCTCTGAAACCATAATTATTGCTAATAATCATGTAGAAAACACTAATCTGAATGGTATTCGAATTGAGGCTTGTCCTGGCCCTGTGAATATTGTCAATAATACCATAACTAATAGTGTAGATGCTGGAATTTGGATAGGGGATTCATCTTATGAAACTACAATAATTAACAATACCATTTATGAAAATCAATTTGGGATCATGTTTGGTCGTGACGATGACGAATACCAGGGTGTTTTTTCAAGTTTTATTTCAGGTAATCTTATTTATAACCACACTTATGGTATAGAACTAAGTTATTCATATAATAATTCGATCTTCGGTAATTTCATCTCAGATACTCGGGATTACGGGGTTTTATTACTCTATCCTTGTGAGAACACAGAAATTAAGGACAATAATTTTCTCGATAACAATTTAGGTGGGAAATCTCAAGCAAAAGATGATGGAACGAACAACATCTTTAGATTTAACTTTTGGAATGATTATACTGACCCAGATACGAATAATGACGGTATTGTTGATGTGCCATATGCAATTGATGGGGAAGCGAATAACATAGATTTTTTCCCTTTGACAAAGTCCACTGATACCCCCCCCAAGCAATCTATTCCTTTGAATATAATTGCTGGAGTCATCTTTTTAGTTTTTATTATTGGTACCTTAGCAATCTTGCTGGTAAAAAATACAAAAAGGAGTTTAAATAAAAATTAACATCAGCTGAGCCGATTCTGCATCCCTGTATCCCTATTAAGGCTCAGAATGTGTTTTTAAGATTCCTGGAATGCCCATGATAGTTAAAATTCACCAAAAAATAGTGACGAAGGTCATTCCTCCTTTTTTTGAAGTACAAAGAGAGATATGTAATAGTTTCCTTTTTTGTTTATTCGCAGTTATCAAATCTTAAGACAATTTGGGTCAATATAATGAGATTAATAAATCAAATCGGCATTTATATTTGACTTATATTATTTTTAATGGGTTTTCTATTATTTTATGACGAATTATGGATGTTTGGACTCCCCTTAGGACATATTCTTCCCGATCTGAGCCCTTTTCACATAGCAGGTTTTCATCATTGGATGGTTGGATTAGCCTTAATGCTCGTGGTCGTTATACACTATATTTTTTCAAGAATAATCCACAAATCTGATCAGAATCAGCAAGTGATGGACACACAAAAAAGAATCCTTTTCACAACGTCACTTGTCATTGTATTTTTCATATTCTTGCTACTTTTCAGCAATATAAATTTAATGATTGAGCACGCTAAATAATTATGTTTCAAGGTTAAAATTATCTTAGACGTGTCTCTAAAAAAAAAGAAAATAGCCTGGTTAGGCTATAATCAAGAAATTATTGAAGGCTTAATACCTTCTTGGGCGTCTTTTCCTATAACAATCTCTACAATAGACCGGTCTTGTTCCATCAGGTTTGAAAGGAACCTCGGTTTCTGTTCCACAATCTGCGCAAATGACCTTGTGCATTTCTCGTGGTGGACGATTGTAATTGTCTCTATTTCTATAGCTCATTCTCATCATTTGATACAAATTAGCTAATTTTAACTTGAGAAGAACTAGAATTATGTGTTG
Organism: Candidatus Hodarchaeota archaeon; assembly: GCA_016840285.1. The sequence continues at coordinate 19,808 of JAEOSR010000035.1, read as the reverse complement.
AACCTCTTAGGAATGAGCATTCAATTTTAATTCAGGAGAAAAATCAAATATGAATACCTAGAATTCCCAATAAGTGCTATCTAACCATAAGATCAAATTCTAAACAGATAAAATGCCATCTAACAGAAAAAGAACAACTGCTTATAATGCTACTTGAGGAGTTTGTGCTAATTACTCCCAGCAATTGTGGGATTAAAACACTTCATCAAAAACTCCCCAACTCTCATCATGTTTTCCAAGGTTTTCTAACGCATCAATTATTTGTATATATCCACTATCTTAGTTATGTTCACATACGTCGAACTTTAATCCAGAATCGAGAGAAAAGAGTTACTCTTCTCTTCTTTTAGACCTTCATTCTAATGTTGGTGAACATTTCATTACTTCTGCTCTGACTGGCGAAAATGTGGAGAATACTTTTCATAAATTGACAGCACTAATGAATGCCTCAATAGATAACGATTCAGGAAGCTTTCACAAAGCTAGTTAAAAACAGAAAATAGCTATTGGAAAAAAAAGAGAAGAAAAAGGTTATTTTTCCTGTTTTTTTCTCACCACAATCCACGTTCCCAGAGCCCAAATCAGGATTAGGCTTGTCAATCCAGGAATCGTGACATCTGAAGTAAGAGTGGTGGTCGTGGTAGTCTCTGTTTCTATCTCATTGTAGACAGCAAAGGTGTCATCTGAGACGTCTTCCGCTGATAGTCCTTCAGAACAAGTGGCGATAATTTTGACTAGATAACTGAACCCATTCGGTGCTGTAGTGGTATCCCAGGAGTAGCTGGTGGTGGTGAGTCCACTGGTTAACTCTGTCCATGTGGCTCCTTCATCTGAAGAATAATAGACTGTATAACTTACTGAGTGATCATTTGAATCAAGAGCTGCAGTCCAGGTGAGGGTAACTGAACCTGTGAGTGTTTCCCCTCCATTCGGAGAGAGAACTGTTGGTATTGTTAGCTGATCATTGCTGATAATAAATGATGTGGTAGAAACCGTTTGTGCAATGAATCCTACAGAATCCACAGCGTGAACTTTGAGCAGAATATATGTTCCGTCTGCGATAAGTGTTGTATCTAACGTATAACTGGTGGTGGTCAAACCTGATGTAAGCGTGATCCAACTTCCTCCGTCATTTGGAGAGTACAAGACCGAATGAGTGAGGGAGTGGCCAAAAGTTTCACTTAAGGATCATTCCAATTCCCCGTGCCTGAGAAACCATATGTTTCAAATTCGTCATTAGAGGTAATCTTTATAGGTTCATAGGGAGTTAAAAACTGAACACTTTGTTTCTTTTCTGTGGACACTTCAAGTAGAGTAACAGGGTTGTCAGACATCATAGTTCCTGTTCTGATTTGGGAAAAATGCCCCTCAGTTGTACTTATCATTAATATGACAATTATGGTGAATAATAGCCTAGAGTAGGTCAATTTCCCTTCAACATTTGCACACAATCAGTCTGATCACAGTGACTCCCGTATTAATTCCCTATCATCGGATTACTAAGGAAGAGTCATTATGAGAACTTAACAAAAATATCGATTCTGCTTATGACTTTTTATAATTTTTCAATAGCGGTTTCAAAGAGTAATTTGTTGTTCCTTTCAAGTGTCTATTCTTGATTTGATGGTCAAATTAACTCAGATCTTTTTAGCCTTCGTTTTATTTATCTGAGATCCCTTTTCAATTTGATCTAGCTCCTGTTTACAGGTGTTATGGATCTCTTTCCCTTTGATTAGGCTTTGAGGCGCATAATCTTTGAAGTGATCCTCTTCCAAATCCTCCTCAAATCCATAGCCAGCTAGATGTCTTTCCTGGGTTAATTGGATTAACCATTCAGCAAATTTAGGGATTTGCTGACTAAATTTTTCTGAGATAATTTCTTCATTTTTCAGGAGGTGAAAGGGTACACTAATATCATGGACTCTCTTATATGTGACTCCCAGTGCGAGCAAAATACTCTTTATTGACTGTTCTGCGGCCATCTGCGCACTGTAGACTACGTCATTCCAGCGCTTGTCTTCAAGTGCTACTTCTGCATTGCGTATCCAATCAGCTGCTCGTTGTTGCGCCTTCTTGGCTATCCTCAGATATTTTTCTCTACTTTTTTCTGGGCTATCCATAGTGATTCCCCACTTGGCGTTGTAATATGTATTTTTTCCTCTTGTTTTAATTCTTCACGAATTGTGTCAAACAACCTATCCATATAGTCTTTCTCTTGCCACAGTATGATTCCATGTTGCTGGATATCTGGATAAATTGCATGAAATCTTTCTATCTCCGTCACGTCAAGTGGGTAATATGAAACTGGAATATCGATTACCTCTTCCAACAAATTCAAAGTTGCCAGTCGTATCCTATACAGTTCCACTGCTCTTTCCCATGTGGGGATCGTCCATTCTTGGACTACAATAAAGAGGTCAATGTCGCTTTCGGGTCGCCACCTCATCGTTGCTGATGACCCAAATAACACTATACCCTTCAATCGCTCTGAATAATAGTTCTTAAGTTGTGTTACATGAATCTGCAGGAATGGATGAATTTCTCTCCGTGAGATTTTTTCTAGCTTCTGTGGGAAAGAAGTTAATTCTTCTAATTGTGTCAAAAGACGGTGATAGATTATTCCCTGCCCTGTTAACTTGTAGGCTTTTCCCTCCTTTTTTATCAAGTTGTTTTCCAGTGCTATACGTAAATACTTCGTAAGTGTTTTTGGATTGAACCCACGTTTCTCTAGATTCGTAAAGGATTGCGGCGTTTTAAGTTCAAAGTGTTTTATTACTAACCATATTTTTGGTATAATATAAGACATTTACTGTACTTTCGTACACCCTTGCTTTTAAAGTTTATTCATTTCAAAATTAAGCTAGTCGAACTTACTTTTGCTACCAATTCTCTTTCTTCATTGAGAATCTCACATTCCATATCCTTGTTGTTTTCCCCTCTTTGTAATCTTCGCCACAGCACGTATTTTCCCCACTTTCACAATGTTGAAGTGTATCAGCAGGTTCATCTAGATTTGTAGGCACATTTCTCAACCTTTGAAGGATGACTAATGCTCTTTCTTAAGCGTTTTTTCATTGTCTTGCTGCTACTGCTCTTTTTTGAAATTCTTCTGCTTTTTTCTTACACACTTCAGCCCTTTCTGGATTGTTTAAATTCCCATATACTTGTGTAAGGAGTCCATTTACTTGAGCTATTCCCGCATAATTATCAATAGATAAACAAATCTCCTCCGCTTCTTCTAATACAGTTAATGCCTGATTATATAGTGATTTTCCATTGAGAATATGTCCTCTAACTATAAAAGCCCAACCTAATGTTTGCTGCATGTCTTTATCGTTGGGATATCTCTCTGCCAACTCATATACTAGTTTTAATTGGAGTTCAGCTGCGGTGAGATCACCAGAATCTAATAATCGTGTTCCATAAGCTAGAGCGCATCTAGCAAGTTGAACATCATCTCCAGATCTTTGAGAAACATCATATGCTTCTCTAGCTCGATCCACAGTACTTGTACTATCGCCTAATTCAACTAGAGCGTTATCAATTCTCATAAGACAATATGAAAGGATCCGATCTCGTTCTTGAGCAAGATCTGATTGTAACTCTGACAGAGAAAGAAGAAAATCCCTTACTTCCTTGTATATTTGAAGCTCTACTTCATGGTTTGAATCCTTTACAGCTTGCCACAACGCAGATTCAATTTTTTTTTCTGCTTGCTTTAATTTGCCTAAGATTTCTTCTTTATTTCGAGGATTCATCGTCTTCTAACCAATTATAAGGCTTAAAGGAATAATGAGTATATAATCTTATTCCTACTTATGAGGTATATTATTGGCAAAGAAGTTATTAGACCTTCCTACTAAGCTTGAGACTGAGAGATTAATTCTTAGGAAGTACGAAGAAGGCGATGGGACAGCGTTATTTAACTTACTCGAATCAGATGGGAATCGAGACTATTTGAAAGATCACATTGATGAAGCAACGGATGTTAAAACCGAAGAAGAGGCTGAAATAAGGATAAGGCAGTTAATCGCTGATTGGATAGCTCAAAAGAAATTTATCATGGGTATCTGGAACAAAACGTCGGGATTATACATTGGCCAGATCTGGATAAGCCCTAGTAAGTGGGAGGTGCCTTCGTTTGAACTTGGATGGTTTTTAGAGCAGACGCATCAGGGTCAGGGATTGGCAAGTGAAGCTGTTAATGCTGCGCTTCAATTTCTTTTCAATCATCTTCAAGCTCACAAAATTATTGTATTAACTCGAGATGATAATGTAAAGAGCTACAAACTCGCAGAACGATGTGGATTTATCAAAGAAGGACATCTTAGGGATCACAATATTAAAAATGGCCAAAGGTTTGGTTTATTTTGTTACAGCATATTGAAATCTGAATATCAAAGACAAAATAAGTAATCTAGAAAATTGGTTCCTCCCTTTAATTAGAACCAGTCATTATCATAAGGAATTAGTTCTCTAAACCCATAAACTTTAAGAAAGGACTACTGATGAATTCAGATTTGAACTTAGTACACACTAAAAATCGAAGGCAATTGAAATTAAGAACCAGAGACCCTTTAAAAAATAGCTAAGATTATTACAATCAGTAAAGGAAGTAATGAATGTGTTAGAAATACCCGAATCAATTTTAGCAGCTTTACCTGGCGTTGCTGCTGGACTCCTTTCAGCTTATAATTGGTGGCAAATGCATCGAGGTGCAGTTATTAAACCAGGTGAACCTGTTAATTATGCCCTAGAAAGGGATGAAGATAAAGATGGGGTTGTTAAATATTATTTTCCCGTTCTCATGCACAATACAGGTAAGAAAGCTGGTATGATAACGGAAATCATGATAACTTTCAAATCTCAAAGCACAGAAAAGATCATCGATATTAATAGACGTGTAGAAATGAGCCATGAAGAAGGAGAGGAAGAGAATGGTTCTTCAATTACAGGTATCGAGCCTATATTCCCATTCTTTGTCCCAGCAGACGAAGGTGCTGTGGCGATATTTGAGTGCTTAGATTATGATCATGATGTCATACCGATTGATGAAGTTTTAACCTGTAAAATTCTGATTAAATATGATAATAAGAAGAAATCAAAGATAGAATTTCCATTTCGACTACTCCCTGAAGATGTTTCATTGCTATTACGGGGTACCATGAAATGGCTTAAACCCACGGTTCAGGATGTTCAACTGGCTGGTACTACTGACCGAGATCGATTATTATCACTGCTTAAGGAGCTAAATCTTGACAACGAATTTGAATATGTCATTGATCGTGAAGGGACACATTTCGATAGAACAGTACAATTTGGGGGGACAAAAATAGTTCGCCTTGATTTATCTGATATGAAAATTCCCTCCCTTCCTGAAAGTATCGGCGATTTTGAGATACTGGAGTACCTTGATCTAGGTAATAATCTTTTACACTCTCTTCCAAGGAGTATTGGAAACTTAAAGAATCTAATTGATTTAGATCTTCGTAAAAACAAGAGGTTAGAATACCTTCCCGATTCCATCTGTCAACTTTCCAAGCTAAAATCCCTTAATGTTTATCAGTGCAATCTTTCAGCCCTTCCAAACAATATTGGGAATTTAGGCTCACTTGAGTGGTTAAGAGCCCCTGGCAATCACCTCACATCTCTTCCTGAAGGTTTAGGCAATTTAACCAATCTAGAGAGACTAGATATCGAAGATAATCAACTAGAAGCTCTTCCTGAGAGTATTGGTTCCTTACAAATGCTAAGAAAGCTAATAGTTTATAAAAATAAACTAAAATCTGTCCCAAACAGCATCCTGAAGATTAAAAAATTTACACAACTAGAATTTAAGGAAAATGAGATCACCGCGTTACCAGCTAATCTCCTTGAAGATGGAGGGCATATTACAGGTCTATTTTTCGAGGATAACCAAATTGAATCTTTACCCGAGGGTTTAGAAAAACTCGATCGGTTAACATCTCTCAGTTTACGAGGTAATCCCTTAGCACCACAAACCGAGTCTGTTCAATCATCTCTTCAAGCATTAAAAGATAGAGGATGCAATGTTTTCTTAGATTAATAAATATTGAAATTTATTTCCCATTCTCAAGCTAGTGCCTGTGCTGCCAAATTTTTGGTAGTACACCTTTTCTGAATGATATTGTTCACTTAAGCTTGATCGAATACAGGGTTGAGTAGACTTGTCAATAAACAAGTAAAGCAAATTCTAAATTCTCTAAATCTTGAAGATTAAAGAAATTATTCTTTCTTGTTGATTCGAAATGGAGCCAGAGATAACTCTGATACTAGAAATTGGTTTAATTCTCACCTTCGGGGTTTTAGGTTCCGACGGCCTTAAAAAACTGAAATTCCCTGAAATATTGGGCTTTATTCTCGTAGGTATTATCGCTGGACTTGTATTTCGACCTTTCGGATTATTTCAAGATCATTATGCAACAATTACGAATATTATCGTTGCTGTCGCTTTAGGCTTTATTGGATTTCATCTAGGATCGGAAATTGATTGGAAAACACTAAAAACGATGTCTTCCAAAGTTATCATAATCCTTGTCTTTGAAGCTTTTATCACGTTCTTTCTTGTTGCATTCCTTGTCCTACTGATTACTCAGGAACTCTACATTGCTATTCTTTTTGGAGCTTTGTCTTCTGCAACAGCTCCAGCAGGAACCGCGGCTGTTTTCTGGGAATATGATTGTAAAGGACCGCTAACTGCAACTACTATGATAATTCTCGCTCTTGATGATATTTTTGCAATCATTCTCACTGATTTTGCCATTGATTATGCATCGACCCATTTAGAGGGAGGTAAATTTGATCTATTCAACTTATTTGTGCCGATGATTGTTGATATAGGATTCTCCGTTATTCTCGGATTAGTGGCAGGGATTCTTTTATCGTATATGTTGAATCGTGAAGAAGAACATGGTGAATACGTTAACCTTATTATCGGAGCGGTACTTGTGTGTATTGGAATCTCTGGATTCTTGAATATATCATATATTCTCCCTACAATGGTTTTTGGAGTCACAATTGCTAGCCTTTGTAAGAAACCTGAAATTGACCCACAAAAGAAAGCGTGGATTACTGAAATATTTGGTCCTTCAACTGAGGGGATTATTAGTATTATTGATAAAGAGCTGCTTGAAGTCAGTGAAGATGAACCCCATCAAATATTCCATGAAGTCTACCGAATCGCTTCTCCTTTAGTGGCTTTGTTTTTTGTTTTGATTGGTTTAAACCTTGATATTTCATCGATAGCACAAATTGGTTTTCTAGGTTTTTTCTACCTTATCGGTCGGACAGTGGCCAAATCATTCGGGGCTTTTATAGGTGCCAGTATAGTTAAAGCAGAGCCTGTGGTTCAGAAATACTTGGGGCCATGTCTTTACTCACAAGCAGGTGTGGCACTCGGATTAGCTGTTCTAATTTCTGATAAACTTGCATCTTTCGGAGTACCCGAGATGGGGTTGTTGATTCTTAACACAATCACCGCAACAACTATCGTTTTTCAAATTTTTGGCCCTCTTGCAATAAAATGGGCTATTCAAAGGTCAGGAGAAGCACGTTCTTGCTAATCTCCAAGTAATTAAGTATTTAGTATTAAGTTGAATCGTAATATCGAACTCCTAGGATAGCACATAGGGATTTAGCGGCAAAATTTCCTCTTTTTTCATCACTATGATTTCTAAAGTTGCATCAAAGTCATCTTTTTTATATATTTTAAATTTAATTTGAGTTATTGATAATAGATATTAAAAACTGAGGAAAGAAGTATGATTGAAGAAAACTATGAGCAGATTCGTCAAAAATTACAGGACTGTTTTGAACAGAAAGAATTCGAGCAAGGACTGAGAATCGCTATTGAGATTAAGGAAAATTTTCCTGATCATGCTAGTGCTGCTTACTTTAATTTAGCTTATTTTCAAGCACTACTCAATTTAGTTGACGATACCGTTGTTACATTAGAAGAAGGATACGAGAAAGGGCTTTGGTGGGATGAATCAACTATACGCTTGTTTCCGAATTTTGAGCAATTGAAACAGGATGAAAAATTCAATAATATTGTAAATAATTATTTTACTCGTTATAGGAAGATTAGAGAAGCCACTTCATTTAAATGGGTGGTTTGCACTCCTGAAAAATATGATTCAAGTCAAAATTATCCTGCCTTATTTGCTCTTCATCAGGGTACGAGTAATATTGAAGAAGCTAAGCAGACGTGGAAATCAGCCTTAAGACATAATGTATTATTAGCTTTACCTCAATCCTCAGAGATAGTCGAACCAAATAAATTTACTTGGATGGATCTAGATGGTGGGTTAAACGAACTAAATGAAATTTATTCACAAATTCTCGCTAAATATCAAATTGACATAAACAAAATTTTTTTGTCTGGTTTTTCGATTGGAGCAACGTTAGCCTTGGAAGCGACTTTAACACGACCCCAGTTCTCTGTAAAAGGATGTATTGTTGTGAATCCCACATTCATCCCGCCATATTCTATTCCAAAGAATTTGGAGAGAGTTAAAAAGGAGAGTGTCAAGTGTTGTATATTAGTAGGAACGAAAGATCCGAGTTATGAACAAATAAAAGAATTGGTAGCCCTTCTAGATCGAGAAAAGGTTGAGAATCAGTTTTATGAAATTCCTGATTTAGGACATGCTATTCCTGATAATTTTAAGGAACTGCTGACTGAAATGATAGACTTCAGTCTAAGTTTGTGATTATATCTTATTTGAATTATTCTCTTTCATTATCCAAGTAATGACCACTATTCTCCAACTAATGCTTGGACTAGCAATTAATTCTCTATTATCAGCCATTCTTCTGGGATTAAGCCACAACGATGATTAATCAACGCAATTTTATAAGTTAAAGTAGGAGAGATTTCTTTTTTTTGTCCAAAATCATACGTACTATAAGCTCTCCAAACAGACTCTGGGGAAAAACCTCCTCCTTCCCTCTGTTTTCTATTGACAATAGCTAACATCTCTTTAAAGGCTTTTGTTTTTCGTGCATCTTCATATAAGCTTAAAACATCAAGAACATGAATGATATTATAGTAGATATTAGGGTATTTCAATTTCTTGAAATCTGTTCCAATTCCAAATAAGTAGATCTTTCTCTGTTTCCTGTTTTTCCAGAATTCCAGTTGTGCTTGAAGCGCACTTTCACACACTTTCTTCACTTGAAGTGTATGATGATTAGCTAACGCTTTCAATGCCAGTAAATTACCATAAGGGCAATGGTCGTCTTTTCTCCCAGGACCACGGAATTTAGGGATTGAACTATGACATCCAAAACCATTTTCACGAACCAACTCAGTTAAATGATCGATAGCTTTTTTAACCCGTTTATCAGTCTTATATCCCATATAACTAAGAAAATAGATTAATATTGGAATATCACATGTCATCCAAGCCCATGTTGGTTCACCACTCCCTTTAAATCGCTTTGGGACTAATATGTTAGTTAAGAATGCTCCATTGGAAGATTGATGGCTAAGGATTTTTTCACAGACTTGCGAAATTCCTGGATCCTCTTGGGTAAGACCGAATTCTACTAGTATCTCAAGGTGGTGAATGGGATGTTTGGCATCATTGTGTCGTCTTAAAGGGATGTTTTCCCATTTGATGCCACTTTCAATTGAATTCTTGATAAAAGGATCCTTCAACATTGTTTTCTTATGTTTTAAAAGATCTTCTTCACCAATATTGGTATTTAGTAGGTTTTTACATGAATTATAACGCACCCAAGGTTGAGAGGCGTTTAATAAAGAAGGGATTGGATTATATTTCATTTTGAGAATCGTATTAGCAAAACTCTAAGAATGGAAATAAGATTTGACCTACAAGCAATAAGCAGTGATTATCATTCAAAATTACACCTACTGGTTCAATGACCCACAATGAAGACTGAAATCTCTCTAAGTGATTATTTATCGCAAGATGAGAACACCAAGATCTCAAATTTTATTCTCGCCTATAAACAGGAGAATGGGGGATTTAGTTTTTCAAAATATACTCCTGCTACCCGAGAAGATACGTACTACGCGGTAAAAGGACTAAATCTAATTAATTGTCGATATCAAGGTGAGAAAATACTAAACTATATCAAACTACTTATTCCAAAGCAAATTATTAGTTATAGATATTTCTTTCAACTGCTTTATTTGGTCTGTGTTTATAATCTCAAATCTCAAAGAAATCTAATGTTAAATTTGATAAAAAGATCCGAACTTAAATTTCACGACCTTTCTGACCTTTATTATTACATTCTTTCCATGAACACATTCAACTCTCCTTTAAGCCAAAGAATATATGAAAACATTGCTTGTTATCCTGCTGAATCCCTTAGAGATTTACCGAACACCGTTAAATATCTTATCATTCTCTCGATTCTTAATATTTCATATAATAAAGATTATTTTCTTACTTATCTTAATCGTAGCCAATCTGGGGATGGTGGTTATGGTTTTTTACCTGGTTCTACCGCTTTTCTAGAGAATGTTTGTTACGCATTAAGAGCGTATAGATATCTACAGTCCCCTCCAAAGCATCCAGATAAGATTCTTGCATTTATACAACGATGTCAAGGCCGAAGAGGAGGCTTTGGCAGAAAAGATGTGACTCTTCCCACGATTAGATCCACTTTTCATGCGCTTGAAAGTTTGACCATTCTTCGCACATTCGCAGTTTTGTGATGACTTTTTTGTTTCTTTTTAATCAATGACTTAACTGTGTGCAATAATATACCATATGATAATGAGTTTCAGTTTCATCCCTTAATGTGAATCCTAGCGACGTATACAGGTTGAATGCCCTTTGATTTACCTTGAGAACTTGTAATTCAATTGTTTTATTCTCTTGTAATCCTTTTTTAATAAGGCCTCGTATCAATTTACTTCCAATCCCCTTATTTTGATAATCAGGAGTAATATCAATTATATTTAGAATGATTTTGTTAGATTGCTCCTCTATAGATACACAACCAATATTTTCCCCATCTATTTGAATGATTTGATATTTAGCTGGTTCAAAGCGCTTCTTATGATAGCTACGTTGAACTTTCTCATCCCATCCCCAGGTTTCCGTAATATATTGCTTTAATGTTTGTTTCTTAAGGTTGTAAACGAATTCTGAATCATCAGGTGTTGCAGGACGAAGATAGATCATATGATACAACTCGAAACAGGAGAAACATTATTTTTGCTGGTTTCCTGTAACTCCTTTTTTGAGCTTAGATATAGTATCCTGGTCCTTGGTCTTTCGCTTCGTCTTCTCCTTGTTCGAGTACTTCACGAGCTAGGCTCGTAATCCGATCGTTCTTAGCTTTGGCTTCTTCTATAGTCAAATCTAGATCCTTAAGTTCGATTTTCAACGGATAGAGCATGGTTAATTTGTTTAAAAGTGCTTTACTTGCTTTGGGGTCTGTCCCTGCCAGAGTGAGTTTCCCTAGTAGGCCAAAGCTTTTCATATTCCGTTCGGCTGCCAGTGCTGAGAGTACTCCGACTGCTCCAGTTACTTCTCCTCCCTTTAGGAGGGTAATTTCATGTTCTTCCAACCAGTCGAGAGTGGGTTTATCATATCCAAATCCTGCGACTTCAGGTCCTTCTTCGTGGACGCGTAATCCTCCTAAACAGATCAGGGTATCTGCTTTTAGGTCTATAACATAATCGAGTACACTATTTAGGACTTGTATGATTCCGATATCATGGGGTTGAGCGTCTCCCGTCAGGATTAGTAAATTAGGTGTGGTTTTTGTAATTGCATAGATTTCCATCCTTGCTAATCGTCCCATGCTGGTCTTGCTATCGATCTGAACGACTGGAGGGAAAAATGAGCTGTAAATTCGGGCGATCTCTTGTGCATCAAAATGTTTGATCAAAAAGTTGGCTGCAATCTTTCCTATTAAGCCCATTCCAGGTAGTCCTTGAATAACTACAGCAGATGGTTTGATCTTCACGTCAGATACTTTATGTAAATATGTAAACGAATTTCCATTTGGTTGGCGCAATAAAAACTCCTCGATTAACATTAGCCACCTTTTATTTTATTGACTAGCTTTCTCAAAAAAGAAGTAACTCTTCACTGATTTGCTATTTTTGACTGTAAATATGATGAATCAATAAAAGGAAATTTTAATCCTCAATCATGATTGTTTCGTATCTCTTGTGTTGATATGAATCATGATTTCTCTAGAAAAAATAGGATAGAAGACTAAATTATTTCTCATGTCTTCTTCGAAGAATAACTAAAGTGATGAAGATAAAAGGAATAACGAATGATGAAGGAAATGTAGTTCTTTGTGTTGATGAAGTTGTTTCCATTGTTGTTTTGGTTGGACTGACATCAGTACAAGTTGTGGTCGTCGTTGTTTTTGGTGGACAAACTGGAGGAAAAATGGAAGGAATGATAAATTGAGAAATCATTTTAGCCAAATCATGGCCCTCTGATGTGAACACCACTACAATATCTAGGTCAGGGATCACGTAGATTTTTTGATGGTTATATCCCCAGGCATAATAACCTTTGATGTCACAGTCGGTGAACGAGGTGAACCATACCTGATAACCATATCCATCCGCGCTTCCTAGGTGAGGATTACTTCTTGTTGCATTTGTTATCCATTCAGATGACACGATGTGTTTCCCATTAAAGGGCCATGTTCCATTCATTAGATACAAATATCCAATCTTTGCCATATTTTGAGGAGTTAAATAGAGCCCTGTATGGCCTCTTACAATCCCTGACGGATCATTATTCCATATAATATCTTCTAATGTGATATTTAAAGGATCAAAGAGATATTCTTGAGCAAAAGAAAGAGTTGAATGTCCTGTTACTTTCTGGATGATAGCTGATAATAGATGTGAGCCACCTGAATTATAATTGAACATTTCGCCTGGATTGTGATCCATTGGCCGATCAAGGACGTACTGTATCCAGTCAGAACTTCCAATCATCAAGTTAACAGAGCTCCTCGGATCATTAGGGGGAACTGTCCATTCTACCCAGTTCATCCCTGAAGTCATGGTTAATAAGTGTTCAAGAGTCATTGCTTCCTTCCGTGAATCCACATTAGAGATATTACGCTCTGGGAAAAAGTCTAAGACTTTCTGATGCACACTCTCAATGTAACCCTGTTCAATTGCGATACCCACAAGTAGTGAAGTAACACTCTTCGTAGAAGAGTAAATGTAGTGTTTGCAATCTCTTGAATAGATATGATCATCAGTCTGATAATACTGTTCTGTAACGAGATAACCATTACGTAGGACTAGAAAGCTGTGAGTAAATGAATAATATGTTTGTATGTAGACAACCATTTCGTTTAGAACAGAGGAATTCATCCCTTGAATCTCTGGATTAGTGGTTTGCCAGAAGGGTATTCTTGAAGGAATTATTACATTGCTTCCCCAAAGCCTGATCGTCCAGTCTTCACTACCTGAAGCTAATATTGCCCCGTCAGGAGAAAACTCCAGACTCCTAACGGAACTTGTGTGACCTGTTAAGGCACACAGATTTATACCAGTTGTAACATTCCAAATCTTAATTTTAGCATCATTTAAAGCCCAGTTTGGATAAAAATTACCCCCACCTGAAGCTAATAAACCATTTGGTGAGAAAGTAACAGATTGAACAACTTCTTCATGACCTTCTAACGTATTAATGAGAGTTCCTGTTAATGTATCCCATAATTTTATTGTTTCATCCTCACTTGCTGATGCTAGAATCTTTCCATCAGGTGAAAACGAGATATCTAATACATTTCCAGTATGATTCACCAATTCTCTTAACTCTTCACCAGTAGACACATTCCAAAACTTGATGGATCGGGACGAGGAGACTAACAGATTGCTATCTAGGGGAGACAGGGCTACTGCAGCCACCATGTCTTTGTGTCCAGTTAAATTATGGATAATCTGTTCGTTTGTTAGATTCCAGATTCTGACCGAACCAGAGACACCCCATGTCCCTTCTCCTGAGATTAATAACTCACTATTAGGTGAGAATGCAATTCCATTGCAGAATTGTTCTTGAATTGGTAATGTTTGCACTACAGCTTTTGTGGTGACGTTCCATATTTTGATCGTACCGTCGCGGGCTGTAGAGGCTAAAAGGCCTTCCTCGGAAAAACATAAACTATAAATGAATGATAAATGCCCATAAAGAACACTAAGAAGCGAACCATCTTTCGTATTCCAAATCCTAATAGTCTTATCAAACCCTCCTGCGGAAGCTAGATATTTTCCATCAGGAGAAAAGGCAAGATCACTGACACCTGCAGCATGACCTTTCAATGTAGTGAAATTATTAAATTCATTAGAGCCTTCAAACTGCGATTTGGTTTTAACGTCAGAATCAATTCTTAACATATTATCGTGGTTATTTCTTTTTTGTACTATTACAAATGGAATAATAACTGTGATGAAAGCTATTACTATCAAACTAGAGACAATTTTTTTCTTACCAAATGCCATAAATACCAATCCCATCATAATCTGAAATTAATTTAAACTTTTTAGAGACTATTATAAAAACTTTTCCATAAAAATTATAATGTTTTTTTTATAATACCAATACATTATTAAAAGTATGGTAGAAACTCACACTTGAATATGGTAGTTGGTTGAGAGAATCTTGGAGAGGTTATCGCAAGATATTGAAGAAAATTTCGCTTTTGAACCAGTTATTATGGATGCACTAAACCACAGTGTAACAGATCAACATGTTCGTGTCTTAGCGATGATGTTCAAACTTGGGGGTTATACTACTCTGAATGTTTTAACAAAGAAATTAGCCATTGCCCAACCAACTGTTAGTAATAGAGTAACTGAGCTAGAAAACATAGGATATCTTAGAAAAAATTCAGAATTAAAACCTAAAGTTCTTGTTCTCCTTCTAACTGTTGAAGATCTCAAAACCAGATTAAATCTGAATATTGCTACTCAACGTAATGCGGCATCTTTCTTACAAGAGGTCTCACAAATCAAAGATAAACAGGTTATTAAGGATGTTCTCTTCAAAGCAATGAAAGCACTCTACCCTGGTGGAGATTTGATGGCAAAAATGGTTGCTTTTACTTATCTTCACAATACTCTTCCAAGAAATGAACTAATCAAATTAGTAAGTTCCTCTGAAAAAGCTATCATGAAATTAGATCGTGAAGTAGACGTAATATTAACATCACATCCTAATATTTTCAATACGATATATTATAAATACCAAAAATCAGGTACATTTATTCAACCTCGCCTTCCTCTTGATTCATTTGCCAGGTCTCGGCTTACAATTCTTGAATCAATACATCACTATCAGAATATATTATTAGAAAGAATGGCCCAATTAATTGGTATTGATTTTGAATCAATCATTCCTCATCAGCCATTGCCAACCATTCCTGAAATTAAACAGAGGATAAACACCTGTCTAAAATATTATAAGACAATAAAGATTATTGATAACTCTATTTATCAAAATAGATTCCTAAATGGAGAAATATTAAAATTAATAGCATCAAGGAATCATTTTACAAGTAATCACAAAATAAAACTTTTGACAAACCATTCTATACGTATTCCCTCAAACATACTCTCTTCTCAAATTGAACAGAGGTCTATAATAAAAGCTATTAATCGTGACTACATTACGCGTGATTTTATTATCTTTGAAGACCATGGATGTTTAGTCTTCCCTTCTCAAGTTAATAGTCCACCTTACTATTATATTGCGCCCCAATTCACAGAAACAGTTTCAAACATCTTTAACTCTAATTGGAGGAGTAATAATGCTGTCTGAATTTTTAAGAATGATTAAAGGATTCTTATTAGTAATCGGTCCGACTAGAGCAGGAAAAACAAGCATTTTAAGGAGGCTGGTAACTGGGAAATTTGTAGATCAAGAACCAACACTGGGATTTCGTGAAGAAACCATCGCGAAAGTCAGAATTATAGAGATTGGAGGGCAGAGAGATTTTAGAAAATACTGGACTGAAGCTATTAATCAGAATCCTGTACATATTTTTTTTGTCATTGATGTGACGAGTAAAACTGATTTTGAAGACTTCATCAGATTTGTTGAAGAAAATCAGAAAAAATTTCCCCAAATCTTAGAACGTACTATATTAATTGTAAACAAAATGGATTTGGTCTCAACTTTACCATCTTATATCCTTCAAAAAAATCAGATTGTTGAATGCAGTGCTAAAACGGGGGAAGGTTTACTAGATTTATTGGAGCTAATTGCAAATTTCAAGGATGTAGCTGAAGCAAAGATATTGATCAACCATGACAAGAGAATTGATGATAGAAGACGCGAAAGCGAAGATAAAGAAATTGCTGAAGCTGTTCTAAAAAAATATGAAGGAAAATTTTGATATTTCCACTCTCTCTTAATATGGTAAGACTTTTCATGTTTTTGGAAGTTCGGAAAGGAGAGATTCTAATATTGTTTCTTGAACTTGCTCTAATTGATTGATAGTTATGTCTGATATCCCCTCAATGAATAAGGATTTCATGTAATTTGAGAGGCTGTTCTTACTTAACAACATCATTAAATCCAATTGCTTAGGATAAATAAATAGAAAAATCGCTGGAACCCTTCCTCCCATACTAATTATTCTTGTATCTTCCATTGTTTCATCTTTCAATCTTAGTCCATATGTTATATAATGCCACTCAACTCTCTTTGCTCCATAAATTAATGGTTGAGGAAATGGTCCATAAAAAGTTTCCAATTCTCCTTGTTGGTATAATACTCCAGAATATTCCAGAATTGAACGAAGCTGTTTTTTATTTAATGGACAAGATTGAGTTTTTTTTCGAACATTCCACCCCTTATCTGAAAATGAACCGAAACATACCTCTACACTGATTTTCTTTTGTTTGAATAATTTAATGATCTCTGTTTCGCTAAGATAGAACCTTCTATGAATCATTCGGCCAACCATGGATAAAAAATATGTTGATTCTGCTGTTTCACTCATAGGAATTTCATGGTTCCTAAATTTCCCCGTTTCCCTGATCGGGTACTGTTCCACCAATATCCGTTTTTCCAATGTAATTATATCAGCTAATCGTCTTAAATTCTTTTTCTCTGCAATTCTTAATGCCTTTTCTAATAGATTTTGCGATTTATCTATTTTCATTTCAATTAATGACAATTTTGATTGGAGTAAATGGGATTCAGCAAGTAATGAAAATGAATTTTTTTCCTGTGCTATTTTTTCTAGCTTATTTAACCACTTGTAAACTTCCTGTAAGACCTCTTCACTTCTGTAGCGATGAAATTCATCAATTAATAGCTCAATTAAATTCAGGATAGCATCAACTGCGAGTTCAAAATCGATAAGTTCCTCTTCAGCTACTTGTTTAAACAGTTTTTGGGCTTCCCCTCTTTGTATTACTCTATTTTGTGTTTTTAATAACGTTGCATGTCCTAGATTATACGTTTGATTCAACCACTTGTTATTTTCCTTCTCATTAATTTGTTTGAGTCGTTGGAGATAGTCTTGAGCTTGTTCTAAATTGTTTAAATCGATACTTAACTTGATTAAATTATAATGTGGTAGGTAACTTAACCCACTAAAAGGATGTAAAGACATCTTCATATTTGTGATATATTCTAAGCATTTGTTATAGAGTTCAAATGCCCGTTTATACTCTCCCTGAGCGTGAAGGATTCTACCGATTTTATTATAGGCACGAGCAGCATTAAATCGCTGCATCGTTGTGTAAGTTTCCAATGCTTCTTGATAATACTCTAGAGCTTTTTGCAATTCCCCTTTAATGTAATAAATATCTCCCAACTTATCTAAAGACAAAGCAATAAAGTATTTCCTGTCATGTTCTTTGTAAATGCTGATACTTTTCTCATAATATTTCAAAGCCCGATTAAGCTCCCCTTTTTGGACATACAATCTTCCTAGAGCACCATTCGAATGAGCTAAAATTTCTTGATGACCTATTTCCTCACTGATCTTCTTACTTTTCTCCAAGTAATCAAGTGCTTGAACAATATCCCCCCTATAACGAAATATTTCACCAAGCTTCCAAATTGTATGAGCAATCCCCCATTTGTTTTCTATTTCTTTGAAAATCTCAAGATTTCTTTTATATGTCTGAAATGCTTCATCCTTTTTTCCATCTCCCATATATATTTCCGCGAAAAGATCACCTGTAAGTGCAATTCCGAACTTATTATTGTATTTCTTGAAAAGTACTTCTGCTTCTTGGGCAAATTCCAACGCTTTTTGATAATCGTCTCGAGCATAATTGTAATTTCTACCTTTATGATGCAATATCCAAGCTTTTCTTTTCTCTATCTCTGAAGTTAGATTTTTAGGAATTGTTTCAAGAATCTGCTCTGCTTCCTTAATGTTCTTGAGACTTTCAGAGTATTTTTCTGTTAACCAACATGCTAATGCATACTCTCCTAGTGCATCAACAACCTGTAGTGTATTTCCGAGTTCTTTGGCTTTTTGGACAACGAATGGAGCGAACTCGAAAAGTCGTTTGAATTCTCCCATATCCTTTAAGAGCTCTACTTTTTGGAATTGAATTTCTAAAAACACCTTATCAGGCATTCCGTTTCGTTTTTCGAGATTTTCAAGGAGAGAGAATGCTTTCTGGGCGCGTCCTTCAGTCGCCAGTTGAGTTATTCGATCCAATTCCTCTGAAAAGTTCATTCACTTAGTTTCTCCAGAATAAATAGAATGAAATTTAATAATCCAGTGGTGGTCCGTCTCTTATTCCTTGTGGAGTGATATGAAACACTGCTTCTCTTTCTGCTAATTCTGGTGAGTCAAAAATTCTGGCGATTCGTATTGTCCCTCGTGATTTCCGTAATAGTATTCTATGAGTTGGTCTATGTCCCCAGGCAAATCCTAGCGCTGGTTCTAGGCTCCCTGATCCTGAAAATATGCTATCTGGATTGCTTAGGATTTGATTCGTAGTCATTACTGCCAATTCATATGATTCTGCTAATCGTTGTAGCGTTTCCGCATGAGCCATCAATATTTGTTGTCTTCTAGGTAAATTATCTTTTCCTGGGAACTCAGCTCGGAAATGTGATGCCATTGAATCAACAATGATTAAGCGTACTTCGTTTGTCTGAACTAACTTATCTACCTTTTGAACAATCTGTATCTGGTGATCTGCATTATAGGCTCTAGCTACAAAGATATTTTCTAAAAAATCTTTTGGTTCATCCGTATAAGAATAACTCATTTCAGCAACACGAGTAGGTGCGAACGTGTTTTCTGTATCGATGAATAGTGCTTTGCCGTTTAGCCCACCTTCTTCAAGTGGTTGTTGGACATTAATGCATAGCTGAAATGCCAATTGCGTTTTTCCTGTAGAGAATGCACCGCTGAATTCTGTTATTGCGCCAACTGTTATTCCTCCCCCGAGAATTTCGTCTAGTTGTTGGGAGGAGGTTGTAATTCGTGGTTTCGCCATTTTTTTCTCGAGAAGTTCAGCTGCTGTGATTGGTTCGGTCATTCCAATGATCTTTCGTGCTTGATGCACCGCTCTTTCTGCAGAGGTTTTATTTATCTCACAGCGGCGGACTACTTCCTCTGGTGGGGTAGTAGCTAATGACATTAGCGTTGGAAACTCTTCTTCTATACGTAGTTTTATTTCTTCGGCAATTTTTAGAGAAGAGAAGTCATTTTTCTTTGCCATGATTATCCCATTCGGGGGTATTCCATTTTTCGCGCCTTAATCCCAACATCTGATACAGGGGTTTGATAGGACTCACTTTTTAACATTTCTTATACTTTCGAGAAAACAACAGTTT
>JAEOSR010000034.1 GCA_016840285.1 Candidatus Hodarchaeota archaeon | reverse complement strand
TTGCATAGAACCTTGTTTTTCTGTATATTTTCCTTTTTTTATATAACAGATATGCAATATCCAACGCTTAACTCATTAAAAGCTTTAGATTCGCTTTATATAGTCTAAAAGACATTTATCTTTAGTTATATGACATTATGCATTCGATATACGTATTTTCATAGATATATCCAACTGAATGACAAGAAAGAAAATTATTCTAGTAACACCTTTGAATTGATTAGAATCATGATAACAGAGTTAAAAAATAAAGCCAGAAACCTTAAGAAAGAAACTTATACTCTTTATCTTGTGTATAAAGACTCACGAGTCTCTTGGTGGAAACGATTATTTCTAGGCATTATTATTGGATATGCTTTTTGCCCAATTGATCTTGTCCCAGATTTCATTCCTATTTTAGGTTATTTAGACGATTTGATCTTAGTTCCTATTGGTATTTCTATTGCGCTAAAGCTAATTCCAAAAGAGGTAATTGAAGAATGTCGAAAAAAGGCTATGGAAGAAAAAAAGAGAGAAGTGCCAATTGGAAAGAAAACAACTCTGGTTATAATTTTTATTTGGATCGTTGGATTGGGATTTCTTCTTATATGGTTTATTGGTTTGTTGAGGATAGTATTAGCCTATTTTACCAATTTCTAATGCAATTTTAATGAGTGTTGAAAATAAGCATGCAGATAATAAAATTAATAATTTCAGAGCCTATGAGACCGAATATTCCAGATTACGGTATATCGGAAAAAAGATCAGGGCTTGTCTCATGGGATGATGTCAATAGATGGATGGACGAATCAGATAATTACTGGATAAATACAATTCGTGGTAATTTCCCACATTCTCGACCTGTCTGGGGAATATGGTATGAGAATATTTTCTACTTCGGGGGTGGTTCCGCAACCAGAAATGCAAGAAATTTACTGAATAATAAAAATATTTCAGTTCATACTGAGAGTGGGGAGAAGGTAGTAATTATAGAGGGTTATGCGGAACAATTTTCAGATGAGGATTTACATCAGATACTTGGCGAGTTGTATGATAAGCGGTACAAGATGTTTCATCCGCCACCTTTCTGGAGAGTAGTCCCACAGACTGTATTTGCATGGCAGATGAGTGATTTTGCAAATACCCCCACTAAATTCATCTGCAAGGTAAAATAATTGTGATTAGAATATTTTAAATGGAGTAGTACCATTTTTTCAATTCCTACTTTATCTTCATTTCTTACAATCAATTTTCTAAATCTTTTCGATCAATAAAAATCCATTTTATTTAACAGATGTGCAATAACCAACGTATAATGCAATTGAAATCCTTAGTCTACAAAAATTCACAAATAATATTATTTGATTTGTACGATCGAACCTTAAATGAGCTTTATTCACAGAATATGGCTCCCCCGATGTTCTTCAGCTCAAAGAGATAGACAAAGCTACACTCAAAGACAATGTGGCACAAAAAAGGGTATCCCACCACTACTACGTCTTAGAATCTGGATGAAACCAATCTGTGTATAGTGAATAAAATGGAAAATAAAGGTAAAATCAAAGAAATTAAAATTAGTAAACTTAGGATGGCCTTTAAAATGATAAGGTTATTTCTGTGGAGAATCCGAAAAAGGAGGTGGTTTCTGCCAGATTTAGATGAAATTACTACAGATGAGTTATTTGAGCGGATGAATTCGAATAATCCTCCGTTAATACTTGATCTTCGAGGAGAGAAGGAATTTATTGGGGGTGGAGACGACAAATATGAAAAACATGGCCATATACCAAATGCAATGCATGTTCCCATTATGGAATTAACAGCTAATTTAGAGGATCTTCCCAAAGACAAAGAAATAGTCACTCTTTGTCCAGGAGGTGGAATGTCTTTGGTTGCTGTGGACATCTTAGTCAAAGCAGAATTTCAAGATGTTAAGAGCTTAAAAGGCGGCATCTGGGCCTGGGCAAAAAAAGGTTATCCCCTCATTACCACAGCTGAAGATATTATTTCCTCGCATGAAGATGCTAAACCTGGAACTTTCAAAGGAAAGCAACCCCTGGATGAAAAATCTCTGAGCGAAGTACATTATACCCTAGATGCACGTGGATTAGTATGTCCTCAGCCTATTTTGAAATCCAAGAAAAAATTGAAGACATTAAAATTGGGTCAAGTGTTAGAAATTCTCACCACTGATCCAGGGAGTAAGCGGGATATTCCGGCCTGGGTTCATGTCACGGGTCAGGAACTCTTAGTCTCTGAGGAACGCGGTCCTAAAGAGTTCCGTTTTCTTGTTAAGCGAATGAAATAAAGCACCATCATAGCTGGTATTATACTGAGTGGGATATTAAGTGATGATTTATAATAAATGGTAAAAAAAAAAGGAAAATACAGATAAAATTAGCGCGGATTAACAATGGGTAGAAATTTCTATTACTTTATAAACATGATAAAATATTGGAAAAAGATCATCCATATGATGAGACACAGATCTGAATGGCATCTATCAGAAATTACGACAGGTGAGTTACTTGATCATATAAATTCTAATCTGCCTCCGTTAATATTTGATGTTCGATCTGTTCAGGAATTTAACGGGGGCGATGGCCATATCCCAAATGCTATGTCAATCCCCATCCGAGAACTCTCATCTAATTTAAAGGATCTTCAGTCATATTTATATGACTATAAAGAAAAGGAAATAGTCACTATTTGTCCTGGAGGCGGATTATCTTTGATTGCTGTCGATATTTTGGTCGAAGCAGGGTTTGAAGATGTTAAAAGCTTACATGGGGGCCTGGATATGTGGCGCGAAAAAGGGTATCCCACCACTACAGCGGAAGATATTATTTCTTCTCATGAGGATATTAAACCTGGAACTTTCAAAGGAAAGAAATCTCTGAGTGAAGTACATTATACACTCGATGCACGTGGATTAGTATGTCCTCAGCCTATTTTGAAATCCAAGAAAACTTTGAAGACATTAAAAATGGGTCAGGTGTTAGAAATTCTAACTACTGATCCGGGGAGTCTGCGTGATATTCCTGCCTGGGCTCATGTCACGGGTCAGGAACTCTTAATCTCTGAGGAACGCGGGTCTCAAGGTTTCCGTTTTCTTGTTAAACGAATGAAATAAAGCTAAATCATAGTTCATCCGTTATTTTTGACGTGGTAGGCAAGAGTTCGTATTATTTGCAAGATTGAATTACTGTCCAAAATATTTTTAGTTTACACTAAGAGTGTGCTTATTAGTATAAGAAGGTAAAACCAAAACAGAAAGATAAAATGTTATCTATGGGACGAAAGACCCACACAAACCAATCCTTTAAATGGTCATAATCTGCATAAATTTTTCCAGTCATTCTTCAACAAACCTATTTCAAAGTTAAAAAACGCCCAAATTCGAGGCTTTTTCAGATTGTTCATCATTTGGGAAGATTTTGAGTCATATCATCAAATAGGGGAGACAATTCATTGAGCATCGTGAAATTAAAATCCTGAAGTTATTTGCTTGTTAATTAATAGAGATTTTGTGATGTTAATTTGTATGGTTTGTCTCATTAATGGAAGTTTAACCTAAAACTGCGAGTTTTCCCTCAAAATCACTATCATAACTAGCAAGATACTGAATATTCAATTCTTTGCAAACTTCTAGAATTGTAAGATCTGTAAAACTTAATTCAGGATCATTATACTTTATAAACATCTCCCAAGTATTCTCATAGATTCGCTGAGTTATTTTAGAAAATTGAATGATTTTAGAAATACCACTTTTATCATCTCCGTGGATGAACGAATGTAAATTGCTCAATAACTCCAAATTTTTTCTCCTTGTCAGAAGTAGAGTGAAACATTCATCCACAATATAATCACTCGTTACTGGATATCCCCATTTATTCTTCATAATCTTATTCCATAGTTCTGTTGCTTTTTCATTTCTACTATCTTTTTTATTCAAAAAAGCAACAATGAAACTCGTATCCAAGAATATTGCCATTCAGGAATCCTCATAAATGATTTTATCCTCATTGACCTTTGATGTGTCAAAACCAAAGTCAGCTTGGAGTGATAAAATCCTTTCTCTTTCTTCTGGACTAGGAGGAAAATTAATACCAGACAATTTGAGCACTATCTCTTCTTCGTCTTTCTCTGCATGTTCTAATAGGAGTTCCAAGATTTCCTGTTTAGTCAATTTTTTTCCAGTTTCAACAAAAATTCTTGCTTGCAGTTTATCAAATCTAGACTTTGTATCATCATCTATCTTAATAGTAGTTGTCATTTGTTGAATGTATACTAATATACCTTTTATGTCTTTTCATACTTGTATATCCAATGTTTTCATTAAATAAGGTATAAAACAGAAACTCGATTTTAGGGTTTCCACAATTGACCGTAGCGCATAAGGATGAATAAATTGGTTAGAGTAGAACCACAGAGAGAAGAGGGGCAATACTAGAAAGAAGCTCTGTATTTTCAGACTCAAGCACAATAAAGTTAGAGCAAAGAGAACCGCGACACCAAAAATGGTACCAAAGGGAACATTGAAGAGATTCAAGGCCGCATCACCATAGTGCCAATAAGGTATTGAATGGAAAAGAATTCAGAAATATAATAGAACTCAGCGCAGTTTATATGGTTCAGGATACCATTATACCCCCTCTGGAGCGTTTAGCTGAAGTTGATTATGATAGTTACCATCCATATTCATATAAAATGTGGGATTAGCAACAGTAGGATGAAGTGTGTAAAGAAATTCTAAGTAAATAGTTCTCGTATATTAACTTATAGTGAATCAAATAATCTCATAACCACTCCCATGGTTAATAGGAAAAAGGAGGTGGATATTCGGGGGATTTCTTTAGTTCACTTTTTCAACTTGAAATTTTGAATCAAAAATAATCAAAGTGACTTCTTAAAACTGAGTTAAAATGTTAGTTCATGAAAAGAAAGAGAAAACACTTTTCCAAATTACCGAAGATAATTCTGGTGAACTTGAACCCTATAAAAACTCCTCTCGCTTACTAAAGAAGGATTCTGTTTATGTGTTACTGGATAATACACTGAGAAAAATTTTTTTGTGGATTGGACAATCAGCTAATGTTCGTTCAAGGTTTATCGCATCTACAGCAGCCCAGAAATTACAGAAAATGACTGGTTTAACCTACCGAGTAATCACTATTGATCAAGGTGGAGAATCAAAGGAATTTTTGCAAGCAATATCACCAATGATAATTCCTGGGATTCTTGAGAGAATTGTTAGATAACTCTTTCAATTTCTTCTTTAACCAACATGTAATGTCTTCCTCGGAAGCAGTCAAACTGAGAAAAAATTTTGAAATGTAAACCTCATGTTTGGATAGCAAAAATAGTGTAACTCACAATACCCTATTCTTCAATACCAAGCACGTATTTGTGTGAGAAATTTGTAAATTACGTTCTAATTTAATCTCACCAATTTGGAGAGTTATTTTATAATTTAAGCAATTTATAATTTATTAATAATTGCAAACCTTTTTTTAACTAACAATTGATATCGCTCAAATCCAATTGTGTAACAATAGCCTAACAGTTTCTCAATTTTTTAAAAAAAAGGAGAATACAAAATGGATTCAGAGAAAATGACCGCCAGAATTGTGGGAGTATTATTTATAACTGCGTCAGCAGCGCCTATTCTAACTTATCTACCTTTAGGATTTCTAATAGATAAGGTTCCAGATTATCTTACCAAAGTTTCAGCAAATGAAACTCAAGTTATGATCGGATTGCTTCTCGAATTAATTTGGGCCCTTGCTGTTTTTAGTGTACCAGTTATGCTGTTCCCAATTTTGAAGAAGCAAAATGAAGCAGGAGCTCTTGGGTTCCTTGGTCTCAGATTTATTGAGGCTGTTGGCACTATTATTAGCAGTATTATGCTCCTAGCACTAGTGACACTAAGTCAGGAATTTATAAACGCAGGAGCTGCAGATGCTTCCTTTTACCAAATCTTAGGTGATTTTTTACTAGCAGCACGTGATTCCACCTTTATGCTTGGGCCTGGACTTATTTTTGCCCTATCAGCCGTGGTTTTAAATTATATCTTATATCAATCACAACTCGTACCCCGATGGTTATCAGGATGGGGCCTTATTGGAGGCACAGTGATGTTCGCATCGTATTTGTTACAGCTGTTCAGCATTAATCTAGAATTTTTATTTGTTATAATAGCCGTGCAAGAAATGGCCTTTGCGTTATGGCTGATAGTTAAAGGATTTAATTCATCAGCACTTGCTTCTGAACCTGTAAAAACAGTATAAATAGGTAAAATAAGCACCTCCAAAATAAGGAAGGATACCCAAATGAAAGCAGTTGTCTGCACAAAGTACGGACCTCCAGAGGTTCTTGAATTAAAAGAAGTAGGAAAACCAACTCCCAAGGACAATGAAGTCATAATTCGTAACTATGGTACCTCAATTAACACTGTAGATATGCTACATCGCGGTGGAAAGGCTCCAAAAGTAACTTTTTGGGGTATAAAGCAGTTAGTAGGATTTTTTCTCAGACTATCATTTGGGGGATTAAGAAAGCCAAGACAAAAAATTCCTGGTGGTGGTTTTGTGGGTGAAATTGTAGCTATTGGAAAAGATGTTACAGGTTGGAATATAGGAGATCATGTCTATGGATATGCTGAAACAGGAGGAGCATGTGCTGAATTTATGGCCATTCCCACATCTGTATTGGCCAAAAAACCAGCAAATCTGAATTTTCAGGAAGCTGCTGCCGTTCCAGGAGGTGCTACACCTGCACTAGTAGCATTTAGGGATTTAGCACAACCTGAGAAAGGGCAAAAAGTCCTCATCATTGGAGCTTCGGGAGGAATTGGAACTTTTGCTGTGCAGATGGCTAAAAATGTTTATGCTGCTGAAGTCACTGGGGTGTGTGGCCCTACTAATGTCGATATGGTGAAAGAGATTGGAGCAGACTTTGTAATAGATTATACGAAGGAAGATTACACAAAGAGAGATTCCAAGTATGATATAATCTTAGATGTAGTTTCAGCAAAAAATCTTTCAAAATGCAAGAATATTTTAGCCTCTGAAGGAACCTATATTGCAAATAATCCCATAAGTAGTCCAAAAAACCTTTTCCATATGATGACAAATAATAAGAAATTCAAAACTGGAACAGCAGATGAAAGTGCGGCTGCTATGAATTTAATTCGTGAATGGATTGAAGAGGGAAAGATCAAACCAGTAATAGATACTGTATATCCCTTAAGTCAAACTACCGAGGCTCATCGTCATTACGAAACAGGTCGTGCCAAAGGTCGAATAGTAATCAGTATCGAGTGAACGAGTAAACCGTTCCGTGATACCTAGGCTCTTATTGCGAACGATAAGAACAGCTCATTCCTGCTTCATAGAGTCGTGTCCAGGAGAACCAGGTCTTACCAACTCTCCACAAGCGTTTAACGTCTCTGGGGAACTCTCAGCGACGAATTCTATTGGTGTTTACTTTAGATTTCTATTTCAAATGATTGGTTTTCTCATTTGAAATTTGAAGTTCTGGTATTAGAAACCATTATTCATTTATAAACTCCTTCGTTGCTT
>JAEOSR010000033.1 GCA_016840285.1 Candidatus Hodarchaeota archaeon | reverse complement strand
TCCCCAGTATTTCACTGGATATGTCTACATTCCCACCGATAATCCACCAAATGCAACATTGGTCCAACATAATGAAGTCCTTCAGACTGAGTTCAGATTAAGACTCACTTATAGTGGGGGGAATGTATTTCCTAACATTGATGGTCTCAATATTTCGATTCAAATTAACAATACTGCCCCTGAAGACTGGAATATGGAGGTCACACCTGCTTCATACCAAGATTCAGAGGATAGTAGTGTTATTTTTTATATCAAGATGAATGCAACAGGGATGACCCCTGAAGCTATGTATATTCTTACCGTAACAGCTGATTTTGGAAATATAAAAAACAGGATTTATAACTTCACCTCACCATATCCTAGTACCGTTCCATCAGGGAAACTTTCTGGTGTCTGGGTCAATGGCACCGACGTGACTGGGAACTATTCATTTGTGACAACTATATTTGAAGTTAAAAACATTGATCTAATTAGAGTGTGGATTCCTGGTGGAGGTGTGACGGATCCTTTCCATCCAGACGCAGGGTTTAACAGTACTGCTGGACTTTTCGAAGTTTATAGAGTAACTTCTGATATCACAATTGAAGGTACCTATAAAGACAATACACAAGATCCTGTTCAGAATAAAAGAATAGAACTTTATATGAA
Source organism: Candidatus Hodarchaeota archaeon (assembly GCA_016840285.1). The sequence continues at coordinate 40,052 of JAEOSR010000033.1, read as the reverse complement.
CCATTCAACTGGTACCAGGATTCCCCTAGATAACAATGTATGGACTAATGATCAAGGGGCGTTTTCAGCTGTTGTTAATTTATCTAGTACTACTCCTTTAGAGGACGGAATCAAGATCTATGGTGAGGATCCTAACCCACCCACACCACGAGAAGATCATGAGGCCTATGATGACATTCGAGTGGTATCCCTCATTCAATTCAATAATCATAATGTTAATATCTTAAATGGAACCTCTGTATTTGTGGGAGAATCGGTATCCCTGACTGGAACATTACATGATAACTTGAATATGCGCATTGATTCTTCTGTATCGATCTTTACGAACTCCTTCTCTGAACTAGCAAACAATTTACGTGTTGTTGGTTGGAATGGAACCCATGAAATTGGAGTGCCAACCATAGCAAGTCCGAATGCTGATGGAACATATGATTTGACTTATCAAATCCCTTACAATTACAACGAAGACACGCTGTCCATAAGACTGAATATAACCAATTCAGGCCTCATTCATTATCGAGTAAATTACACTCAAACACCAATTAATATTTATTGGGATTTCCAAATTGATAATCTGGAAATATATTTCCCCTCAAATGATACCTCAACAGGATTGAATAATGAAACCAGTTATTTGGTTTCAGGCTTAAATAATCGAGATATTATTATCAGGGGAACTCTTGCGGATTCCTCTGGCCGTGGACTTGGAGCAAAATGGATAAACACCACATGGAACGATATTATTTCTCCTTCTCCTCATCCTGTAGATGACATTCCTGCTGGATATTTCACTCTTGACTACTCGTTTACCGGATTGGAGAATAACACATGGATTTGGGAATTTCATCACCTTTTAGATAATGGAACTGAATTATCGAAATTTTACTACATCACCCTTGATTGGTGGGTGTTTGATATCGCTGCGCCTCTTATTACTATACTTAGTCCAACAGAAAATCAAACTTCTCCTGGTTTCGCTCTCCTCCTTCGAAATGATGTAACAGAAATTATTGTGACTGTTATAGATCCTAGCCTCACTGATGTTTCTGATGGCTTAGACAATTCATCCGTTGAAATTCAGATTAATGGCGTTAATTATACTATGAATCAAATTGCAGGTCAATACAGCTTTTTCTACAATTGGGATACTTCATTTTTAACTGAAGACGATGATATTTCCTATAACATCATAATTTTCGCCTCTGATGAGGCAGATAATTGGAATTCATCAGGAATTGCTATTGTATTTGACGTAGTCGCACCAACAGGAAATCTGACCGTCACAAAAAACAATGATGGATATCTAGAGGTCGATTCAGATGGACTTGTCATAATTTCAGGTACTGTTCAAGCCAGTAATTCTAATACAGGCTTGAATTTTGGCTTAAATGAGTCTTCTACCCGTCTTTTTATTGTTAATTCTCAAACAGATAATATTGAGATAAATGAGAGCATTGCTATTACTGATAATAGTTATTCATATGATTGGGCCATTATTCTTGATCCTGATGACTTTGAGCGTCTTAGTCGAGATGAGACATTCATTGGATATAAGGATTGGACGATTAATGTAACTTTACACGATTTAGCAGGGAATATAGGGTATATAACTCTAGATGTGATGCTCGATAAAACCCCACCTACCTTGGAAATCGATGACAACTTACCTGAAGAAGTAGATGAGGAAATTATGATTACTGTCTCATTTGATGATTTAGAAACTGGTATCTATATGGATACACTTACGTTTGAGTTTCGTAATTCCACTGAAGACGTTTTATACACAGTTCGATACGGAGAAGCAGGAAGTAACATTAATGAAACAGATTCGCAGGCGACCCTCATTATTGATACTTCGGAGTTACCCGAAGGTGAATATTCCATTGCAGTACACATTCGCGATAACACGGGTAATAGACAAGAAGCTATTTCTGAGCCCTTTACTATTATTCATCCTACCCCCCCAAATCCATTTACCAACATCTTACTGCTTCTTGCGTCTCCAGTACTTGCTTTCGGTGGTGGAATTGGATTAGCTGCGTTGTATGAACGAGTTAAAGGTTTACGAGGTGGATAACACTTTAAGTAGGTTACAAAAATATAATACATATCGAGATGTTTATTAGAATCTTGTTAAAGAAAAAAAAATAAGATAAAAATGAATTAAGATAAAGATTAAAATATAATTGAAAACACTAGAAATCTAGGTTGATAGAATCAGGATTATTCAAACATAAAACAATATGAGAATTGTGATAAGAATGAACAGAATCGGTTTCTTTGCTCAACTTGAAATCATCTTTATATTTGGTTTAGGCGTTTTAATTGTTGTTGGCTTCCTATTGTTCTATTTTCGAAAGCAAATTATTGAAGCTATTGGAGTAGGTGGTGTAAAAAAGACTATTCTTGAACAAGAGATCGAGCAACGGCTTGTTCAAATTCGACAACTAGCTCGACAGCAGATGTTTCGAGAAGCATCAGTCCTTATGTGGCAAACCATGACACTTGCCTCAGAGGGATTCCTTGGTGTTGGCCGAGCACCCAACGAGTCAGCACGACAGTTAGGTGTTAAACTTATGAATCGTGGCGATATAGATCCAAGTGCCATCAATTCCATCGTAATGGCTTTTGAGAAAGCACGATACGGTCAAGCTCCTCTTACAACGCAAGAATTCAAAGATGGCTTGTCAGGGCTTCATCAATTCCTTCAAACAGCGACATCTGCTGGAGTTCCTGAAACTGTAGAAGACTATTAATCATTAACGAATTAGCTTATTTAAGGTTAAATACTAAGTGAGATCTAATGGTAGAGATTAATCGTTCAACATCTGCACTGATCATCCTGGCAATTTTCATTAGCTACCCCTTTGTTTCTGCTTTCATGTTAGGATTATTACCACGATCTTTTACTCAAAGTACCACAAACTTCTCAATCTATAACGAGGGGTGGAATGGAGCGAGTGAATTCATGGCAATGTTTAATGAAAGTGGTGGTCAAATCTCTACCATTGTTGGTAGTAGTAACGTTCTCAACCGCTTGAATACTACTACTGATAACGGATCTCTTGTTATTCTTGGCCCCGCAATCCATTATGATTTTTCCGAAGCCTTAGCCATTTTTCTATATGCCATCAATGGTGGTAGAGTTCTCATTGCTGATGATTTCGGAACAGCTAATGATATCCTGGGTGTTTTTTCTATCTTCTTAGGTTTCATGTCCCAACTGGATCTGAATATGGCAGGCTTAGGTTTTGGAGGTGAAACGGAGGATTATAATCCCTTTGGAATGAATACGACTGACAATAATAATAACTCTCAACAAGAAGAGACTGCTGCTGCTAATTTCCCGATTGCAGGGATTGCCATTAATGGTAGCCTTCTTGCGGATCAAGGCAGCTATAATGATACCCCTCTCACCCCTATATTCAGTTCTCCTACATCAAGCACTCAAAATGGAACCAGTTATCGAATGCCTGCTCCTTGGGTCACTGACTTCACAACTGGTATGTCAGGTAATGGAGTCATTGGTAATTTTGCCTCTATTATCTCAATGAAAGTGCGATATCCGAAACCTGAAAGTGAATTTATCGCCGAGAATAGATCTGCTGAGTATGACAAGAATAACCCTGAATATGTTACAAAATGGGTACCAATGGGAGAGTTTCCAGCCTCAGCAAAGAATGCTTTCTCTGAGTTTGAACAGGAATGGAGTGTTGATTTACCTGAAATGGATTTCAGCCTTCAAATAGCAGTACTCTACAGTAGCTCCCATGCATGGCTGGAATCAGATATTGAACTCGCTAAGAGAGATGTCAATAAAATAGGCCCTAATGCTTCGAATCCTTATGAATGGGCAAATCCGAGTGTCGGTTTTCCAGTCTTTGTGTATTTTCCTTTTCCTCTAGGAGGAGACATAATGATCTGTTCTGATCCATCTATTTTCATAAATAAGTATATTGATGGTGATAGGAACGATTATGATGAGACATATGATAATCGTCAGTTTGCACAGAACCTAGTTGATAAAATGATGAGAGACCGTAGTCAACAAACCATCATATTTGATGAGGGACATCTCGCAAATCATCCTTTATCACCTACCCTCCCATTAAGTTTGTACCTGAAATTCCTTGATATGATAACCATGTTTCCCCTATTTGCTTGGGCCTTGCCAATAGGAGCAATATTATTATCGAGACGGTTTATGCCTAAAAGAACGCAAGCCAAACCCCTCCTATTAACCCGTGTTGAACGGTATTATGGCCGTAGTTTCTTTGCAGTTAAAATGCGCTGGTTCCTTGAATATCAACAATATTCACGTGGTTTAGAACTTATTTATCGTCGGTTGCGGCGAAATCTAATAAGGCGATACAGTCCAGAAGTCGAGCTTACTCCTGAAATCGCCGCTACCTATTTAGTAAATGAATTTCCTGATCGTTTCACCCATGAAAGTATTACTGAAGGATTAAATACAATTGAACTGATCATTGACAGAAGAGCTGCAATTTCAGAACAAGAATTCTTAGATCAATATCTGTTCTTGAAAAACATTGGGGTGGAGATAACTTAATCTTATTCAAACCATAATTGATAATCTTACAAACTAGACTAGAAGTGAAAGAAATGAGTAAAACCGATTTGAAAGGGAAAGACTTCACTAGTGATGAATTAACTTTTGAAATGCTGGAAGTTAACGATGTAGCTCGTGCATACCAGCAAATAATGGGAGAAATCCGAAAAGTATACATCGGAAGGACTGAAATCTTCGAAATGCTTTGGGTTGCAATGTTAACTGGCAAACATGTCTATCTCGAGGGTGTCCCAGGCATAGGAAAAACCTTTATGGCAGAAAGCTTCTCTAAAGTCCTTGGGACTGAATATAAACGCATTCAATTCACTCCTGACATGCTTCCCTCAGATATTGTAGGTACGAATATTTTCAATCCTAAAACAGGAACCTTTCGACTTAAGAAAGGCCCAATTTTTGGTAATGTCATTCTCGCAGACGAAGTTAATCGGGCCCCTCCTAAAACCCAATCTGCTATGCTTGAAGCTATGGCTGAACGTCAAGTATCAATTGAAGGGGAGACTCACAAACTCGAAAAACCATTTGTTGTCATGGCAACTGCAAACCCTGTTGAACAAGAAGGAACGTATCCTCTACCTGAAGCTCAATTAGATCGCTTTATGATTAAGGTTATTATCCACCATTCTTCTCCTGACGACGAATTACGTATTATTAAAATGAAAAATGAACCTATTCCAGCATTACTCACACAGGTTGTTTCTCCTCAAACCATTATAGCTATGATGGATGTGGTCAAGAGAGTATATGTATGTCCAGAACTCCTAGAAATGATCCGTGATATCACTGTTTCCACTCGAACTGACCCCCGATTAGTCTTGGGATGTTCCCCTCGTGGAAGTGAAAGCCTTCTATTAGCAGGGAAAGCCAGAGCCGCTATACATGCTCGTGAATTCGTCATCCCAGATGATATTCTTCTAATGATTCCCCATATTGTCCACCATCGTCTTATACTAAAACCTGAAGCTGAATTAGAAGGAATTACACAAATACGTATCGCAGAAGATGTTCGTGATGGGTTAGTCCTCCCAGTAGATCCAATAGAAGAAGAAGCTGTCTATGAAGAGTATTATGAAGAAGAAGTATACGAAGAATAGTAAGAGCATTTACTAGGTGTAAATTTGAATGCTTTCATCTCGAGGAGCCTTCATTGCAATTGGAGGCATATTGTTAATTTCTGTAGGATTAAGTGCGAAAGGAATCGGTACTGTCGCTACTATGCTCCCCATTCTCTCTGGTGAACAAGGATGGGAAGCTGGGGCTGATCCAGCTCCAACTGACGGAAACCAAACTTTATCAATGTCAGATTTATTCAGGCCATTTGATATCTTGAATAGTTCTCCGATTGTAGATTATGGAATGTTCCTAGGCACATTATTATTATTAGCAAGCGTCATTGGTTTACCATTTTTCCGTTTGTCCGCTAACGCCTCTCTTATACGAGTCACACGAACTGTGGATCGAGAGAAAGCCTTTGCAGGAGAATACGTTCATGTTACAGTTAAAGTCGAGAACACGGGACGACGACGAATGGACTTTTTGGAGATATATGACGCGATCCCTGATATGTTTGAAATTGCCTTGGGTGAAAACTTCATAATTACTCAGCTTGAAGGTAGAGAAACCAAGGAATTCTCCTATATAGTTCAAGTAAGTACTCGGGGGGTCTATCGGATTGGACCTGTTAAAGTTATCATACATGATAGATTGGGATTCTATTTTGAAGAAGACGTAAGACATTTCTATACTGAAATTCTTTGTTATCCCTCTTACGAAGATATTAGACGAATGGAGGCTTTAAGTAAACGACGACAGCAAGGAAAGATGTTTGGGGCTCATAAAACAAAACAGAAAGGAATGGGAGATGATTTTCATGCTTTAGCACGGTATTATCCAGGTGCTCCCTTCAAATCTCTAGACTGGAAAGCATTCAGCCGTACAGGAGAACTCATGGTTAGAGAGTTTGAATCAGAGAAAAATATTCGTATGATTGTCTTTCTAGACCATAGTGGTAGCATGGGAGCTGGTATTCCATTTAATACGAAGCTGGATTTCGCTATCCGCTCCGTTATGTTGGTCATGAAGATGGCTGAAGAACGTCAAGATCTATTCGGGTTGGTAACTTTTGCTGACCGACCAACTTCTTTTCTTCCGCCAGGAGGAGGAAAGTCGATGTTTTTCCAATTACTAGAAATTCTAGCGCTAGTAGAACCTCAAGGACGATCGGATCCTTTAGCTGCGGTAGATTTCGTGATGCAAAGGGTGCCTAGAGCCTCATTTTATGTTTTCCTGACAGACCTTGAATCCTCTGATTCAGAAATTTTCACTGAAGCTGCAAAACGAGCACGAGCAACAAAGAACAATATCACTATTATTTCACCCTTCGGACCTCTGTTTGAAACGAAGCTTAGTGATCTGACAGCTACAGAACGAGCTATAGCAGAGGCTATTTTCGAAGAATATCTAGGATATCGAAAACAAGTAGAGGATAGATTAAGGGGATTAGGAGTCGAAATTATCAATGTTGGCCCTGATGATATGCTCCCCAATGTTATTAAAACGTATATGGAAGGAAAACAAGTAGGAAAAGGATCTGTGTAAAAAATGCCCGCAGGACAAGCAACAGCTCATTTCTTTCGAATTCTTTACATTATTATATTTGTCTTCTCTTGTCTCCTGATTATTGGCATACCTATCCCCATAGATAATCCGATATTGGCCACCAGTATTGACCCCACTATGTTTGATTTTGCACAGGCCTTTAATATTTTAGAGTATGTTATGTTGATTGTACAGGAGTTAATTGGAGCTTTAGCAGGTCTGGCATTAGCCTTAGTGTCTACAATTGCTTCAAGTAAACAAAATATTTTTCTTCTCGGGGACGAATTTTTTGAAAGAGTTGCATATAGTGAAATGCAATCCTCACTCGCCGCTATTGTCAATCCTGTAAATGGGTTTTTCCCACATTCTAGTGTAACAAATATCGCCACTTTCTTAGAGGATTTCGGTAATTTCTTTGGAGCAACCACAATTTTAATTCTTCTTCCTGTAGCTCTTCTCTCTGGAGTTGGTTTTCTTCGTGAAGGGGATACAAAATTAGCAATCTATTCTTTTCTAGGATTTCAACTTATCATAATTATAGCAATTTTTACCGAAAAAATTATTGTCAATACAAAGATCGATTCCTCGAATCTATTAACCATGATATTTAGTCCCATTTTTGCTCTTGGATTTTTATTATATCTTCTACTAGAGGTTGCATTCCAAACGTCATATACTCTAAATATTATTGAACCTATGACAGAACGAGAAAAACGGATTCAAGGACATTTGAAGAGGATTCGATCTTTTGTGCCTTTATCTGAAGAAGAAAAAGGAAAAGAACATTCTATTCAGAGTGTTCAATCAAAGAAGTTTGGACTACTTGCAGCGAGTTATTTACGGGAGATGGTTGAAAGACGTGTCTTTAAGAAAGGAGAAGTGATGCGGGATGCCAAATCAACAATGCGATTACAGTCATATCTCGCAAGTTTAAATCAAAGTGATCCTGAAACTGACCTGAAATTAGCTGCAAAAACTGCGCAACCTGATGTTTCTGCATTACTTAGACATTTCATCCCAGCAATGATTCTCCGTATCGGGGCAGTTACAATTCTAGCTTATGTTATTATAGCGCCTGAATTTCTTCTTACACCTTTAGTAGGAACTTCTTTTCCAGCACTTCTTCAGAGTCTGGAATTAACCCAACCAGAATTTCAAACAATTGCCATTCTTAATGTAGTTCTACTATTTATTCTTGTCAGTGTGGTTTTACACTTTTTTTCTGGTGGAAGAACTGGTAAGATCTTTGAAAGAGTCGTTCAACAAATTGATACTTTAGTTGATTTTGACAGGAGTTCACCAGCTGCAGCACCAACTGCCAGTGAAACGTCTGAAGAAGAGGAAGAAGAACCTCCTTCAGATGAGGAAGAGGAAATCTCCTGATACTTAAATTTGAGGGATTTATAAATGTCAAGATTGGATCCTGAAAGTAGTGCAGCTCGAAAATCAATATCTAGGGAGATTCCTGGGTATAATCGCTATGAAAAACAATCAGATCGAAAATCAACTGAAACCGCAATACGAGACTATCTAGAATCACGTCTCTCAAGTTGTTCTGATGATGTTAAAAAGATACAAGAAGCTGCTCTTATGAGTCAAATGATTACAACTTGGTCTGATCTTGATCGTTTAGTCTCTAGCTTTTCTGATATCAAGTACCTGATTAAAATGACGGAATATGGTATTAGTACCTTTTTTGACTCCAATGTGATCAAAGAATTTGATTTAAGTTATCTCTATACATTAGAAAAGACTATTATCAACATCATAAGTCGCTTGGATGATAAAATCGCACGTTTTGATGATTCTATTGAGAGCGGCATGCTTTCGGACAGTAGTCGATTAACTAATGAAATTTTAGATGATTTATCTGCTATCAGGGATGCATGGGATGAACGGAAGAAAATAATCTCTGATTTTCAGAAATTAGGTTTAGTTTAACGTTGTTATCAAAAGTGTAAGGTTTTTTTTAGCATCATTTCTTTTAAAACTGAAATAATTATCTGTCAAGCAGGAGAAAACTAGACTGAACAAGTAAATTTTGCTAAAATCCTATTAAAACTATAAAAGAAAGTTTGGGCAGAAGAATGGGATTTTATAAAAAAGATAGATGAAATAAACTATAATTCAACAAACTGTCGTCATAAGCTTTAGGACATATCCGTGATTAAAAAAGTAAAAGCGTTATTCTGAACTAAGAGTCTCAAAGCACCATTTTACAACCACACCATGAGAAGACCAAACTTTAAATATTTATAGCTCACGATTTTTTCTTCCATCAAGTCTTAGAAACGATAAGCTTTGGTTTTTTTCCAAACCTGGCTTAATAAATATAGGTGACTTTGGTTTGAGCGAAGAAAATGTAATTAATCGCTATATCTTAATTTTTCCAGCTGTAGTAATCCAATTATGTCTAGGTTCGATTTATGCGTGGTCGAAATTCCAAACAGCTCTTGTTAGTGATACTGGAGTTTATGGATGGGATAAACTTCTAACTCAACTACCTTTTACTGTTGGTTTGGCTTCTTTTGCAGGTTTTATGATTTTTGCAGGAAGATGGCAAGATCAGGTTGGTCCAAAAAAAGTAGCTACAATTGGTGGTATCCTTCTAGGTGTTGGATGGTTCCTTGCAGGTTTTGTTGATATTTTTACCAGTGGAAATGAATTATTAGGATTTCTTTGGGTTGCACTAACTTATGGTTTAATAGGTGGTGCAGGTATTGGTTTTGCATATGTCTGTCCGATTGCTGCATTAGTTAAATGGTTCCCTGATCTTAAAGGGTTAATCACTGGGATTGCAGTCGCAGGATTTGGTCTTGGAGCTTTTTTCCTTCTTTACATAGAAGAATACTTGATTGAAGACGTTGGAAATGGCCAAATCAGTTTAGCCCTTTGGATTCTAGGAATAATTTTCCTTGTTCTCGTAGTAGGGTCAGCTCAAATACTTCAAAATCCTCCAAAAGGCTGGACACCGCCAGAATATACTCCAAAACCTAGTCAAACTAAAATAGAGGGAGATAAGAAAGATTTTGAGCCAACTGAGATGGTTCAAACTCCCCAATTCTGGCTCCTTTGGGTTATGTTTATTCTGGCAGCGGCAGCAGGATTAATGACTATTGGCAATGTAACAACATTCACAAAGGATCAACTTATTTCAGGAGGAATCTCAGCAGAAGACGCTAGCATCTTAGCAGTGACAACAGGATCGTTTTTGTCTATATTTAACTCCGCAGGAAGGATTGTGTGGGGTGCCGCTTCAGATAAACTTGGAAGAATCATTACAATGATCTTAATGTTCGGTACTCTAGGAGTAGCAATGTTCTTTTTTGGAATACAGACAGAATTCCTATTTTTAATCATTGGTGCTTGTGTAATCGGCTTTTGTTTTGGTGGAAATTTTGCTCTATTTCCCTCTGCAACAGATGATTACTTTGGAACCAAAAATCTTGGAAGAAATTATGGATTAGTCTTTACTGCTTATGGCGTTGCAGGAGCTTTGGGTCCTTTCATTGCTGGAGTACTTGTATACGACGTAGCTTTCCCCATTCTTGGAATTCTTGTTTTTTTAGCAGCAGCTCTAGCTATAATCACTGAATACCTGGCACGAAGAAAAGTAGTAGCGTAGCAAAAAAAATTACGTCTTTTGAAGACGTATTTTTCTTTTTTTCCTTAATTATCTGCGCTATTTGATTAATCAATCCTTTTGTTTCAAATAAAGACTAAGTTCCACAAATAATAAGTTAAAAAATCAATTACAATTAGAGAAACAAAATTCTTAGAGTATAATATCTGTTAATTGGCATACTGAAGCTTGGGTTGGTTCTGCAAGTTCACATTATGGTAGAAAATTAAAAATTGTAAAAGAATGGATTAATGATCCTGAAGAAGTAGTTCGAAGTTGGATTATAAAAGAACTAGAAAATCTTAATGATTCGATTAGTCGGTCAAAATTTCGTGAAGCAGAAGAAAACTCTTACTAAACCGCTATATTTTGAACTTCTCACAAATTGATGACAAAGCAGCACAAAATGCTTTCTTAATATAATTCATAGGTATTCCTGAAGCCGATGATTGATCCTTTAATCCATTTAAATCGAATTTAAATTTATAGAAACCATCATTAGAGTATGAAACAGATTTTAGTGTATCGAAATAGTCAGAAATATGGATATTTAGTATTTTATTATGGTATTTTGGGAATCCATCATTACCTATTGTTTCCTCTGCCCAAGTAAGAAAGAGGATTTTAAGAATCTCTTTATCTGAAAGACATTAGCATTCTGGTGACAAAGTTTATCTAACCCTTCTAAAAGTTCAAACCTTTTCACATACTCTCGCATAACACTCCAATAATTCCCTTTTCCTTGATTAAGAGGAAATAATTTTTGGCAATATGACAAAAATTCTTTATTTGAAGGTGAATAATCTTGAATTGGGAAATTTCTCTCTATATTAAGATTACATTCATTGAAAGATTGGACATTTCGCTCAATGGGACCTGTTCTTTCATCAACTACCTGTTCTTGCTCGCTCTGCTGTCCTTTAGATTCCTTGTTATGTCTGCCCTGTATTCTTTCGTAGTTTACTAACCTATACGCTCTTTTCATGTTAAGCAGAATTCCCTTTTATTTCACTCAGTATTATACTTGGGAGTTTTTTAATACCCAAAGAATTTCAGAAAAATGGTCATGCAATCAGTTCTATGATATAATTGAAAAATCGACTTCTATATCCGAAATAGATAAATAAAAATAAGGTGATTTACAATTTAACCTTTTTTTGTGTTTTGATAATGTTTTAATCATCATTAAGAAAAATTACTCTTAACTAGTTTCATCCTTGGTAATATTTTAGTGTATTATTCTTTCTATTCACTTCTTTAAGCAAACTACATTTTAAAAAGATAGATAGCTATTCAAAAATCAATTATAATAATAGAAACAAACTTCTTATTTTTTTAATAAAAGCCTTGGAATCAGATTATAGAGTCATCATTAACTCTGTAATCAAATTTAGTTTTTTATAACGATTAATGAACGAATTATTGGCGATGTTATGTCCGAGTTAACAGAAACAGAAAAAGAAAAAGCAAAAAAATATTATCCACTTCCAGAGTTAGCAGAAAATGCAAGAATCCCAAATATGGATGCTTATTTTGAGAAGTGGAGATATTCTGTTGAGAAACCAACAGAGTTTTGGGCTGAAGAAGCAAAAAAGATTGATTGGATAACTCCTTATGAAAAAGTTTGGGTTCCCCCTACAGGAGAGCACGATGAATTTGTAGGCAAATGGTTTGTTGGAGGAAAGCTTAATGCCTGCTATAATTGTCTTGATCGGTGGGTTGAGAAGGGATATGCTGATGAAGTAGCTTTAATTTGGATGGGTGAAGATGATACAGTAAAAGAATATAGCTATAAATCACTACTAATAGAAGTAAATAAAGCAGCGAATGCATTGAAGTCTTTGGGGGTCAAAAAAGGAGATCGTGTCTGTATTTGGTTACCCATGATCGATTCCCTTGCTATTGTAATGCTTGCATGTGCCCGTATTGGTGCTATTCATTCCATTGTATTTGGTGGATTTTCGGCGGAATCAGTAAAAGATAGGATCGATGATTCTGAATGTAAGATCTTATTTGTTGCAGATGAAGTACGCCGAGCAGGAAAAAGCCGTCCGATGAAAGATAACCTCCAAGGTGTTATTGAAACCTGTGATTCAATTGAAAAAGTTGCAGTTATCAAACTTACTGGGGGTGATGTTTATGAATACAAGAAGGACGTAGACTTCTTAGCACTAATGGAGGAGCAATCATCAGAGTGTGAACTAGAAATAATGGACGCAGAGGATCCACTTTTCATACTTTATACAAGTGGTACAACAGGAAAACCTAAAGGTGTTGTTCATACAACAGCTGGCTATTTAATCTTCGGAGTATCTACAAATTATTATGTCTGGGACTATTCCTGCTTACTTGACCTGAAAGGAGTGACAGCAGCCGCACGAGATGTCTGGTATTGTACTGCTGACATTGGATGGATAACTGGTCACACGCAAATAATATATTCACCTTTATCGCTGGGGGCTATCTCCATTATGTATGAAGGAGTTCCCACATACCCACATCAAGGAAGATTTTGGGAGATCTGTGAGAAGTTCGGTGTGACTCACTTTTACACTGCTCCAACCGCTATTCGAGCATTAATGAAGTTTGGGGACGAACATGTAACCAAATGGGACTTATCTAAGTTGAAAATGCTGGGAACAGTCGGGGAAGTTTGTAATTGGCCTGAATGGCGATGGTATTGGGAAGTTGTAGGAAATGGCACGACTGAAGAAAAACCCATTGGTCGTCCAATTGTTGATAGTTACTGGCAAACGGAAACTGGCTCCTACATGATGGTAAATCTCGGTGCAGTTACCCCCATGAAACCTGGGAGTTGTACATACCCCTTTTTCGGAGTCAATCCTGTTCTATTAGATGAAGATGGACAAAAAATTACAAAACCAAACACCCAAGCTTATTTCGCGTATGATAAGAGTTGGCCAGGCCTCATGAGAACTGTCTGGGGTGATCATGAGCGGTTTGTAAACACCTATCTCGCACAATTTGAAGGCCATTATTTCACAGGTGACTATGCGATGATTGACGAAGAAGGGTATTACTTCATTCTTGGCCGATCTGACGATGTTATAAAAGTTTCAGGTCACCGTCTAGGTTCTGCTGAGGTTGAATCGGCTGTAAATTCCCACCCCAAAGTAGCTGAAAGTGCGGTTATTCCCTATCCTCATCCAATCAAAGGAGCAACCATCTTTGCTTATATAACCTTGATGGGCGATGTTGAACCAACTGACGAGTTGAAAAAAGAGATTCAAAAGCATGTTCGGACAGTAGCAGGACCAGCTGTCTATCCTGAGATCATTATGTTTGCTGATGCGGTTCCTAAGACACGGTCGGGGAAGATTATGCGCCGAGTCTTGAAAGCTGTGGCAGAGAAGAAAGATATCGGTAATGTCATGACCTTAGCAAACCCAGAAGTTGTCGAAGAGCTCATTGCACGGCGTAAGATGATGGGAGAGATTAAATTCTAGAATTAATTTCTTCTTTCTCATTTCTTTCCTTTTTTTTCTTTTTAGATTCTTCTAGAATCTCCAATATCTGCTTTGGTGACATGCCTCTAAGCCGAAAGACCTTTTTTGTACTAATCTGACCAGATTCCAGTATCACTCCAGTATGGAATTTTTTTCGAAACATTTTAAGGAGTTTTTTATTGGCTTTTCCCTTTGTTGGAGGTTCCTTTACCGTTACAATTAGTTTTTCAGGATCAATAATGAACTGGTCTTCATTTCGAAGAGTTTTGACATTGACTATTACTAATGTATCCTTATCATCCACTTTTAGCCACTTAAATCTCTGCATTTGAGACCATCTTTTGAAATGTCCTTAATTTCAGAAAATAAAACTTCTTGTAAAGAAAATCGTTCCTGAATGACTGTAAGTGCCTTTTTTAAAGTCAGTTGTTCTTCCATCCATATGAAATTCAGAAAATATCGGGCTAAGTTGCTTGGCCATATGCTTTTTTCAAAAGAAATGTCCAATGCCATAGAAATGCGACGACGTAAACGGTTGACATATTGTTCTGAAGATTTCTTTCCTAACCGCTTAATAACCTCAATAGGATCTTTTGAAGACCAAATGATAACCAATTCCCCTTGGTGAACTGAAAAACCATATATTAAACCAGTTTCTTCTTCTGTTCTAAATAACGGTTTACCAATCAGATATCGGAAAGTTTCTGGAACAGAATGAAAGTATACTCCAGTTTTTGCATGGATTTTATCTGAAAAATTGAATGCTGCAGCGGGTAGGACCGTAAAATATGAGGCTGTTATCTCATGAGGAGAGATTAAGAGGCGTTCCTGATTACTCATGAACCACAAATTTTCTGCAGAAAAAACTTCTTCTTCTCCGATATTAAGCTCTTTTGCAATATTAAATCGTAGTTCGGCCGAGGTTTTCTTTCCTAATCCCTTTAAAAATAAATCTAACAGATAAGAGGGAGGAATCTTCCGTTCAATGACTAGACATTGACCGAAAGGAGTTTCATGCATAATTCCAGCAATCAATCCAAAATCTGATCCTGCCATCCCGATAACTTTCTGACCGATGTGAGCTTGTAGAGAAAAACTACTCCCTCTAGCAGGAATCCACGCAGGAATACTGATTTTTTTCAAATCTTCACCTTTAACAGTTGGAAATTCTAAGGTATTATTAATTGAGGCTAATTCAACAAACCAGGCTTTAGTCAACTGGGGTTTAGCAGGTGTTACTATAAGGCCAAGCTCACTTACCCATTGATTAAAGAATGATGGCTGTAGGGCAAGTTCTTTGGGGATTTTTAATGCTTTAGCTATTGTATTCCGAATTTGTTGGGTTGTGATCACGTTTAGATCTAGTTCGGCCCGATTGAAAATATCTTGATATCCTTTCTTTAATATGG
Organism: Candidatus Hodarchaeota archaeon; assembly: GCA_016840285.1. The sequence goes on along the minus strand of JAEOSR010000033.1, from coordinate 24,368 downwards.
ACATTGTAAGTGGTTTCTCTTTAACAATAGGTAGAAAAACCGACTCATTTACAACAATTGGTGGACGAAACAATCCTATAGGGATTTTACTAGGATTAAATGCAACCAACCCAACTAGATCCCATGGAGAGGGTGTTTTCTGATCTTCTTCAGAATCAAGCACTTCAACCTGACCTTCGTCAGGAAGCTCTTCTTCTTTTTGATTTTTCGCGAGCAAAGATGCCTGAAAATTCTTATCCTGATCCATAGGCTGAATAACTTCATCTAAATTAAAGATAACTTTCTCACTTTCAGGCATTGGATCCAATAAGGATCTTAATATCTCAAGTTCTACATCATCAAGCTTTTGTGGTCTTTGTTCAGATTCATCTCCAGAAGTTATCCCCCTTGAATATTTTGACCAAATGATCTTGAACTCATTAAGAAGAGTTGTTATCTCTTGTAGATCACTAGTTTGTAGAAATGAGGTAACAAATCTTTCCATATTAAAGTTAGAGGATGATTCCAGGGATTTCAGTCTTAATACCTTGTTTTGAATACGTAACTGAAGATTCTCTTGATTTTTTACCAATTTATTTTGTTCTGCAACTAATTCAGTAAGAATCTTTTTTGTGTCGTTCTTAGATAATATTTTTGTCTCCCAAGATTGAATTGTTTCTTTAATCTTCGCATCAATCTCTGTCATAGATTGATTAAGACGTTGCAATCCATCATCAATCTGTTTTAGTCCATACATGTCCAAGAAAGGTGTCAGCTGATTTCCATCGACTTTAAAAGAACCTTTCAATCCATCAAGGGTCTGAACATACTGATTCTCGTCAATGAGTTCTTTTTTACGAAGAGTAATGAGAAATTTCTTGAAATCGGATGGAGAGGTCAATTCAACCACATTAGATTAAACAAACAAATACCTACATTGGTATTTCATGACACTTACAGTATTCATTAGCAAATAATATCTAACAAGTAGTATACTTGTTCCGCCTTATGAGTTTATTCTTCTTCCTCAACGTCGGTATCTGGTTTTTCTAGGAGACTCTCTGGCATTTCAAAATCAAACGGGGGTTGGGTTGTGATAATTACACCGTCATCCTTAGTAATAATGAATGTATTTTCATATTGGGCAATATAACTCCCTTTTTCGTCTGCTAAAGGAGGATAAGCAACAATCCCCCCACCATTCAGAAGTTCACGCATTGCAAACCGAACACGTGCCCGATTAAATTCATCATACGAACTTAACCAGCGTTCAGCAAAAGGTAATGTTTTGTATTTTTTATAGACTGTGGAATAAATCTTCCTTGACACTGGATTACGTAACGGTATTCGCCTTGGAAGTAGCATGTAGATATATTTTGCGCCGACTACCTCATGAACACTCCCCGTTCCAGATGATGCAAAAGTCTCTAATGCGTAAGCTTCTCCAACCTCTAATGCTCCCTCTGCAGGGTCATAGGGAGAGCTAATATTGGGTAATCGTTTGTCACCATGTAATTCGTATCTCCCAAGTTTATGACCAGACAATTCACGAATCGGCCGATAGCCATAACCTATGATTGTTTCTTCAATTCGTTTCCCCACCAAAGAAGGCATTGTCCCATCACGAATAATCTCCATTGCTGCTTTAAATCCTTCTTCTGCGGCTATCTTTAAGTTTTTAAGATCAGGAGAGAGAACTATTGTCACAGCGGTGTCAGCAATATATCCATTACAGTGAACACCGATATCTAGTTTGATACTTCCCTCATCAGGAATCATGTTCTCATCACCATGAGGACTGGAATAATGGGCGGCAATATTGTTAATTGATACATTGGTCGGAAAACCAAATCCATCAGCCCCTTTTTCTAATATTAACTTCTCAGCTGTTTCACAAATCTGAATAATGGGTATATCAGGTTTGATCATATCTTTCACTTGGTTTAAAACTTCATACCCAATCTGTCCAGCCTTACGATAGAAGTAAAACTTCTCTTCTTCAGTAATTCCCTCTTCAGAGGTCCAATCAGACACAATCTTCACCTATTTTCCGCCTGAGCTCTATTTCTAAGTTATGTTCGTCGTTTTCCCAAACAAATAAATAAACGATGTTTCGAACTAAATTTATAGAGATCTAAGGTTTAATGAAGAGATACAAGATTTGATCAAGATCACTAAACCTTTCAGAGGATTATCACATGTCTGATACGAACGTAATAGTGAAAGTCAAAAAGGTTCTGACGCAAAAATACTGCCTTTCAGCTGATGAGGCTGTGGAAACGGTCAGTTTATGTGATACCCTTGGTGAAGCATTAGTTTCAATAGATTTTCCTGAAAAAGATTTTTATATTCGCATTCTCCAGCATCTCCGTCTGTTCTACAATTCTGAGTTTATGCTCTTCAGCAATCGGATCAAGAAAGCGCTCACTTCTTATCAGAAATTACAAACTGGGATATTAGATACGCAAACACAATATCCAGATTTATATTCACAACTACAATATGACATTGATCGGCTTGTTTTGCGTATTGATGCTCGGATACAAGAAACCCGAGCTCGGGTAGCTGAAGCTGAAAATGATATTGTACAAGCAGATGTCTTATACGTTGAAACTATTAACCGATATAACAATGAATTAATGGTAGAGCAGAATAAAAATGATTATGACCATTATTTCAATTCTTTAGGGATTATCTTCCATATGACAGGCCACCTGTACCGATTACGGGGTAATAATTCCAAGAATAGCGATGATCTTTACTTAGCTCTAAGAAATTTTAAAAAAGCACAATTTCTTGGACAATCCAATGTTGAAAATCTCTTAGATCAGATTTCTGAGGACATTATATCATTAAATTTGGTAAAATTAGAAAATCAAGCAGAGTCGCTCTTTACTCAAGGATTAACAGCATCAGAAGCAGATCAATTTGCCGCTGCGAAAGCCAACTATCAGAAGTCAGCTCAACTTTACCATTCATTGAATAAGATTCAAAAAAATGTGGAGTATGAGCTCCAAGAACAAATCCAATATAGTTCATATTATGAAGCTACAGCAAAAGCTTTCATGATACACGATAATAACGAGCAAGCTGCTCTTCAATTTTCCTATGCAAACCAAACTCTGGAGAAAGTCCTGCAAAAAATACCTAGTGATGCCCTAAGACATACTTTCGAACCTCAAATCAAATATTTTCAAGCTATGCAGCTGTTTTGCCAAGCAGTTACCGAGTACGACAATATGATACCAGAAGCTATAGAACATTTTTCGGAAGCACGAGAAAAGCTTGAGGAAGCAAAAATGAAGGCAGATGAAAATCAAAATGTTCCTTTATCCAAAGGCTGCACAGATGCTTTAAATAAACTCAACTCGTATCAAGAAATTGCTGGACTTATGTTTCAAGAAGCTAACGACAGTGAGTCTTAGTCTGATTGTAGTTGTGCTAAGATTACATACGCTTCAAGTAAGGGAATCGAAAGTTCTTGAGCCAGCTCTTCTGGGTGAATTCTAGGGTTTTTAGGGAGGATTTTTTGACGTGTCCATGCTAAATTAGCGGCAAAACCTGGAATCTCTCCCATCACAGGCTCTAATAATGCGATCAATTGTTCCTTACTGAGTTGTTCTAATGAATATGGCGATTTTTTTCGCTCGATAATTCTAGGTTTCCTCTTCTGGGATTTCAACTTTGTTGGGGGTTTTTTCTCTCCTTTTTTTTGAATAAACTTAGAGAGGTCAGACATTCAAACGTGTCACCACTAAAATTCTTCACCTAAGATATTAAAAATTTTTTGCGGGATAGCAGAACATGAGATTTTAAAAGTTGAAATAAAATGTATTGGAGATCATTCTAGAGATGACTGAATTACAAGATAAAAAAAAGGGTGGGGTCAGGCGACTAGTGTTGGATGTGTTAAAACTCCACGACCCATCCATAGTTTCTTTTGCAGCTGCTTTAGAACAGGTTGCTGGAGTTGTGGCAGTAAATTGTACCCTTGTGGAAATAGATGCGAAAACAGAGAACCTCAAAGTCGTGCTTGAAGGTTCTAATATGGATTTCAACCTTATTTCAAAAACTATAACCGAATTACATGGTTCCATCCATTCAATCGATCAAGTAGTCAGTGGACGTCGTTTGGTTGAAGCAATCGAAACCCCACAAGATTAAATTCGGTCTTCTCCTTTACTAAGGTCAGTCTAGTAGAGAAAAAAAGTACAGTATCTAGCCTTAGTTGTAGAAGACACCCTCAATCCAGGGAATAATTGGCCTCTGTCAGTTTGATTACGAGAATCAGCCACGTAACTCGATAGAGCCTTCAGGAAATCCTTCATCGATAAGAATTGGCGAAATTAACCTAAGAAAATTGCCCTGAAGTTCAATTCGGCCATCTTTTGTTGTTCCACCTGTCGCTAAACTCTTCTTCAGACGTTTGGACAAGCTTCGCAGATCAATTTCTTTAGACAATCCATCAATGACCGTTACCTCGCGTCCCCACTTTCGTTTCTCAATATAAACCCGAATTGACGTTTGTTCTTCTCGTGCGATATCAGAGCAAGCGCATAACTCTACTGGCAGACCGCAGGTCTTGCATATACTACCCATTTTGAACTATTAACCTCAGATTTTCAGTTAGCTGAATAATTTATCAGCTGATCCATCTTTATCCTCAACAAAATATAAACCTATCGAATAACAGAGATCGGTAGAAATCATCTTTTTGCGTGTTTCAATCAGTTTTCAACCGTTTAATAATAGGGGGACGCTTTTTCAATAATATTCGGTGACCGCAAATAATGCACCGAATCCCAGGTAAAGTTTCTAATTCCGCAGGATCAATCTCCTGATGGCATTTTTGACATAGATACGTCGTCATATTTACAGCCTTCAATCCTAAATAAGTCTTACAATTGTTTCTCTCACAAAGAGCGCTTAAAAAACGACTTGATAAAATTTGCTATGGTCGTGGTATCTTTTCACTCGAAACTCGATCGATTCAAATGAAGGCACCAGGCTGGATAAAATATCTTATAAACTAGAGTCTTGAACAATGAATATCATCTTGAAAAAGTGGTGAGTTGGACGGCTTTGATTGGATTCAGAAGCCTGGATTCTACAGGTGAGTTTCTTTGGGGTTTAAGTCATGGGAAAATTGCAGACACTTAAGAAGCATAAGCAAATATTTCTACTCATGTTTATAGAACCTTTAATTCTATTTTTATCAGTGGAATCCCAGGGGTGATCCTTGGTTCTTTGTTTACCTTAATCCTCATTCAATGGGGAGTCCCACTGTATTCTTTTAGTGGAGCCCCTCCATTTGTAGTATTTCCTAGCTTTTATGCAATAATCCTTATTTATAGTTCAATCCTTCTTGTAACTTTGTTAAGCGGTTTGATAACGTCATTTATCGCAACTCGTGCAAATATATCTAAGATATTGAAAGTGGAGTGAAGATTAAGTGCTGGTTGAATGCAAAGACCTGATAAAGATCTACCCTTCTCCAGTTGAGGGATTAATGTTCCCTGCTCTGCGGGGACTTGATTTGTTGATAGAGAAGGGGGAGCTTATTTCAATAATAGGTTCTTCAGGAGCAGGGAAGTCAACTTTACTTCGTCTAATTAGTGGATTTGATCTACCAAGTTCTGGTGAAATTTGGTTTGATGGTCAATTAATTAATCAATTTTCTGATGTTGAACTGTATAATCATCGAAAAAATGTTGGAATCATGTACCAATGATTGTGGTACGGTTATTTGACTCTGAATAAACTCAAAATATTATTGTAACACTCCATTAGGAGTCTAATAGTGATTTTTTTTACAATGATCGTTTGAGATTCGACTTGATAAATTCTACTATGTCCTTAGTATCAGTTCCAGGGCCAAATATTCCTTTGATTCCAATTTCATTTAACTTTGGTACGTCAACATCAGGTATAATCCCTCCAGCAATTACAAGAGTATCGTTTTCCATTTCATTATGTTTAAGCAGTTCTATAACTCGCGGAAATAGCGCCATATGGGATCCACTTAAGCTGGATAACCCAATAACATCGACATCTTCTTGAAGTGCCGCTTCTACTATCTGTTCTGGACTCTTATGAAGTCCAGTATAAATGACCTCCATTCCTGCATCTCTCAACGCTCGTGCGACAACCTTAACCCCACGATCATGGCCATCTAATCCAGGTTTTGCCAATGCGACTCTTATTTTTCGTGTCACCATTTTCACCTAATGGGAAGTTTATTTAGATTAATTGGTCTCCTTTCCATTCTCCAAAGACCTCTCGTAGAACGTCACAAATCTCACCAACAGACGCATAAGCCTTTACAGCTTTTAGAATAGGGGGCATTAAGTTATCGATACCTTCAGCAGCCTGATGTACCTTTGCTAATGCCTCTCTTACTGCCTTATTGTCTCGTTCCTTTTTCGTTTGATGTAAACGCGCTATTTGACGATTGGCTACTTCCTCTCCGATTTGAAGAAGAGGAACCTTGATTTCTTCATCAGAGCTATATTCATTAACTCCAACTATTACTCGTTGGTTTTCCTCAATTTCCTTTTGATATTGATATGCTGCATTCGATATTTCTTGCTGGAAAAATCCCTTTTCAATGGCAGGAATGACTCCTCCTAGCTGATCGATCTTGGAAAAGTATGCTTCAGTTTGTTCTTCCATTTCGTTTGTTAATGCTTCTATAAAATAGCTTCCTGCTAATGGATCAATGGTGTTTGTTACACCACTTTCATGGGCAAGAATCTGTTGAGTCCGTAAGGCAATCTCAACTGCTTCCTCGCTAGGTAATGCTAATGCCTCATCTAGTGAATTTGTGTGTAATGATTGAGTTCCACCTAATATCGCTGCTAAACCTTGGATGGTAGTTCGTACAACATTATTATAGGGTTGTTGAGCTGTTAAGGAGCATCCTGCTGTCTGAGTATGGAATCGTAACCACATAGATCGAGGGTTTTTAGGCTGATATTGCTTGATATGACGGGCCCAAATACGTCGGGCAGCCCGATACTTGGCTATTTCTTCAAACAGGTCATTATGAGAATTGAAAAAGAATGACAATCGTGGAGCAAAGTCATCGATATCCATACCAGCTTCTACGGCCCATCTCACATATTCTAATCCATCAGCTAAAGTGAAAGCGAGCTCTTGAACCGCAGTTGATCCTGCTTCGCGGATGTGATATCCAGAAATGGAGATGGTATTCCAGCGAGGAACATGTTCGGAACAGTACTTGATAATATCCACAATGATTCGCATTGATGGTTTTGGAGGGAAGATGTAAGATTTTTGAGCAATAAATTCCTTAAGAATGTCATTCTGGATGGTTCCACCAATTTGATCCGAACTAAGTCCCTGTTTTTCCGCCACCGCGATGTACATTGCAAGCAAAATGGCTGCAGGTGCATTAATTGTCATAGATGTAGTAACCTGTTCAAGGGGAATTCCATCAAACAAAATTTCCATGTCTTTTAACGTATCAATAGCCACACCTAATTTTCCAACTTCTCCAAGGGACATAGAATGATCAGATTCACGACCATAGATAGTAGGAAGATGGAAAGCAACGCTCAAACCTGTCATTCCGTGCTCTAAAAGAAATTTAAATCGGGCATTTGTCTCTTCAGCACCCCCAAATCCTGCAAATTGACGCATGGTCCATAATCGACCACGATACATGGTTGGTTGAACGCCTCGTGTAAATGGAAACATACTTGGATATCCCAAGGCGTCTTGATAATCCCAGTCCACAGGAAGATCTGTAGGATCATATATTTGATTGACAGATTTACTAGAAGTTGTCATAAACTTCTGTAGTCGCTCTGGATGTTTTTTTGTGGTTTTATCATAGACTCCTTCCCATTCTTTTCGTTTTCGTTTGATTTCAACCAAATTATCAGTCTTTCCATCCATTGGAGCTTTTCTACCGTTAGTTGTTTTCGAAGTCAATACTCAACACCTTTTCGGGCTAATATCTTCCGTTGATACGGATGTTTACGTTCACAGATTTCTGTATAATAATCTGCAAGCTCAATTATTGCGTTAGATGCGTCTCTGCCTGTTAAAACCAGCTCGAGATTTTTAGGTTTTTGCTTGATGACATCAATTACTTGTTTTTCAGATACTAATTTAAAGTCCAGAGCAACATTTATTTCATCTAAAATCAAGATATCCCACTTTTCGTCAGTGATGGCTATATGAGCACGATCTAAAGCAGCTTTAGCCTCATCTAAATCAATTTTCTTAGGATTTTCCTTATCTACAAAATCAGGAGTCCCATATTGAAGGATAGTTATCTCAGGAATATCCTGAATGACTTTTAACTCACCATAATCCCACCCTTTTTTCATAAATTGAATAATTAATGAATGAAATCCATGTCCAGCCGCCCGAAGTGCTAATCCTAAAGCAGAAGTCGTCTTTCCTTTTCCATTACCAGAAATAACGTGAATCAAACCGAGCTGAGACTTCTCAATTCCTTTTTCATCCATTATATCCACCTAAGATTGATTGATTACTTTATTTTTGGGAATGATGCTCTCTTCATTAAATCATTCAATTTTTCTCTACCCAATCATAAGAGATTTATTTCCTTCCTTTTTCATTAAAAATAGGCTTCATTCTAAAAGTTCTTAATGAATCAACTCTTAAAATGTCTTTCAATTACTCTGGCCGACGTAGGATAGATATGAGCAGCTGGCTGCTTGTAGTACAATGGTAGTCTCGGAGGTTGTGGCCCTTCATGTCCGGGTTCGATTCCCGGTGTCGGCCTTCATTTTCCAATCTCCTTCTCACAACTTACTTAGTTATATACAACTGGGATGGGTTGCAACGAAAAAAACAGGGAATAAAAATATTCCTTTAGTTCCTTTCTAATCGAATTCAAAGTTTACGAGATTATAAATGACTCCTATAATCTAAATCAAAGCATTAACTTAGTTGAGTAAGCTGAATAATAATTCGACCGAAATTGGTCACAAAAAAAAAGCTTTACATCATCAAGGTGAGAATAAACCACTCTATTCTTCCCCTTTTCAGAAATAAATTTTGCGCGCGGGTTCCATCATAGCTTTCTTAATGAAGATTTTGGCTCAGAGTGATCTGAAACTATTCTATATTCGCATACACTATTGGAGGATCATCGGTAGAAAGTGTGATCAAATTCCGAGATACTAACTCCTCTTCTAACATTTGCTTAAGCTTGATCGGATGTGCACCAACAGACATGGCGAGCGTCGGAAGATCCAGAGAGCCTCCAAGATTCAGTAATATCAAGATTGAAGCATAAAGCGGATGAGTGGAGAGTAACCGCTGCGTATATTCCAAGATCATATTGCGTTGAGAGCGTTCATCATAAACTTTGTCCAGTTTTTCTTGAAGAGTTTGTTGTTCTTTTTCAGCCATGTCAACAGCCTCTTCAAGACGAGAAACCGTAATTTTGTGTTGTTTAGAGTCCTCCGTATGACGTTCAATTTCATTCTTTAATCGAGTTTGCATCTCTTCAATTTCTAAATCATAATCTTGACGTACCTGCTTTAATCGCTGTTGAACAGCGTCTTCTAACATACGTGCGTAATAGTCTTCTTGTATTTGATAGGTTTCAGCGATAGATGCTAACGCCTCTTCAATATCTTTCTCGTGGATCTTTTCATTCTCTTTCAAGTTCTCAATTAATGCCTCTTTCGCAGCTAACTCGGATCTAATTTCTACAACTCTCTTTTGGCTCAGCTTTTCCTGCTCTTGAACATTTTGAACTTGGAGTTGTAATCTTTTGATCTCCATCTCGTGTTTATTCACTTTATCCTGATTTTCCTCGGATGTTCGGCGGGTCTCCTCTCGTTCGTGTTCAAGCTGAGATAACTGCGTGTTTTTCTCTCTGATTTGGTCTTTTAAGTTCGTAATTTCAGTCTCAAATTCTTGGATTTGTTCTTCAGTCACAGAAGAAGTGGTTTCTTGAAGAAATGTGGCATCACTTTGAATAACTTGCCGAATACGCCCTAAAGATTTAATGGTAATACGTGTTAATTCCCCATCAACGATCCGTGAGGTCTCCTTCCGGATAATTTTAACAAATTCTTCCATATCTTTGTAAGTAAAATGTTGGAGGCCTTGGTTGACGAGGGAACTTCTAGCACCAGAAACAACAACACCAATTTCTTGTTGAGCTACCTCTCGATCTTTGGCCATTTCGTTAATAAACTCTAAACCATACTCTTTCAGCGTTTTTTGTGCCATTGATATTTCCTTCATATATTGAGAAGAATCTCGGTCATAATTGGTTACAAATTCTAATATTTTAAGCTTCCTTTAAATCATTCTACATGACAAATGAAAAAGAAGCCTTTCCAAAGGAATCCCTTCTCACCCCTTTTTCTAAAATTTAAAAAGTTGATATTTATTATTACAAGACACGTTAAAGATAATTATTATTACTAAAGTACGAGATTAGAAGTCAGAGTTGGTATTCTTCCAATGTCAATGGAACAAAACACTGTAGCTTTTCGAAAATTTAATCTCAGGTGGAATCTACAATTACCTCTGCCGTTACTTATCGAAGCACTTACTCACCCATCTTATAAATCAGTGGATCCGAAAGTCAGTGACAACCAAAGACTTGAAACACTAGGAGATTCAGTTATTGATCTTCTCGTTCTTGATTGGCTATATAACAAGAAAGTTTTGACTGAGGGGATTTTAACGAAGAAACGCGCGGAAATTGTTCAAAATACAACATTAGCCAAGGTAGGAAAAGATCTACAAATAGATCCAATCTTACGTTGTGCACTTGCTTATACTATTCAAGAAAAAGATATTGCTGACACTGTTGAAGCCATCTTTGGAGCAATGTATGTCGCTAATGGTTTATCGTCATGTCAATCGCTTTTTTTACAGTTATTTGAGGATCTTTTAGTTAATGTCTTGCTCAATGATGAAATTGGTAGCAATATCCATGGTCAAAATGAGTACAACCCGAAGAATCAAGTCCAAGAATTTTTTCAACAGCGACATTTACCTGGGCCCATCTATCAATTGCTTAAAAGGGAGGGAACTGATCATGACCCACAATATTGGTATTCATGTCAGGGAACTTACCAAAATACGGTCTTGGTGGGGAAAGGATCTGGGAAAAACAAGAAAGAAGCTCAGAAAAACGCTGCGTCCGACTTATACCAGAAACTACACCTACTAGAAAATCAGAAATACCGTGATTAGAAGGCGTTTTCAAGAATTTTTACTTCAAGGGGACAAATTGTGATCCTCTTGTAGCCCCAATACCAGGAGCAGAGTGTCTAACCTGTTTACAGGTGGGTGCAAACTCCCCCAAATAATGGCCAAGCATTTCTGGGAGAATATTAACACGAAGGAACTCCCTACCGTTATAAACCTGAACAATAGCACCAATAAGTTCAGGAAGAATGATAAAATCACGACAATGCGTTCTTACAGGTCGTTTTGATTCTTTGCTAGCAAGAATACGTTCCATAAGTTTAATGTGTTGAGTACTCATCCCACGAGTCAGTGATCGACGCTGACGGGCAGGAAGAAGGGAAATAAACTCATCCATAGATTTTTGACGAAGTTCATCTAGAGAAAATCCACGATAACGAAAACCACGACGGGAAGACAAAGAAAATCACCTTTACTTTCATATATAGGGAAAAAACAAGGTGGTTAAAAAAATGCCGGGTGGACATTCTATAGGAGAAAAACACGGATATGAGTAAAAAAAATAAGTATATAGAAAACAACATGTATACTACCTAAAAAATGTTAGAAAGGAGGATAAGATGCACTACTGGAACCAAGATAGCTGAAACGATGAAAAGACAAGTATGCAAAAGAAATGATTCAAAGGATTTGAATTGCGTATATGAATCAGTGGAAGGAGATGATTTTTATAACGAAAAAATCGTAACCTTAAATGTTTGAAATAAGCCAATACTACGTGTAAAGGTCAAAAAAAAAGAAAACAAAAAAGGATTCAGGATTATTCCTCAGTCTTTAAAATGGTTGAATTTGAAGTGCCAAATTACAAAATTTCTGTCTTTGGGTTAGATGCAGACCGCACCGCGATCGCAACAGGACGGAATATGCGAATTTCGCCAAAACATGCTCGTGAAATCTGTCACGAACTCAAAGGAAAATACTTAGAAACAGCCCAGGAATATCTTGAACAAGTAATAACTGGAGATAAAAGTGTTCCTTTCAAACGCTATCGGAAAAAAGTTCCCCACCGACGTGATTTACAAAAATGGCCAGCAGGACGCTACCCACAAAAGGCAGCAAGAGAAATCTTACGAGTCCTAGAAAATGTGGAACAGAATTCCTCGTTTAAAGGATTAGAGGTCAGTCGGTTACGAATCACGCATATCGCAGCACAAAGAGGACGGAAAATCCGAGGAATCATGCCACGAGCCCATGGACGGTCATCCCCAAGCAATCAAACATTAACACACGTAGAAGTAGTGGTCACGGAGGAATGAGGGAATGGCAGCAAGAAAGGAATTATTAAATAGAAACTTACAATACGTTCAAGTAAGTGAATTCCTAAATGATGAATTACAGCTAGCTGGACAAGGAAAGGTAGAAATTCACAAAACACCAATGGGGCATCGAGTCGTAATCCATGCCGTACGTCTAGGAATGGTGATTGGAAGACGTGGACGCAATGTTAGGAAAATCACTGAAGTGCTAGAACACGTATATGGATTGGAAACCCCTCAACTAGAGATCAAAGATCTTGATAATCCTCGATTAAATTCCCGAGTAATGGCAGGACGACTGATTTCACAGATCCAAAAGGGATTTCATTTTCGTAGAGCAGGATACGCCCTCGTTCGACGAATCATGTCCGCTGAAGCACGAGGCTGCGAAATTACGATAAAAGGAAAATTGACCTCCCAACGTGCACGATCAGAAGTATTCAGAGAAGGATTCGTAGCTAAATGTGGAGAACCTTCTAGGAAATATGTTGAAGATACTGTAATGGAAGTTACGCTAAAACAGGGAGTTATAGGAGTTCACGTAAAGATCATGCAACCTGACGCCGTGCTTCCTGATGACTCTGTACTCATTCCTAATGTTTTTGGTAAACCAGAGGATCAAGATCTAGTCGAGGAAGAAGAAGAAATACTTCCTGAAGCTGAATTAAAAGAAGAATCTTTACCTGAAACAAAAGAAGAAATTACATCTGAAACGGAAGAAGAAATAGAACCTTTACCTGAAGCGGAACCTGAAATTGAAGAGGAAGAAAAAGACGAAGAATTACTGAAATCTGAAGATTTTGAGGAAGACGGTGATTAAAACGGCAATCTTGCGTAAAGCAGAAATTCGAAAAATGACTCCTCCCGAGCGGGAGAAGAAGTTAATAGAATTGAAAACCGAATTGTTGACACTGAGAGGTAAAGCTCGAACAGGGTCGGTTGAATCCTCAGGCCGTATACGTGAACTAAGACGAACAGTGGCACGAATCCTCACAATTAATAAGGAAGAACGAGATGTCCCATAATCGCCATGAAGTATCATCAGAGAGAAATTTATTAAGAATTAGATTAATAAACCGACATTGTGAAATTAAATACTCAGGGAAAGTGTTTTCAGGAGAAATTAGAAACGAAACAAAAAATACCTGGGAAATAAGAACCTCTACAGGGCTAAAAATGATCCCAAAGGATCAATCAAAATTACGAATCACAATTAATAACCAATCATACGAAATAAATGGCAAACAAATGAAAGGACGACATGAAGACCGCATTAAACGTATGAGGAAACGAAAATGGTGAAGAAAAAATATTCACGACATATCGGAATTGCTCCAACACCTAAGAGGACATGCGATGACCAGAACTGTCCCTTCCATGGAACATTATCCGTTCGTGGACGAATTATTGAAACAGAAGTAATTTCAGACAGAATGGACAAAACAGTAACTGTTCAAAGACCCTATCTGGAATTAGTAAGAAAATACAAACGATATGGGCGCTCAACCGTACGGATGCACGCTCATAATCCCCCCTGTATAGACGCAAAGGTTGGAGACCAAATACGAATTGGAGAGTGTCGTCCGCTATCAAAAACCGTATCATTCGTAGTAATTGAAAACCTAGGGAAAGGAGAATAAGAAAAATGAAGAAGAGAAGATCATTACGGCTTGTAACAAGGAAAATAACCCGAGCCTTACCAACTGGGGCCATTGTTAGGGTAGCTGATAACTCTGGAGCAAGAATGATTCAAGTTATTAGTGTAAAAGGGCATAATACACGATTGAGACGACAACCTGCAGCAAGAGTAGGGGATATGATCGTATGCTCTGTCAAAAAAGGAACACCCAAACTGCGAAGACAAATAGTGCATGCCGTAGTAATCAGACAAAAAAAACCCTATAAACGATCAGATGGAAGCTGGGTCTATTTTGAAGATAATGCAGTGGTTGTGACAAACGAACAAGGAGAGCCACGTGGAAGTGAGATTCGGGGAGCGGTATCAAAAGAAGCAGCCGACGCGTGGCCACGAATTGCGAGTACAGCGCGAGTTATTTCCTGAAAGAAGGTGAAGAGAAAAATGGGTTCAAAAACAAAAACTCGTGATCCATCAAAACAAAGACGACGATTATTCACAGCAGATTCATTTCAACGATCGAAAATGATGTCCGCACGACTTTCCAAAGACTTGCAAACAAAATACAAAGTTAAAAAAATGCCTGTACGCACAGGTGATGTGGTTTATATCACCACAGGCGATTTCATGGGGACTGAAGGGAAAGTTCTCACTGTTGATACGAAGAAAAGACGTTTGGGAATTGATGGAATAGCCCGTGAAAAAGCGGATAAGTCAAAGGTAATGTACAAAATTGATGCTTCAAAGGTAGTTATTCGGCGATTTGGTAAAGTAGACAAATCACGAAAGAAGATTCTTGAACGACGGGCAAAAATGGAACTTGAAATTGATGAAGACGATATCAGCGCAGCAGAAGCCACAGAAGAAGAATAATGGAGTAGGAAACAATGGGTAAGAAAGGAAGTCCACAACATAGAAAACGATTAAGCGCTCCAATCGCCTATCCCATACAAAGAAAACATGGAACCTTTACAATCAATCCTTACCCGACACGAAGTACAAGGGAATCTTCGATCCCGTTAGGAATTGTAATTAGAGAAATGTTAGGATACGCAAAAACCCTTTCCGAAGTCAAGAAAATATTAAGCAGAAAAATGATCAAAATTGATGGAAAGGTTCAGACCAGCTACAAATCAAGTTTAGGCCCTATGGATATATTAGAAATCACAAAAACAGAGGAATATTTTCGACTGACGCCGTACCGTGGAAAACGTAGATTTAAACTTCATCCAATCTCACAAGATGATGCACATCTGAAGATGCAACGGATCAAGAGAAAACAGACTGTTAAAAATAGCCAAATTCAACTCACGTTTCACGATGGCAGAAATTTTTTGATGAATCCTGGAGAAGAACAAAAATTCCCTATCACAGAACTAGCAGTCAAAGATAGTGTGATGTTTAACCTAGAAGACAAAACACTTGAAGATCATTACCCCTTTGCCGAGGGCAACACCGCATTGATTATGGGAGGACATAACGTTGGAATTGTCGGAAAGATTCAAGAGATAGAAACTCAAAGCGGACGAAAAACACGTACTGTTACATTAGAGACAGATAAAGGGGAAATTAAGACAACAGATCAACACCTGTTTGTTATCGGTCGGGAAAAGCCAGTCATTGAAATACCACAAGAAACAGGAACCGAAGAAAATGAGCTTTAGGAAAAGAACTCTCCCAACAGCAGAAGAAGAAAGGGAACCAGTCCCACTCACAGACAATGAAAAAGCATTCGTGGCTGAATGGAAAACACACCCAATGCGAAAACCCCGAATTCTAAAAGTGTCTGTGAATTTTGCAGTGGGCACCTCAGGCCCAGAACTAGAACGAGCCAGAACACTCTGCGAAATCCTTACAAATCAAGCCCCAGCAGACGGGAGAGCGAAAGAATCAGTCCGAGGATTTGGGATTAGAAAACACGAACCCATAGCCGTATTCACAACGCTCAGAGGGGAACTTGCACAGGAGTTCTTGAAAAAAGCGTTTTGGGCGGTTGAGGATGAAGTATCTCAAAAGAATTTTGATAGGCAAGGAAACCTATCCCTAGGAATTGATGACCACCTGAAATTACCAAATATCAAATACGACCCCAAAATTGGGGTACACGGGTTTGATACTACAGTAGTCCTAGAACGTCCTGGATATCGGACAAATCGACGCAGAGCGCGGAAAATGAAAATCCCCACTAAACATAAAATTACCAAAGAGGAAGGAATTGCTTTTTTTAAGCATGAGTTCAATCTCGGAGTCATATAAGCATGCATAAGATGTCAGAGACAAAGAAAAAATTTGGGAAGGGAACACGTACGTGTCGGAGATGCGGGACACACAGAGCAATAATTCGAAAATATGGGTTGCACATCTGCAGACGGTGCATCCGAGAGATCGCAGCAGACCTAGGTTTTAGAAAATATTGACCGCCAGACGAACTCCATTCCATCAAATTCAACAAGCTATCCGAGACCAAAAAATTCTACCAGCACAACTTATTTCATTCCTACCAAAACGCTGGAAACGAGTAGGAGAGGTTGGAATATTAAATCTGAACCCAGACCTACTACCGTGGAAGAGGGAAATTGGTGAAAAATATTTAGAATTCCTGCCAGAACTAAGAACAATTGCACTCAAAGTGGGAATAACAACTACAACAGTACGACAACCAGCTAATGAAGTCCTTGCAGGAGACACTAATACTGTCACGCTTCATAAAGAACTAGGGTGCAAATTCTGGATAGATGCCCTAAAACTGACATTTTCCAGCGGAAACCATGCAGAACGACAACGAATGATCAAAAGTTGCCAGAAGGCAGAACAGATTATTGATATGTTTGCTTGTGTAGGAAATCTATCATTACCAATAGCGGTCCACAATCCAACAGTAAAGATCATAGGGATTGAAATTAATCCCAAGGCATTCAAGTTTTTGGAGAAAAATATTCAAGAAAATCAGGTGAAGAAGCAATACCAAGCAAAACTTGGAGACAATCGGAAAATCACGCCAGAGGATTGGGCAGATCGAGTAATCATGGGATATTTTACTAGTGACAAAACTCAGTTTGTTGCAGCACTAGCAAGTCTACACCAAGAACGAGGAGGAATCATTCATGCTCATGGATTATCGAGCTCACGGAAACCAACAGATTGGCAGCCCCAAATACAAGCTGTGATTAAAGAAGCATTTCCTCATCTTACAATTAAAACAAGTGACAAAAAACTCATTAAAACAGTAGCCCCAGGCATTCACCACTTTGTCAATGATTTTGCAATCATAGCCAATTAAATTCCTATTGATTCTGTATGAAAGACAAAAACTCGGTAACGCGAGTATGGATGTCACGAGCCTCTTCCTTGGAGAGAAGATAGCTATCATGAATAACAGCATTGCGGAGAGAGTTAAGGTTATTGAAAAACCGTTGAAAATTAAATAGCCCATATTGAGCCACTTTAGCATCCAAATCCGTCTTAAAGTTCCCATCTAAACCCAAAACCTCTCGCACTGTCGAATGAGCATAATGGATAAACGCATTAAGATAAATCAGATTGTCTCCCTTATTACCCTCTTCAAAACATTCTAATGCAAGATTCCAGACACTTTCAGCTTCAGGAGAAATCTGAAGGGGGTCTTTTAACCGAGCGGGGGGAACTGAAAGATCATTTGTATTATCTAATTCTGGTTCTATAATCACTGGAGATTCTAAATGATCATCAGATTCTTTCGTTTGTAGTGGAATCCCAAGAGGAAGGGAAAGCTGAACCTCTAATTGACGCAGCAGAGAATTCAACTCATCTGTAATGGAAATATGGGATTCGAACCGTGTTTGAGCCTCAGTGAGGAAAAATGACGCTTTGAGGAGTTCATCCTTGGCCTTAAAAATATCTGCGATTCGCAACCAGGTACTTATATCATCGGGAAGCCACTGAGTCGCCTCAAAAAACAGTTGAACCGCCTCAGGATCACGACCCTCTTCATTCAGGATCGAACCACGTAAAATCCAGAAATCTACAAGCAGGGATACATTATTGTTACTTAATTCCTTAAGGGAGGCAATGTGGGAAGGATCTATAGCCCCCGTATCATCAGCTAAGATCGTTTCAACAATCTCAATGATGGCTTCTCCATTAGGATGAGTCTCTAAACTCCTGACGAAACTGGAAACTACCTGGTTAGTTTCTTCCATTAGTATTGACCAAACAACTCTCGATGTAAGGATGGTGAAAATGAAGCCCTTTCGAAGTATGTTCTAATTTATCCTTTTTAAAGTCCAAAAATTTTCAAAAAGAAAGGAAAAAGGAGAAAATATACTGTCTAATATTTAGTGATGGTTGGAGGTGTAGTAGTCGTAGATGGAATTTCAATGTCTCTTTCTTGATGAAAAGAGAGGAAACAGGTTTATGTCATTTTAAACTTACGAAATGTGTGATAGACTAATCACAAAATAGCCATTTTTATAGGTTTCAAATAAGTGAAAGTAGTCGTCAAAGGGAAATTAAGAGAGAAAAATTATTGGATTGAAAGGACATTACCACAGCATATTATCGAAAATATTTCTATCAAAGCGGTCAATGACGAATAACACCAATTTAGAATACTTCAAAGACATATTATTGAGTAATGTAACAATAGATTTTTATTGATAGAACAGAATTAACAAGTTGGACAAAAGAGAGGACGTTTCAAGTCTCTCTTTTCACATAACATGAAGAAAGAACGTTAAAATCAAGAGACAAATCGGTGATGATATGGGAGATTATAAAGAAAAGATCCAAAAACATTTCTGGATGTTGGTTTGTTCCTCGATCAGTAAGATGGATGATAAGGAGACTTATAGGGAAAAATATGAACCAGTATTCAAAATAAAATCAAAAGAAGCATTCAAACTAGTTGAAGATCCTTTTTGGTCAACATTATATTCTTTAACAAGGGATATACAGGATCCGAATGAATTGAGGAAACAATTGGAACCAGTAGTCCAAATTGATGTAGGGAAAGTCAGAGAACACATCTGGAAACTATTAATTTTCTCTGCAGGTGAAACTTGTAATAAGAATACTTTTAGGGAAAATTTTGAACCAATATTCAAGATAAATTCAAATGAAGCAGTCAATCTTGTTGCGGACCACCTGTGGACAGCACTATATTCATTGACAAGAAAAATACAAGAGCCTAAAGAATTAATGAAAGAATTAGAACCAATAGTCCAAATTGATGTTAAACGTGCTGCTGAAACAATTAAAGAAGATAATCCTGAGAAGTACGAGTTCTTACAGATATACAAGTGAAGCAATGAGGAAACCATAATTAGAGAAGCCAACGATGATTATATTAAACAAACCGATGATTAATGGACCATAAATAGAAAATTCCCATGCAAATTCTTCCATACCAACAATAAAAAGCTCGATTGCTTCTTTGATGTTGTCTAAAGCTTCCTCAATGGTTTCTCCTTGACTGTATTGTGAGCCGAGAAAAAATAAACCTTAGTGTATTAATAAATAATAATTGTTGGTAAATTGATTTTGTAATCCTCTCTACCCAGCAAAAATGCTCAAGAGATCAAATTCGGGGCAGTGTGATTGTAAAAGAAGAACCCTTCCCAATACCCTCACTTCGGGCCACAATAGACCCTTTATGAGCCTCTAAAATTCTACGTGAGATAAACAAGCCTAATCCCGTCCCAGTAACGGAATATTCGGTATTGATAGATGTAAACTGTTCAAATATTTTTTCAAGATTCTCAGACGCTATACCCGCCCCATTATCACTAACTATAATTTGAATATCGCTAGATAATACCTTTAAATTTATAAGAATAGCTCTTCGTCTAGGATGAGTCTGTTTAATAGCGTTTCCTATAACATTTTCGAGTACCTGCAGTAATCGATCTTTATCCCCATTTATAATCAACAATGTATCCTGCTGACACCCATTATATACTATTTGCTCTCTTAAAGTCTGTTGATAGGAGTCAAGTACATTTTTTAGGAACTTATAGAGATCAAACTCAGCAAACTCAATCTCAAATAAATCCTGTTCGATTTGGATAATAGAAGAGACCCGATCAATTAAATCTTCAAAACGGTTTAAATTTCTGCTGATTATAGAAAATATCTTCGCACGTCTTTCTAGAACCAAAAAAAATAATGTCAATCAATCTTAATTTCTCTCCCCAGGAGTTGAGGCAATTTATTCTCGCATTAACTCTTCAAACCCAAGAAACGGTCGACTTCATCAGAGTAACGGCGGCGGCGTTCTCTCTCTTTGTGTTGTTCATGGGATGGAGTAAACATCCAGCCCTCCTTTAAGATCTGATAATATATCACAACCCGCTTATCAAAACTCTCTGGAAATTCGTGGGTACTCATGATTTTCAACCTCTGCTTAGCTTCCTACTTGATAAGTTTCCAAGTTTGTTAATAAACTAGAATGAAACAATTTTCCGCAGGGATCATTATACGACATT
Organism: Candidatus Hodarchaeota archaeon; assembly: GCA_016840285.1. The sequence goes on along the minus strand of JAEOSR010000033.1, from coordinate 3,801 downwards.
AGTTTCAATTTCATTTATTTGTAAATTCTTATTTTCAATCCTTCGATTCGATTAAAATGCTCAACATTCGCAGTTAGAAGCGGATGATCTTCTATAATGGCAATAGACACAAGGGCTGTATCAGCAAATCCTATATCCAGCCCTTTATCAACTAAAGAAGCTCGTATTTTCCCATATTCTTTTGCATGCTGAATAGTAAATGGTAACACAATTAAAGCTGATATGAGTTCTTCAAGGGCCTTGGATCGTCTTTTTTGCCATTTTCTCCTATATTTCCCATAGAATAGTTCTGAAACAGTAAGAGTGGTTGTAACTACAAACAACCCTTCTTTCATCATGTTAAATGTTGGTTTTTAGCAGTAGATTTTCCAGCAAGAAAGTCTGAAAGATAATCAGAATTTTTCATTCTACTTTCCCATTCTGCTGAAAAACCTTTTAAAAGGAATTTTTATTATAGTCATATTTATACTAATCCTTGAAAGTCATGTTGCAGTATTTTTAGAAGATAATATGGCCGAAATCTGAAGCCGATGGGAAATCATGTCCCGTAACATAAGCGTATCATCAGATATTGATGAATCGTCTGATAAAGAACTGAAAGAACTAAGAAACCTGTTAAGCTTAAAAGGTATGGATTCGGAAAAAAATGTTATTACAACATGGAAATCTCTTCGAAAAATGCAGGAAGAATTAGAACTTCCCTCCTTATACCCCGTTAAGCAACACTATTATTTCTTTCAAAAATTAATAGAGATTCAAGAAGTTTTAAATCTTTCCTTTGCTGCGGATAAGGAAGACATCAAAAAAATTATCGATGACGCAATCTCGGAAATTAAAGAAAAAAAGCTAAAGAATGCTAGTGAAAAACTGAAACACGCCTCAAATTTACTATCACGTGTAGGAACTAAGGAAAAAGAAGCAAAAAAGCTAACTGAAGATGCATCACAGGAAATAAAAATTGATTTTAAACAATTATATCAGCTTTATATTGAAATAGATACTCTACGTCAATTCTTTAAATTACCTGAAACAGCTCCTATGCTAGATATTATAACCATGATTAAAAGGCAGTCCCTGCAAGAACTGGCATTGCTAGGAATTGGTCCTGATTCTCTTATTCTAAAAGTTCTGTTACTTAATTTAACACCAACCTCACAAGCCCAAGAACAACTAAAAATAACAAACGACTTAGATCATGTGATATTTCAGATATTAGTCGCTTATGGCCCGCTTACTCGTCCAGAAATGGTTCAATTAACGGGCATTGCACGTAGCTCAATCTATGATAGCTTACAACGATTGATAGCGAAAGGATTTGCAGTTGAATATAAAGAGAAGAGAAGTTACGTTGGACGTCCTACAACGGTGTTTGATGCACTAATATGAAATGTTTTGGGAAGAGAAGTGCAAAATAAATACTAGATGTAAAAGACATGTCAAGAAATGATGCCACCAAGAAAGAGAATAAGAATTCCAAGTGCTTAGAGCCTTTTCTCCTATATGTTTCTCCCTTCAATCAACTCAATCAGTCCTGATTGAGGTCAATCGAAAGATTCCAGGAACATTATCAAAATCTGAATCAAAAGAAGCAATCCGACTTATGTTCAATACTTTCATGGCTTGATACATACAAGCATCATCAAAATCCAGATCTACCGAGGCCATATGATCTGTAGCTTCAATTTTGTCGTAAATAGAGAACTTATAGAATTCTAGCCCTTTGTAAGCAAGTAAGGAGACAAGAAATCGTTTGATTTCAGCAGGAGATTTGTTATAATGTTCCATAATGATGATGATGGAATCAATTGTAAAATCAGTAATATAGCCCTCAATTTTGTTTTTAGAAACGGCTTCTAAGATTTCTGCGGCTGCTGATGCCTGTTCTTGATTGAGTTGAACTTCTAAGAAGATATTAGCGTCAATTAACATAAACAATCCCAAAATCTCATTGATTTCCAACACGATATTCGGGGGCTTTATGCTGGAGTTCTACAGAGGTAAGAGTGATTTCTTCCAGTTGACCCCTGATTTCTTTAATCGGATCTTCGGGAATATTCAGATTTTCCAAGTTAGTCGAATATTCTTGAATCCACTTCCGGAATGCTGCTTCTGCGGCTTTACTCAACGACCCCTTCCCATAACCAAAGACTTTCATAGCAGTTTTCCGAAATTCTGCCTCTATGTCTGGATCAATGTAGACTTTGATTCCTTTCATGATGGTCAAGGAAAATAGGGCCCTAAGATATAAAAGTCTTACCATCTTAAGATATAATAGATAAATCCCTTATCATTAGTCTGTGAAGTTGAAAATAAGTCAAAACAAGACTTTAGTTTAATATCATAAATTACAATAACTTCCAATATGAACAGACACTGTGGTGGGTCAAGCTGAATCTTTAAAAAGCATAACAGAATCCGCAACGATTGCCGAAAAAGACCATGAACAACTAATAGACCTTCCAATACGACCCGAATCACTCCCAACAAATGATTACTCACGTTGATGAAGTGAATCGAGAAGTAAGCCTTAAATAGGTGGAAGGCCCTTGCCACGTTGGACACACTAGATACTCTCGAAAGTCGTGTCTGACCTTAATGTTCATACAACCACCAACGCTATGGTGAGACTGCGATTGGTGAAGGTTCCTTGTGGGAAACCACACCCCTCACAACCAGCCAGCGGTTAGGAAACGTTCTCCCTAAAACGTGGGTTAAGCGAAGCTGGCGCCCCCAATTGGAACAGAACAAAACGCAATTGGGTAGCACGGCGAAAGCCAGGCTACGCAAGGGTAAGGTCGTCCTGGCAACAGGAATCCTCTTTTAATGATCACCAACTCGACCGCCGTCTAAAAAGCGTACAGACATCAGATCGCATGCTCGATATAAATATCTAACAATTCCACAGCACAATATTGTAGAAAACTCCAACTAAACTTGTTGTAACATTCTCTTTCCTCAGGAAAGAGGGTTTCAACCTCCGTATTTTAATTCCTAACGAATATTCATTTGTCGAAACGGAACGTTAACTTCCGTGTAATTCCGTTCGATCCTGACGGAGCCCACTGCTATCGGATTAAGACTAAGTCATGCAAGTCGAGGCGACTCGTTCGCCTGGCGAACTGCTCCGTAACGCGTAGATAATCTCCCCTCAGGTAGGGCATACCCCCGGGAAACTGGGTATAATTCCCTATAGGTGCGTTGTTCTGGAATGACTTCGCACTCAAAGCTACGGCGCCCGAGGATGAGTCTGCGTCCGATTATGCTTGTTGGTGGTGTCAAGGACCACCAAGGCGATGATCGGTACGGGCCATGAGAGTGGTAGCCTGGAGATGGCCACTGAGACAACGGGCCAGGCCCTATGGGGTGCAGCAGGCGCGAAAACTGGCCAATGCGCGAAAGCGTGAGCCGGTTAATCCGAGTGATCTCCCATCGGAGATCTTTTGCTATGTGTTCACAGCATGGCGAATAATGAGAGGGCAAGACTGGTGCCAGCCGCCGCGGTAAAACCAGCTCTTAGAGTGGTGGGCGTGATTATTTGGCTTAAAGTGTGCGTAGCAGGACAGCGTAAGTCCCCTGTGAAATGCTCGGTCTTAAGCCGAGCGCGTGCTGGGGATACTGTGCGTCTTGGGACCGGGATAGGTGTAATGTACGCGTTGGGTAGGGGTGAAATCCGATAATCCAACGCGGACAACCGGTGGCGAAGGCGTTACACTGGAACGGGTCCGACTGTGAGGCACGAAAGCTAGGGTCGCGAGCCGGATTAGATACCCGGGTAGTCCTATGCTGTAAACGATGCTCACT